>JBAXEO010000135.1:0-5951 GCA_037140395.1 Coriobacteriia bacterium
GTGTACGAGCGCGTCGAGCTGCGCTGCTTCATCGACTCGCTGCGCTCGGCGCTTCCCGGCGTCCGCATTGTCGTGGGCGGGCCGGCGTTCGCCAAAGACCGCAGCTGGCCCGCCGAGGACCTCCTGGATCCCGCCGAGCTCGGCCTCCCCGGCACTCCGATGGACGGGTGACGCGGGTGCTCTCACTGCGCATCGCTTGGCGCTTCCTGCGGTCGAGCCCGGGACAGTCGGCACTCATCGCATGCGGCATCGCGGTGGGCATCGCCACGCAGATATTCGTCGGCTCAATCATCATCAGCCTGCAGGCGAACCTGCTCAATACCACCATCGGGTCCTCGCCCCAGGTCACCATCCAGGCGATCAAAGAGAGCGATCCCGTCCGTTTCACGCCCAAAATGAAGGATCTCGTCTACAACGACCCTCGGGTCAAGCCTGGCAGCGTCGCGCCCGTCCGCAGCGTGCCCGCATTGTTTAGCAATGGCACCGACAGCTCCACGCTCGGGCTTATCGGCGGCGAACTCAAGGACCTCGACGGCATCTACAAGATCAGCGACAAGACCATCGAGGGCAAGGCTTCGCTCGGCAACGGCGAGATCATGGTCGGCAAGGAGTTCTCCCAGAAGTTCAACATCCATGCGGGTGACTCGGTCGCGCTTGCGTTGCAGGGCGGACAGAGCGGCACGTTCACCGTGACCGGCGTCTTCGACCTGGGTTCTAGCCAGTTCAACGCCCGCCAGGCGTTCGTCTCGGGCAAGGTGCCCCAGAGCGTGCTGGGTTGGGCCAACGACCAGTACCAGGCCATCGACGTGCAGCTCATCAAGCCCTACGACTCCAAAGCGGTTGCCGCTTCGTGGAGTTCGCAGCTGCCAGGCGTCTCGGTAGTGGAGTGGCAGAGTCAGAACGCGAGTCTCCTCGCCGGTCTCACCGCGCAGTCGGCTTCCTCCTACATGATCCAGGGCTTCGTGTTAGTGGCCGTGGCGCTCGGCATCGCTTCGACGCTGGCGATCGCGGCGGTCCAGAAGACGCGGCAGATCGGCATCCTCAAGGCAATGGGCCTGGCCGACCGGCCGTCCGGCCGCATCTTCCTGTACCAGGCAGCGATCCTGGGAGTCGCCGGATCCACCCTCGGCGTGATCTTCTCGTTCGCGATCCTCGCGCTATTCAGCCTGTCGCCGGCGCCGTTCAGCATCTCGATGGATCCCAAGTTCGTGGCCGTCTCGGCGTGCATCGGAGTCGTCGTGGCCATGCTGTCGTCGATCGTCCCCATCCGCAGGACCTCGAAGCTCGACCCGATCGAGGTGATCCAGAATGGCTGACGCCTCCAATTGCGACTTCGGCACGCTGCTTGTGGCCGACCGCCTCGACAAGGTCTATGGCGAGGGCGATGCGGCGACCCATGCTCTCAAGGAGATGTCGTTCACGTTCTGCGAGGGCGAGTTCGCCGCCATCATAGGCCAGTCGGGCAGCGGCAAGTCCACGTTGCTGAACCTGCTCGGCCTGCTGGATACGCCCACCGGCGGCTCGGCGATCTACCACGGCACCGACACCACCAAGATCTCCAAGCTCGAGCGCGCCACGCTGCGCGCCCAGCTCATCGGCTTCGTCTTCCAGTTCCACTACCTGCTCCCCGAGTTCAGCGTCTTCGAGAACGTGGCGATGCCGGCAATGATCGCCGGAACCATGCCCGCCGACGAGATTCAGGCGCGGGCCACGGAAACGCTTTCCATGCTCGGCATCGAGGGCATGGGCAAGAAGAATGCGAACTCGCTGTCCGGTGGCCAAAAGCAGCGGGTCGCCATTGCGCGGGCGCTCATGAACAAGCCATCGATCGTGCTTGCCGATGAGCCAACCGGCAACCTCGACACCGTCAACACCAACCTGGTCTACGACCTCTTCCGCGAGATCAACAAGGAGACGCACACCGCATTCCTCATCGTCACCCACGACCGCTCCATCGCCGAGCGGACCGACCGCATACTGGAGATCACCGACGGGGTGCTGGTGCAGGACGTAGCGACGCGCGACATGGTGGGTTAGGACAAGAGCGCGCGGGGGGCCAGCGGCGAGCGGGCGGCATCATGTCAGACCCGAGTGCTACCGTTGGCTTCCCCTCAGGAACTACCCGCTCCTCCGTCTCGAACGGAAGGAGTGGCATGAACGACATCGGTAGCAAGGATCTAGCCTCACAGGAGGATGCGCTGTTCGGCGACCTGTCGTCGCTGATCGAGCGGGCGCGTACGCGCGTCGCGACCACGGTCAACTCAGAGCTCGTGATGTTGTACTGGGGCATCGGCAAGCGGATCCGCGAAGAGGTGCTCGGCGGCGAGCGGGCGGCGTATGGCCGCGATATCGTGAAGCGCGTGGCCGCCCGATTGCGCGAGCGGTATGGGCGTGGGTTCAGTTGGCAAAATGTCTTCAGGATGATGAAGTTCTCGGAGCTGTATCCAGATCCTGAGATATTCTCGCCACTGGCGACAAAATTGACCTGGACCAACATCGCCGAGCTTCTCACCATCGATGAGCAGCCGAAACGCGACTTCTACCTGGCCATGTGCGCCCACGAGCGCTGGTCCAAACGAACGCTGCGCGCTCAGGTCGACGGCAAGTTGTTTGAGCGCACTGTACACGCGGCAGGCTCCCTCGGCGCGGTGCAGCAGCAACTCGCAACACTCCGAATCGACGGGGTTACCACACCCGAACTCGCATTCCACGACCCCTACGTCCTGGACTTCCTCGGCCTGCCATCTAAGCACTCGGAGGCCGAACTGGAACGCGCGATTCTCGACGAGATGCAGCGCTTCTTGCTCGAACTCGGTGCCGACTTCTGTTTCGTCGCTCGGCAGAAGCGCGTAATCGTCGACGGCGTGGACTACTACCTCGACCTACTATTCTACCATCGCGGGCTACGCTGCCTGGTGGCGATTGATCTCAAGACGCGCCATCTCAAGCCGGGTGACAAGGGACAGATGGAGCTCTACCTACGTTGGCTCGACGTCAACGAGCGCCGCGCTGGAGAGGAACCGCCTGTCGGCCTGATTCTCTGCGCAAAGAAGGGACCGCAGCAGACTGCACTTCTGGGCCTCGACCGTGGCGAGATTCGAGCTGCGCAATACCTCACCGAGCCCATCCGCGAGGAGCTGCAGCGCCGACTCGCTGCTATCGCCGACGAGCCAGAGGAGGAACGCGAGTGAGCGCGCAGTGCCCTCGGCGTCGACTCTCCTCCAGCTCAGGAGCCGAGTCCCGTCGAATCCCCCCGCGCCGCCTCAACGCCCGGATCCACCGCGAGCGCCTCCGCGAACAGCCGCTCGCGGTTGGCAGCTGGCGCGTGCGTCGCCCGCCGCACCTTGTGCGCGACGGCCGCCCACGGCGAGCGCACCAGGTCGGCTCCCAGCGCCACCGCACCCACGACGGCAGCCGTCCCCGCGACCACCGCGCCCAGCAGGTATGGACGGTCGAAGTAGTTGATCGGGTAGTCGAAGAACGGCAGCTTGCTGGGCCATGCGGCCAAAGCAGCGATTCCCAGCGCCGTCATCGCCGCGAGCAGGCCAGCCGCGGTCAACACCAACCACGCTTGCACACCGATCAGAGTGCGCATGCCCGCCGGCGGCCACGGGTCGACCGCTCCCGCAGCGGCGCGCAAGACGCCGTATTCGGCGAGCGTTCGCCTCCAAGCCCGGTCATGCCAGACGCTCACTGGGATGAAGAACAAGAAGAACACGCCGACGCACGGCCAGAGCTGGGGATAGTCGACGGTGGGCAGGTACCAGAAATGCATCCGTACTCCTCGGCGGCGGGTGGACGGCACCGCGCGCCCCCCAGAGTACTACTTGAGTCCCGACCCGATGCTGTCGAAGTCGCTGTCGCTGGGGAGACTCATCTTGTCGAGTTCTGACTGGATCGCAGAAAGCTCAGCGTCAAGCGAGCTGGCGGCTTTCGAGTCGATCTTCGACGAGCCAGATGAGCCGCCGGTGCCCGAAGCGCCAGCCCCCGATGAGCCCGAGTCGCCGTTGGTCGAAGAGCCTCCCGCCCCCACAGTCGCGGTGACCGAGGCGGTCGGCTCAACCGAAGACGTCGCTTCAGTGATCTGCGCCATTGGCTGTCGCGCGCATCCGGAAACAGCCACAAGCGCCCCTGCGAAAAGCAGGAGCGCCGTGATCGCGCACATGGTGCCGCGTGTTATGTGCATTCGCCGTCCTTGTGGTTACTGGGTCTTCAGCTGATCGACGATCGTCCTCAGTCCCTGAGCAGCCGTGCGGATATCGGTCCGTGCGGCCTTGATCTCGGCATTGGTGAGACGGCCCTTCTCGCGAGCGGCCTTGAATGCAACCCCTCGGTTGCTCGATGTGGTGGGGATAGCCTCAAACGCCGCGATGGCTTCGGCCTCAAGAGTCGCTGCCTTGTCGAGGTGCGCCTGGGCTGCCTCGAGGCTCGCGCGCGCCGAGCTCACGTCGCCGCCAGCAGCCTCGACCTTGTCGGCGATCGCAGAGACACGCGTGATCCGCGCGTGGAGATTGCTCATGGCTGCGTCAAACCTGGCCTTGCGTGCCGCCAAGACGTTGACGATGCGATTCTTCAGGTTCGCGAGAGGCTGCCCCTTGACCTCGCTCGTGGCAGACGCGCCCTGCGACTTGACCGACGACTTCAGCCCACCCTGACCGGGCGCCGGCGCGACCTGTGACTTGATCGACCGCTTCAGCCCACCCTGACCGGGAACCGCCACTGCCGCAATCGGCACAACCAAGATGGCGACCAGCGCCCCGGCTGTCACCGCCGCTGCAATTCGTTTTGTGCTCTCGATCATCTCTGCACCTTCAATCTGTTCGCATCCGTCCGGTAGGCAGCACGACCCCTGCCAACCTGTCCTACGACTTGAGTATCGTCGTCGCAGGTTGCGAGCATATTGGCCTCATGTTGAGTTTGTGTTGAGTTGCCCAGACGCCACGGGCAGATCAATCTCGAAGCACGCGCCACCCAAGTCGCTCGTCGTGACGCTCACATCGCCCTCCATGAGCTCGACCAATCTCTTGCAGATAGACAACCCCAAACCAGAGCCGCCACTTCCCGACTCGTCAAGCCGAGAGAACCGGCCAAACACCTCGGAGCGCTTCTCGGCAGGTATTCCGGGTCCCGAGTCATCGACGCGTAGCCGCCACCGCCCGGTCGAGACCACCGTGCACACGCGTACGTCACCACCGACCGGGGTGTAGGCGATCGCGTTGGCGACCAACGTCGACACCGCTTGGAGCAGCCTCTCCGGGTCCCCAAGCGGGCGCGCCGGCTCTGACAGAGCGATCTCGAGCCGGATTCCCGCCTCGTGCGCCGCAGCCTCGAAGCGCCCGCGCAGCGCGTCGCCCAGAAGCGCCGCGTCCACCGGGACCCGAGCAATCCGCACGGCGCCTGCCTCAAGCTCGGAGAGCGCGAGCAGCGTCTGTGAGACCTCTCCGATTCGCACCGCCTCGTCGCGAATGACGCCGAGCGCGTGGCGCTGCTGCTCGGGATTGGTCACCGTGCCATCGAGCATCGCCTCGGCGAAGCCTCGGATCGAGGTCAGCGGCGTGCGGATCTCGTGAGACACGTCGCCAACGAATGCCTTCTGCGCCGAGTAGGCATCGGCGACGCGAGCGGACATACGGTTGAAGGAGCGCGCGAGCGACGCGGTTTCAGCATCGCCCTCCTCGGCCACTTGGGTCCCGAAGGCGCCCTCGGCCACCGACTCAGCAGCTGCTTCGAGGCGCACGAGCGGAGCCGTCAGCCGTCGCGCCAGCAAGCCGCCGGCGAGGTACGCGACAAGAGCAGCGACCAGTAGGGCGATGGCGCCAATCGCGAGAATGCCAGCTTGCGTCTGCCGGATCTCTCGTAGCCCCTGGACCGCGACCAGCCGGTGCCCCTCATCGATCGCCGCCGATACAACTAGTAGTTGAGGGCCGCCCGCCGAGCGCAGCACCCCGCTC
>JBAXEO010000136.1:0-5905 GCA_037140395.1 Coriobacteriia bacterium
CGAGTGGTTGCACGGCTGTTAACTCGGATACACGTGTGTAAATAGACTGTAAAATTGCTGTTCCCTGGGAAACGTGCGTGCCATCATGATGCGCGGCGTCGGGCCCTCCGGCGATTCAGTTGCTCGCTTCGAAAGCCAAGGAGTTTGATGTGGCGACGATTCTGGTAGTCGAAGATGACCCGATCATCAGGCAGACGGTCGAATACGCCCTGAAGCGCGCCGGGTTTACCGTGTACGCCGTTGCCGACGGCGGTGCGGCTCTCGAGACCGCCGGCCGAGTGCAACCCGACCTCGTGCTGCTCGACCTCATGCTCCCCGGCATGGACGGCTACGAAATCGCCGAGCGCATGCGCGTCGACGATAAGGAGACCGCGATCGTCATGGTCACGGCGCTCGACACGGAGCGCGACAAGGTTCGTGGATTGGACGCAGGTGCCGACGACTACATCACCAAGCCGTTCTCGATGGAGGAGCTGCTCGCCCGCGTGCGCGCGAACCTTCGCCGAGTGCGCACCCGTGAGACACTCGCCGACGAGAGCACCATCGAGATGGGCGACCTGGTGGTCGAACCTAAGAGCTTCCGAGTATCTGTAGCCGGCAAGCAGGTGAAGCTGCGACTCAAGGAGTTCCAGCTGCTGGTCTCACTCGCCCGCCGTACCGGTCAGCTCGCGACGCGCCACATGCTCGCCGAGGAGGTCTGGGGCTACGAACATCTTCCCTCCTCTCGTACGATCGATGTACACATCCGTCGGCTTCGGCAGGCGATCGAGGACCCCTCGGAATTCATCTACGTCCACACGGTCCACGGAATGGGCTATCGGTTCGAATCCTTGGCCAAGAGCCAGGTGACCGAGGACTCCGGAGTGCGTCGGTGAGATCAATGCGCAGCCTCGCGGACTCCTACCGCGCGCGGCTCGTCATGGGCTACCTGCTAGTGGCTGCCGTGTTCGCCGTAGCGTGGCTGTGGTCGCTCTACGGTCCCGTGACAAAGGCGATTCTTCAGGAGCAGGAACGCAACCTCACCGCGGTCGCTCAAACGAGCGCGCTCTATGCCGCTGAAGCAAGCGGGGCGCCGCAGGCGATCGCAATGCAGCTCGTAACCGGTGGCGATGTGCGAATGACGATCGTGTCGGCCGATGGAGCTGTGCTGGCTGACACGGGCAATGACCCCGCAAAGATGGACAACCACGCCGACCGACCCGAGGTAGTCGCTGCGCTGCGCGGTGAGACCGGGGTCGCTCGGCGCGTCTCCAAGACCGACGGGGCCGACGAGCTCTACATAGCGGTCCCAACGACGTGGCGCGGCGCCCCGGCCGTCGTGCGAGTCTCCCAGCCGATTGCCGAGATCGGGTCAATCGCGCGGGCTTCTCGGCAGGTCGGGCTGTTGTTGTTGCTGGCGGCGATTGTTATCGCGTCGGGTATCGCGACTTGGGCGAGTGGGGCGGCTGCCCGGCCAATTCGGGAACTTTCCCGGACGGCCGAGAGAATGGCAAGCGGCAACCTCGACGTGGAGATGCCGGATGTTCCGTCTGACCTCGTGCCGCTAGCAGATGCGCTCACCACATTGAGGCGCCAGATGCGGGCTCGGCTTACCGCGTTGGAGGCCGAGCAGAAGACGCTTCGCACCGCGCTCAATGGTCTTTCTGATGCCGTCTTCTTGCTCGATGACGACGTCATCCGCTACGCGAACAGCGCTGCCGGACGCATCTTTAGGATGCCAGCGAGCGGTTGGCGAGGAGCCGCCTTGCACAGCGCCGGTCTGCCGGAGTCGCTGGTAGGTTCGATTACCGAGCACCTCGGCTCAACACCGTCGTTCATCACCGAGCTGGATCCCGACCCTCTCGGGCGGACGCTTCGCTTGACGGTAGTTCCCCTCGACGCGGTTCAGGACGAGGGCCGAGCGCTGGTCGTCGTCTCCGACATCACAGAGCGCGTGCACCTCGACCACGTGCGCAGGGACTTCGTCGCCAATGCGAGCCATGAGCTCAAGACCCCGGTCGCCGGCATTCAGCTCTTGGCCGAGTCTGCCGGCAGCGCAGCCGCCGATGGAGATGTCGAGCAATCGCTCCTCTTCTCGGCGCAGATCCATGCAGAGGCCATACGCCTCGAGCGGCTTGTCCGAGACCTGCTCGACCTCTCGAGGCTTGAAACCGCGGCACCGGATGGGGAGCTCACCGATATCCGCCAGGCTGTAGAGAACGCAGTGGTCAGCCACCGGGCCGCGGCGACGCGCGCGGGACTTTCGATCGACGTGGACCTCTCGGCGATTCGCGGAGTTGACGTGTTTGTCGCAGCCGAACCGACCGACGTGGCCGTGGCGCTGGACAATCTCTTGGACAACGCGATCGCGTACACCGATAACGGCGGCGTAGGCATCACGGTGGTGCTTGCCGAGTCAGTTGTCAGGGTGACAGTCGCAGACACCGGCAGCGGGATACCCGCCGAGGACCTCCCGCGCATCTTTGAGCGCTTCTATCGTGTCGACCGCGCCCGGAGCCGAGAGAGCGGCGGCACCGGCCTCGGTCTTGCGCTGGTGCGGCATGTCGTCGAACGAAGCGGTGGGACGATCGTCGTCGCGTCAGAGGAAGGCGCCGGGACCACATTCACTATGTCGCTCAAGAGGGCAATCTAGGCCGCCCCCTTCCTCTGGGCGCGCACCCGGGCTCATCTTAGGCCCCGCCCGGTGTCTCTAGGGACTGGTGGCGAGCCACTCGCCGATCCGAACGCTGAGCTCGTCCCGAGCCAGGCGATACGCTTGGAGAACCTCGTCTTCGGATCCTGCCGCACGCGCGGGATCATCTACGGGCCAGAAGAGACGCGTGCCCCCCTGCGGCCACACGCGCGGGCACTTCTCCTCGGCCTCATCGCACACCGTGATGAGATAGTGCAGAAAGACCGTGCCGAGGAAGTCGTCGACCCCTTTACTCCTCAGGCCGTCGGTCGGGATGCCGGCTTCGAGCAGCACCTGTAGCGTCTCGGGGCGGATTGACGAAGGCATCACCCCAGCGCTGTGGGCCTCAAACCTGTCGCCAGCCCGCTCTCGCAGGATGGCCTCCGCCATCTGACTGCGGGAGGTGTTGCCGGTACACAGAAACAGCACACGCTTTCGATCCATGGGTCTTCCTTCCTTTTGCGAAGCATCCTCCATTCTCGACCCACCGTGCCCGCGACCTGATCGAAGCAACAAAGAGTCCACGAACGCCCCCTGTCTCGTATGAGACTGCCCCTGTTCGGCGGGTCGACAGATGCCGTTTGTCAACGGTGCTTACAGGCTTGAAAACCCTTTGTTGCTTCTCGCTCGAACCTCTAGTCAGTTGCCTATGCGTAAGCAATCATCTGCGGCAAGGACGTCACGGCACCAGATGTTGCCGCGCGACTGGATCCACCGGTCATGGACTCGAACAGGAGGACCGTAGTGTCTGCTCCCGCTCTGGAGACACCTGCACGTTGTGGGTTCGGCAACGCCAGTCGGGCGACCTCGTCTGATGACGCGGCGCGCCATCTGTTCGCAAAGCTCGCGCCCCTGCACGAGCTCGGGGAACACGACTCAGAACTGCTCATGCGAGCCGCTGCCGGCTACCGATTCATCCGTGCGATGCAGCCATTTGGCAGCAACGAACGCGCACTCATGCGCATCGCACTCGCCGACCTGCCCGACACCGAGGCCCTCGTTGTCGAGGCCGCCGCGAGCTACGTTGCCGATCTGGCGTCCCCGGACGAGTTCGGGGCGTGGGACCGACTGTGTCAAGCCGATCGAAGCCGAGCCCTGTGGTTCGCGAGCATCTTGCAGCGCGCCGAGGGTACCGAGGCCGTCTTTGCGACTCGGACCATGCCGAGCATAGCGAGCACGGGTCGAAGAGAAGGCTGCTCGCATCATGGAGGCTCTTGAGCGAGACGCAACCAGGACTCCTCGCACCATTGAATCCGGCGGGGCACCGCTCGTGCGCATCGTGCCCGGCAGCGGTCCAGTCGTAGCGGTGGCACTTCATGCAGGTCATTTGGTGCGACCGGAACTCGACGATATCCTCGCTATCACACAAGACGAGCGCCTCCGCGAGGAGGACCCCTCCACGGCCGACATGGCCCCGCGTGGCATTACACGCATCGAGGCGGTTCGCTCTCGCTTCGAGGTTGACCTCAACCGCCCTCGATCTCGAGCCGTATACCGGGGCCCCAAGGACACATGGGGTTTGAATACCTACCGTTCCGAACTTCCCGATGATGCGCGACGCCTGTCCAGAGCGGTCTATGACGCGTTCTACCGCGAGGCCGAATCAGTCCTCACCAGGCTCGCCGATGAGCACGGCCGGTTCGTGGTGCTCGACCTGCACAGCTACAACCACCGCAGGAGCGGGGCTAGTGCTGCCGCAGAGCCTGCGATCGACAACCCAGAGGTGAATCTCGGCACCGGAAGGCTCGACCGTGCTCGGTGGACACCGGTCGTGGAGGGGTTCTCGGCTGTGATGCGTGCTGAGGGATTCGACTGCCGCGAGAACGTGAAGTTCCGTGGCGGGCACTTCGCCCAGTGGGTCGCCGAGACGTTTCCGCAGACCGGCGTCGTTCTCGCCATCGAGTTCAAGAAGACCTACATGGACGAATGGACGGGATGCGTCGATGAGGTCGCGGTGGCTCGGATTCGCTCGGCGCTCGACGCAGCGGTTCCTGTCATCTCGGCCGCGCTCGCGGAGACTGTGTAAAGCGGTGGTAAATTCTCCACAAGACCCGTTTCCTGACCTGGATTCGGCGCACATACTGATGCCGCTCTCGATAGCCGCGCGAGAATCTCGATTCTTCCTTCGCGGCACGCCTCTGCCTGAAGGGACGTCCGTGAGATGAATGTTGGGTTCGTCGTCAACGATATCGACACCGAGACTGCCGGCTACACCACCACGCGCTTGGCTGTGGCGGCTATCAACGCGGGCCACGAGGCGTGGGTGATGACGCCTGGCGATTTTGCCTATGATCCTGACGAGAAGATCAAGGCGCGCGCAAGGCATGCACCCAAGGACAAGTACCCGAATGGCGCCACCTACCTTTCGGGTCTGCGCGGCAAGAACGCGCGCACTCGTCGGATAACGATCGACGATCTTGACGTCCTGATGCTGCGCAACGATCCGTCTCAAGACGTCGAGAAGCCCTGGAGGCAGAATGCGTCCATAGAGTTCGGACGCCTCGCCATGCGCAACGGGGTGATTGTCCTAAACGATCCAAACGGCCTCGGCAAAGCGATGACCAAGATGTATTTCCAGGAGTTCCCAGAGGAGGTCAGGCCACGCACGCTCATCACGCGCGACCGTGATGAGATCAAGGAGTTCGTGAAAGAACAGGGCGGCCGAGCGGTCGTCAAGCCACTTCAAGGCAGTGGCGGCAAGGGTGTGTTCATGGTCGATCACGCGACGAACAAGAACCTCAACCAGATGATCGACGCACTCACTCGAGACGGGTATGTGATTGCCCAGGAGTACCTCGAGGAAGCCGAACAGGGTGACACCAGGCTGTTCATGATGAACGGCCACCCGTTCAAGTACAAAGGACGGTACGCGGCGTTTCGCCGCATGCGGCAAGGCGACGACATCCGCAGCAATGTCCACGCCGGCGGTCAGATCGGCCAGGCCAAGATCACGGAGCGCGACTTGAGAATCTGCGAGATCGTGCGGCCGAAGCTCGTCGCCGACGGGATGTTCCTCGTCGGCCTCGACATCGTCGGAGACAAGCTGATGGAAGTGAACGTGTTTTCGGCGGGCGGACTGGGAAGTGCTCAGGAATTTGAGAAGGTCAACTTCGCGCAAGGCGTCATCGACGCTCTGGAACGCAAGGTGGACTACATGGGCAGCTATCTGCGCAGGTTCTCCAACGTCCAGATGAACACTCTCTAGGGATCGGAGAACACGAGCGTCTCTGGGAC
>JBAXEO010000137.1:0-5847 GCA_037140395.1 Coriobacteriia bacterium
CAAGCCCTGCCAGACTAAGTGCAAGAGGCTTTGCACTAACTTTGGCAATTCACACGCTTGTCGCGGCCGCTCGCTCTGCACCTCATTTCAGACAGCTTCATGGTATGATTCATGCTTCATTGGCCAGTAGCTGGCCCCCGCACTCGACCCAAGGTGTAGGCGACTTGCAGCCAAACTACGCTTCAAGAGTCATACGCATCGTTGTGTGGTCGTTTGCTGGCTTGGTGGTCTTGTGTGTGCTCTTGCTCAGCGCCACGGCGGCGACACTCCCCGGCTGCACAAAGTGCCACCAATCGCCTGGTTTCGCGGAGCAGACTGCCAAGGGCGCGCATTCGGAAGTCGCCTGTGTGCGCTGTCACGTCCAACCCGGCGCGGTGGCTCGCCTGGAATACGCCTATCACATGATCTTCGGGATGCGTCTGCGCCTTGCGCCGACCGGTACCGGACCGATTTCCGGCATTCCGGACCGTACTTGTCTTTCGTGTCATGAGGCGGTCATGAAGCGGATCGTTAAGCTGAACGGGCTGTCCATCCAGCATTCCACTTGCTCAGAGGGCCGTATGTGCACTGAATGCCATTCGGAAACCGCCCATGGCAGCGCAGTCAAATGGCCAAAGACGGTGCAGATGAATCAGTGTCTGAGCTGTCACTCGACCTCCCAAGTCCGGACGAACTGCAGCATATGCCACGAGAAGCGCTCCCCGGATCAGCGTCTCCGCAGTGGAGAGTGGGCCGTTACGCACGGGTCGAACTGGAAGCAGACGCATGGTATGGGAACGCTTTCCACGTGTGCATCGTGCCATCCCAGTGACTATTGCGTACGCTGCCACGGCATCCCGCTTCCGCACAACGCCGACTTCATCCGCATGCATCCATTGCAAGCTCAGACGAATAGACAAGACTGCGCGGTCTGCCACAAACAGACATTCTGCGACAACTGCCATAAGACCGAGATGCCCCATCCTCAGGCCTTCACTCCCAGTCACCCCGCAGTCGTGAGGCAGCGGGGGCAGGCTGTGTGTCGGCGATGTCACCTCGAGAGCGACTGCACGGACTGTCACTTGAGGCACGTTCATCCCGGCGGCGCTACGCTTCCACCGAGGACCGGTCTGTGATGACGCTGGCACATATGCTCCGAGGTGATCTCTGATGCCCGGACTTCAGTTCGAGAGTCTTACCGAGTCACTTCGACGCCTGCCGCAGGTCATACAGTCGATTCCTGATATAGTGCGCAACCCGGCGGCCAACTTGCAGCAGGCGGCCATTCTCCTGAGTATGTTCGTCCTACTCTCCCTCGTGGTGCTTCTTTCGATCATTTTGGCGATGCTGCGACCGGACGTTGGAGAGGATGAACTCCTCGGCGATGCCGTCTCGGGACAGGCCGAGCGTGAGGATACAGCGGGCGCTGGCGCTCCGGAATCGACGTCTGCGCGAGTGATGTCGTGGTTGACGGTCACATCCGTAGTGATCCTCGTTGCCGCCGGCGTGTGGACCGCAGCGGGTATCACAACGGCGAGCAGCGAAGTGTGCATTTCGTGCCACGCGGACACCCCGCACAGCGTGGCCGCTCAGCGTGATCCTCACGACGACGTTCGTTGCACGTCGTGTCACGACAGCGGCGGGCCAATCGCGCGGGCTACCGTCGACTTGGCCGGGCGACTCCAGCACGTTGTCTTAGCGCGAGCCGAATCCGATCGGGCGGGGTCGTATGGCAGGCCCGTCTCGTCGGATGCGTGCCTGCGGTGCCATCGCGGACAAACGCAGGGAGTGTTCGTGGGCCGCGTTCGAGGCGTGCGCATGTCTCACGTCGAGCCTCTTGCCGCGGGGGCGCAGTGCGTCGACTGTCACATTCTAAAGGCAGGCATCGTGAGCGCGACGACGGTGGGCATGACGTCGTGCCTGCGTTGCCACGATGATACGGTCGCGAAGTCTACGTGCCCGACCTGCCATATTGGCGATCCCGCGCGCGGGATGAGCTCGGCGGAGGCCACGAATATGGCATCGGCTTTGGTACCCAACCCTCAATGTGGGAGCTGCCATTTCGACATGACGAGCTGCAACGCATGCCACGGAATCTCGATGCCGCACTCGATTGAGTTCAAGGCGTACGCTCATGCACGCCCCGCCGCGCTGGACATCTGGTATGGCGACGGGAAACTGTGTGCCAAGTGCCATTATGCGGGTCACAATTCTTGCATACGAGTCGGCTGCCACATCACCTCGATTCAGGGCGGACATCCCAATCCCGCGTGGGCGAAGCTGCATCAGCTCACGTCGTGGAGCGCGGGTTCGAGCGCAGCTTGCTCCTGCCATCAGTGGAATCCGTGGGATCACAACGGGATGATCTATTGCCAGATATGTCATCCCGTGAAGCCCAAGAACACGATACCCTAGCGTCTTTGCGCGACGGCGCAGAAGTTCTGAGAGGACTGTCATGAGCCCGACACACCGAATCTGCTTGCTGCCCGGCGACGGGATCGGCCCTGAAATCACCGCCGAGGCTGTCAAGGTCCTCGACAGACTCGGCAGCAAGTGCGGCGTAACCTGGGAGTACGAGCGTGCCCTGCTCGGAGGAGCCGCGATTGACGAGACCGGGACCGCGCTGCCCACCGAGACACTTGCGGTCGCTGGGGCGTGCGACGCCGTGCTGCTGGCGGCAATCGGTGGACCGAAGTGGGATACGACCGATCCGGCGAAACCTCGACCGGAGCAGGGGTTGCTCGGGATACGCGAGGGGCTCGGCCTCTACGCGAACCTGCGGCCAGTCAAGATCTTCGACGCGTTGCGCGACGCGAGCTCGCTCAAGCCGGAGTTTCTCGAGGGCGTCGACATGCTCATCGTTCGTGAGCTAACCGGCGGGTTGTACTTTGGCGATCGGGCACGTGAGGTCGGTGTCTCGGGCGCGGCGACCGGTGGCGGCGCAGGAATGCGCGCTTACGACACCATGGCCTACAGCGAGTTTGAGATCGAGCGCATCGCGCGCATTGCGTTTGAGGCGGCACACACGCGCGGGAACAAGGTCCACAGCGTGGACAAGGCCAACGTGCTCGAGTCGAGTCGCCTGTGGCGCGAGGTCGTGCATCGTCTGCACGCTGCCGAGTTCTCGGATGTGGAGCTGATCGATCAGCTGGTGGACAACTCGGCGATGCAGCTGATTCGCAATCCGGCGCAGTTTGACGTGATGGTGACCGAGAACATGTTCGGCGATATCCTGTCCGATGAGGCCTCGATGCTCACAGGTTCGCTGGGCATGCTGGCGAGCGCGTCGCTCGGAGACGGAACGGCGCTCTACGAGCCGAGCCACGGTTCGGCGCCGGACATTGCTGGGCGGGGTATCGCGAATCCCCTCGCGATGTTGTTGTCGGTTGAGCTGATGCTGCGCCATAGCTTCTCGATGCACCGTGCGGCCGATGAGCTCGCCGCTGCGATTGAGGGCGTGCTCGCCGAGGGCTGGCGCACGCGCGACATCGCGAGTGCGGACACGCCGGAGGAGCTCATCATTGGGACCGAGGCGATAGGCGACTTGATTACCCAGATGGTGGCGACGGAGTAGTGGAGTCTCGGCGCCCGGCGGGTCCGTGGTACCCCCGCGTCGCGAACTCGGGGTCGAACTCGAGCACCAGCCGGGTCATCTCCTCGACGTGCCCGTGGAGTGCCGCGTCGATGAGCGCGTCGTAGTCAGGCTGCGGACGGGCGTCGGTACGAGCTTCGACGACGCGCTGGACCTTCTCGGCGCTGGTGGGTTGGAGCGACTCGTGCTCATGGACTAGGGACTCGTGTAGCTTCTCGCCGGGGCGCAGGCCGACAAACTCGATGTCGGCGGGGACGCCGGACAGGGCGATCATCTTGCGGGCGAGATCGACTATCTTCACCGGCTCGCCCATCTCCAGTACGAAGATGTCGCCGGTGTGTCCGATCGCTTGGGCCTGCAGTACAAGGCGGGAGGCCTCGGGGATGGTCATGAAGTAGCGTGTGACGTCGGGGTCGGTGACGGTGAGCGGGCCGCCGCGGCGGAGCTGGTTTTCGAAGATGGGGACGACGCTGCCGCGGCTGGCGAGCACGTTGCCAAAGCGCACTGCGACGGCCAGCACGCGGCCTCGCTGAGCTGCGGCGAGCATGACTCGCTCGGCGAGTGACTTGGTCAGGCCCATGACGTTGGCGGGTGCCACGGCCTTGTCGGTGGAGATGAGCACGAAGCGCTCGGCACCGTGCTTCTCACATGCTTCGATGACATTGCTCGTGCCGAGCACGTTGGTCTTGACCGCCTCGTCGGGGGCGAGCTCCATGAGCGGCACGTGCTTGTAGGCTGCCGCGTGGAGCACGACCTGCGGCTTGTACTGCGCGAAGACGCGATCGAGCTTGTCGGCGTCTCGGATGTCGCAGATGGCCATGATCGGCACGTCGGGGTCGATTCGTGTCAGCTCAAGCCAGAGTTCGTAGAGGCGCGACTCGTCGATTTCCATGAGGATTATGCCAGCGGGGGACAGCTGCATGATCTGGCGGCAGAGCTCCGATCCGATGGAGCCGGCGGCTCCGGTGACCGCAACAACTTTGCCGGAGATAGTCTGGGCGATTTGGGCGACGTCGATGGGTGTTTGCTCGCGGCCCAGCAGGTCCTCGACCTCGACTTTGCGCAGGTCGGTGACGCTCACACTGCCCTTGGCGATGACGAGGGTGGGCATGATGCGGGTGGTCACGCCTGCCTCGGCGGCGGCGTTGAGGATGCGGCGGACGGTCTCGGGTGCGGCGCTGGGAAGCGCGACCAAGACCTGCTCGACTTCTTCGTCGATGACCACTTGCTGGAGGGTATCGGTTGGGCCGATCACCTTGACTCCGCCGATGGTGAGGCCCTGCAATCGGTGGTCATCGTCGAGGAACCCGACCGCCGACAATCCCAACTGAGGGCGGCCGACAATCTCTCGCAGGAGCAGTGAACCGGCACTGCCGGCGCCGATGATCAGGACGCGCGTGCCCTCGCCGGCTTGCGCGCTGCGTACGTAGACCACGATGCGCGCAGCCGCGCGGACGCCGGCCACGCCCAGCAGCACGAGAATCGCCTGCACGAGCAGGACGCCAAAGGGCACCGCGCGTGTACCTTCGGCTCCTCGGATGAAGTGGTCGGCGAGAGCAATGATGGGGAAGCCGACAACAACGGCTCCGCTGACGCGCAGCATGGTGTCAACGCTCACGTGGCGCAACACGAGTCGATAGAGTCCAAATGCGGTGAAGAGCGGAAGGTAGATCAGCACCGCCGCCACGATCGCGATGGGGATGCCGCCGGCGAAATAGTAGGGGACGTTGCCTTCAAACCGCGCGTAAAAGGCGATGATGGTCGCAATGCAGATGACAGAACCATCCAGCACGTAGAGGGCGACCCGGAACAGTCGGCCACCTTCGCGCGCCGATGCGGCGAAACGCGAGGCGAGATTCACTTGGAAGCCACCTCCAGCACCTTGCGAACTGCGACGACGACGTCATCGATGTCGTTGTCCGAGAGGGTCGGGTGGACGCGGAGGGCCAGCGAGGTATCGTGTGTGCGCGTCGCGCCCGGGAGGCGGTCGGCGGGGGCAAGGCCAGCGCTGGCGAAGGCTTGCTCGCGGTAGAGCTCGGCGCAGGAACCGTACTGGACCGGCACGCCCTCGGCGACGATGGCGAAGAGGATGCGGTCGCGATCCCAGCCGGGGGCGAGTTCGTCGGGCTGCACGTACGCGTAGAGGCGGTAGAAGGCGTGCTCGGCGTGGTCGGGCGGGAGTGGCACGCGGATGCCGTGAACGTCCGCGAGACCGCTCGCGAGGCGGAGCGCAAGTTCGGTGCGGCGCGCGTGCATGGCGGGCAGCTCGCGAAGCG
>JBAXEO010000138.1:0-5653 GCA_037140395.1 Coriobacteriia bacterium
CCGCCGCCCCCACACGCTGCACCACCAGCAGACTCGTTGCCGCTGGGGCAAGTACCGCCCGAGGCGCACGCTCCACCGTTGACGCACTGCCCGCCAGTCGGACAGGTGCCGTCCGCAGCCTTGGCACAGGTGCCGTTGGCGGCGTTGGGACACGCAACAGCAGCTGATGCCGCAGCGGCCACAGGGGCCTTGGGAGTAGCAGTGGTACCGGCAGTCGCAATGCTAATGCTGCCCAAGACGACGCCGGCGATCAGCGCGGCCATCACAAGTGCCGTGACTTTCTTGATGCTCATCGGGTACCTCCTGGATGCGCACTCACGCACCTTCGCGGGTATCGGTCTTTGGCTAGTATCGGCGCCACTTATGAATACGAAGTGAATCTCGGCAACTTTCGCGGGTAAACTCCCTATACACGCGCTCGCGTGGCGGATTCAGCCAGGAGGCCCCATGAAACCCACCGTCGACACTGATCTGTGCATCGGATGCGGCGCGTGCGAAACGGATTGCCCTGAGGTCTTCCGGCTGGGGGACGACGGCGTATCTCACGTCATCGTTGGCGATGTGGGCGAGGACCTGTACGGATGCGTGCGCGACGCCATGGATGGGTGCCCCACTGAAGCGATCTCGATCAAAGAATGAGCGAGGTTCCCGCCGACTACATCCTGCCCGACACCGACGAAGCGCTGCTCGCTGAGTGCATCGTCCAGGTGTTCAAGGCCACCGGTCCCGGAGGTCAGGGCGTGAATACGACCGACTCAGCCGTGCGGCTCATACACCAGCCGACAGGCATCGTGGTCGTCGGCCGCCGAGAACGAAGCCAGCTGCGCAACAAGCTCGAGTGCCTGAAGCGCTTGCGCAAGCGAATCCAGCTCGCCCAGCGCCCGGTCGCCCCGCGCGTCGCGACCAAACCGTCTCGCTCCGCCAAGGCCCGCAGGCTCGCCGACAAGTCGCAGCTTTCTGCCAAGAAGTCGACACGCCGCAAGCCGACATCGGAGGAGTGAACCCGTGAAGTGTTTCGTGTGGCTGGGCATGTCGATCGTTCTGTCGATTCTGCTGACGATCGTGCTGAATCTCCTCCTCAGGCTATTCAACCGCTAGGAGACAATGAGAAGGGCGGCCCTGTGGACCGCCCTTCTGCGATGTGTGTCCTTTGCGCGTGCGGTGCAGGAACTACGCCTTGCGGACGTTGCTGGCCTGCAGCTTGCCGTTCTGACCAGTGGTGATGTCGAATACTACGGCCTCACCCTCGTCGAGAGTCTTGAAACCCTCGCCCTGGATCTCGGAGAAGTGGACGAACAGATCGTCGCCATCCTCACGCGAGACGAAACCATAGCCCTTGTCCGGATTGAACCACTTAACGGTACCCTCAGCCATTCCATACTCTCTTTCCTGCCCCCCACAGGGGCAACAACATGCGGCGTGTCGCAGTAACGAATCCCGACCGCCCAAGCCGCTAGTCGCTGCTCCAAGCGCGAGACTAAGTCACGCCGCTAACTCGGGCCACGAGTTGACCCTTATCTAGGATGATGCGCGAATCGCGCGGCGGTGTCTACCACTGCGGCACGGCGCAACGTGCCTGAGGGAGTCCCTGAAGCGGGCGCGGATCGAACTGGTGCTAGGGGCCCAGGCTCGCGGTAGGCACGCCGTATTTGAGCAACTCGGTGTTGGTGACGACCGTGTATCCCTTTTTCTTCAGATTGGTGAGAATAGTCGGAAGCGCGGCGATCGTGTTCGCCCGGCCTTCGTGGAACAGGTAAATGGCCCCCGGCTTGGGCGTGTCGAAGATCTTCACCAGGTCTGCGGCGGGAATACCGTCATAGTCCCGTGTGCTGACGTACTGGTCAGCATAGAGATGCTGCGTCGAAGCGACCTGGTCGAACAAGCTGCCGTTGGTGTTGTTGAACGGCGCGCGAAACCACCGTGGCTTCTCGCCCGTGAACTGCGCAATGAGCGCGTCTGTCCAGTCAATCTGGTTGAACTGCGATGTTGAGCTCATGCCGCTCATGTCTTTGTGACTCCAGCTGTGGTTGGCGATCTCTGCGCCGTGCGCAACGGCGTACTCGGCTGCGCCAGGCGTGATGCGGCCACCCACCCAGAACAGCGTGGGCGTGCCACCGTACTGTTCAAAGATGTCGACTATGGCATTGCTGTTGATGGGGCCGTCGTCGAAGTCCATCGCGATGACCTTGCTCGTGGTCTTGACTCCGTGGATGAGCACGCCACGGTAGGTCTGTGGAAGCGTTGGATCCCACGCCGAAGGCGGTGGTGACCAAAGGGGGATACTGCCAGCGATGTAGAAACCGACGCCTTCATACCTGTAAGTCGATCCGTAGTGCTTGATGACGTAGTCCTTCTCACCCTCAGTCGCCGTGTAGAAATGCACACCCGTCCTGACATTCAGGAAGCGGTATGCCGGCATGGACGTGGGCGTGAGTGAAATGTTGTAGGCAACGCCTTCGTACCTGTAAGTCGATGAGAGCTTCGTCAGGACGTTGTTCTTCTCAGTCTCATCGGCGGTGTAGAAGTGAACGCCCTCGCGGAAGTTGTAGAAGCGATACAGCGGATTCGAGTTCACCGGGTCGGAGGTGTCGATCCAGTAGCCGGCACCCTCGTACGTGTAGGTCGATGAGAGGTTGGCCTGGACGTTGTTCTTCTCAGTCTCATCCGCGGTGTAGAGATGAACGCCGGACCCAGCGTTGTAGAATCGGTAGACGGGCATCAGGGTCGAAGTGCGCGCAACGTTCGGAAGCAAGAGCAGAGCGATCGTCGCTGCCAGCAGCGCACTCAAGACCCCTCGACGGCCCATTCGATTCTCCTCCTCGTTCGCGAGTCCCAAGGCTGAGTCTATACCTTGTCCGCGAGGTCATAGGCCCGGATAGTGCGGCGGTCATCATGCTGGCTCCCGAAGGAAGAGTGTCCTACCAGCGAAAACGCCCCTTCGAGTATCTCCGCAGAAACCCAAAAGGGGCATTCTGTCATCCATGGTGAGCGATGGTGGACGCGCTTCGAACGGCCAGCCAGCCAGGTCGCACCTGCTGGAGTCGGCTAGGGAGCGACCGAGGCCTCCGGGGTAGGCGACGTCTCCGTGCTTGGCGTCTGCTTCGGCACCTGTGGGATCGTGGTCTGGTCCACGCCCAGCCACGCCGCAAACTTGAGCCATACCCGAACCAACCCCGGCGGCAGCTGCTTCTTTCGGCCATCTACCACCTTGGCGACAGATCTCTCGAGATTGGTCGTGATGTGGCTGAATGCAGTGCCCACGGCCGGGGTGCCCTCGGTCGAGGAGCTGATCTCATCGGACTCCTGCGGGCTATCGGACTCGACCTCGGCATTCGCTGAACGGCTCGCTTCCCGTGCCGCGTGTTGAGCCTCGCCGGCCGCCTTATGAACAGCCTTCTCGGACTCACGGGCCCTCTTCACAGACTCGCTCTCAAGTGCACGGGCGCCCTTCTCCGCATGAGTGGTGGGCGGCGGTGACTTCAATGAGCGAGGGTTCGACGAGTGCGATTGCGAAGCCCCTCGTCCGGAGTTATCTTGTCCGTCCTTCGCAACGGCCACGGCGGGTGCGACGAGCGCTACGAGCATCGTCATCGCAAGAAGTGCTGAGATGGGCTTGTTCATATCCTCACCCTTCCATTGCGATCGCCATGATGATGTCATCGACTTGCCTTCACAGTTATTGAGCAGTTTCTGCCAAAGATGTGAGCGTGGTCACTGCTCTACATTCGCTGACGGCATCAAGCCTACACCCCTTGTGTTGAGTTGACGTTGAGGTGAGCCCCGCGGTCGTCTCCTCAGCCGGCCGCAAGGTGAATGCACGTTTGCGCGCAGGCAGCAGCGTGAGGTCCAACTCGCTGGTGCTAGGACGACTCTGACCTCAGGGCCGTCCGGATTGCCTCGACATAGTCGGATGAGCTGATCTTCAGTTCCTCCAGAGAGTGCTCGGCGGCCTCCGCGAACTAGAGATTGAAGGTCAAGGGTGCGTCGGAGGCAGTTGTACGCGGCCTCGCGTGGCACGAAGGCGATATCGGCACCTGACAACCCGTGGCGCCTCTCCGCGAGGACGCTGAGGGCGACGTCATCGTCCAAGGGGATGGCGGCCATCGTTCGGCCTGACGTCACAACCCTAGGAGAACACCTTGGGCGCGACAGGCGTTCGGTAGGAGAAGCAAGGCCCGCCACTCGCGTTTCCGCAGGTGACGGGCCTGATACTGCTGGTGGGCGATGAGGGATTCGAACCCCCGACCTCTTCCGTGTAGAGGAACATCCGCCCACAATTGCGACCAAGCAAACGCCTGACCTGCGGCTTGTCTCCCGAGCTCAGGGTACCTGAACGTCATTTCCTTCCCTATCCCGTACAGGTTCCCGTACCGTTCTCGTACGGCAGAACCGCAAGCACGGGCGACTCACCAAATGATGCCTGACCGATCGGCATCCGCATTGGAATTCCGACGTCTCGGCACTCACAGGTGCACCCCTTCGTCACCGCGCTGGTCGTCCTGGTCGGTGTCTCCAATCAACCGCAGGACGGCGTCGAACCGCTGATTGATCGAGTACATCAGCCAGCCAATCACCGCGAATGTGACCACGGCGGAGATAGCCGCGCCATAAGGCGCGAATCCAGCCATGAGCCAAACGCCCACGGGGAACACCAGCAGCCACCACGGAATGGTGCGACCCGCAATCAGTCGGGCCTTGGCGTCCCGAGCCGCACGCCGCGCGATGATCTCGCCCGAGACCATCTCGGGATCGATATTGTCCGTCATCCCAATCCCCTCGCTTCGTCTCACTGAACGTTCTTCACATGAATAGGCGCGATGCTGCTCACCGTTCGATTCTACCTTCTGGCGCTCTGCTGCCGCCTTTGTGGGGCAGGGGGATACCGTAGGCAATCAGCGGTTAGCTGAACGGCCGCAGCATCTCCTCTGTCAGCGCCCATACTCGCTCCTCGTCGCCCGGCTGCGCCTTCAGATCGAGCGGCCTGCGCTCCTTGCGCCAGGCGAACGTTCCACCCTTCGAGCCGGTGGACTCGAGAATCTGCATCGTCGCGAACACGTTGTCAGCCGCTTTGTCGACCGAGATGCCGATGATCAGGTTCATGATGCGGACGATGGTCCTCATGGGCTGCGGTTCGTTCGCGAGAATCTTCGTCCGCACCAGCCCCGGCATGTAGATGCTCGCAAGCACAGGGCTACGCCTCTTCGCCCGCAGAACGCAGTTCCAACACGGTTGAATCGCACTGCTCGGGGTTGCGCCCCACGATCACCACTTCCCAGCCCTCCGAGAGGAGCTTACGAGCCGTCGCCTTGCCGACACCGTCGGTAGCACCTGTGATGAGCGCGACCCGGGTCAAAGTCACTCCTTCTCTGACCAACGCGTTAAGCAGCACCTGCGAGCAAAGCGAGTCTGCTGTTGCCGTTGTTGATCCGCTCTCGACAACGCCCCACGTCGTCTGCCTAGCCCTACAATTCCACCAGCAGGTCCAGACACTCCTGCTTCACATGGGGGGCATCCTCGATCGCGGTGTCATAGAGAGACTCATGATCGACGGAGACATAGTCGTGAGTGAGCACGTTGCGCATGCCAATCGCCAAGTGCCCGTGCGACATCCGGTCATACAGTTCCGGCGCGACATCGCGGAGCCGGGCCGTCG
>JBAXEO010000139.1:0-5645 GCA_037140395.1 Coriobacteriia bacterium
GTGTTGGGAGCGAGGGGCGGGTCTTGAGAGGACATGCGTGCCTCCGTGTTTGAGGGGGTTGTGCGCAGATGCGCAGATGCGAGGGGTGAGAGGTATCTTCCCCTCGCGGGCCCGCGTCGGTCAACAAATGTGGGAAGTGCGGTGAGTGTGCGGTGAGCGTGCGGGACGGCATGCGGCAGCGCTACAGGAGCCGCGCGCCTTGCCGGTCGATGCGGACCGCTTGTGGAGCGCGGCGCGTGGGCAGTTCGCGTACGCCGACAGCCGCCCGTTGGGCGACCTCGACGGCGAGCGCATGCGCAGCCTCGTCGGTGTCGGCAGCAACCAGTCCGATGACCGTCGGCCCCGCGCCGGACAGCGCGACGCCAGCGGCACCGGCGCTGCGCAAGATGTCGTGCACCGCTCGCAGATCGCCCACCGCTGATTCGCGATAGGGCTCGTGGAGCCGGTCGGCGAGCGCGGCGCCCAGAAGCTCCGGGCGCCCAGTCGCGATGGATGCGGCAAGCAGCCCGGCGTGGGCAACATTGAAGGCAGCATCGGCGTGCGGCACGTCCTTGGGCAGCATCGCACGCGCCTTGGAGGTCGCGAGCTCGCCCGTCGCCACGACTACCACGGCCGCGAGGCCACGTGCGGGCTCAAAGCGAGCAGTTCTCGGCCGGCCTGCGTCGGTCCAGCACACGGTGAATCCGCCGAGGATCGCTGCAGCCGCATTGTCTGGATGGCCCTCTATGCCGGCAGCCAGCTCGAGGATGCGGTCGCTGCCCGGTTCCTCGGCAAGCAGCCGAAAGCCGAGCAGCAGCCCTCCCACGATCGCCGACGATGACGAGCCGAGACCGTTGCCCAGCGGGATTCGGTTGATGCAGCGGATTCGAGCGGCGGCCTCAGGATGGCCGGCTTGCTCAAACGCGAGCTTCATCGCACGCGCGACCTGATTGCGCTCGTCGGTGGCCAGAACGCCCGCACCCTCGCCCTCTACCTCAACACTCCACGAGTCAGCCAGCTCGGCCTCAAACTCGTTGTGCAGGTCGAGTGCGAGGCCGAACGAGTCGAAGCCCGGACCGAGATTGGCCGAGGTGGCGGGTACCGAGACGCCAGCGCCCATGGGCTAGAGGTCCTCGACGCGGATGACCGCGGCGATGCTCGTGACGACGTCGAGCGACTCGATCTCGGCTAGCGCTGAGCGCACGTCGGCCTCGCACGCGAGATGCGTGACGTAGACGATCTGAGCGACGCCGCCCTCGGCGCGCTTCTGGATGACCGAGCCGATCGAGACGCCGTGTGCGCCGAACACCGTGGCCACCGCGGCAAGCACGCCGGGCTGGTCGGCGACGGCGAGACGGACGTAGTACTCGGTTTGCAGCTGCGCGATGTCACGCACGGGCAGCGTCTCGGTGCATGTACAGCCGACAAGCGGCGCACACCCGGTTTGGATGCGACGCGCCTCTTCAATCAGGTCGCCGACAACCGCGGATGCAGCGGGAAGCGAACCGGCGCCCTCGCCAAAGAACATCGTCTCGCCCACCGCGTCGCCAACCACGTAGATGGCGTTGTAGACGCCGTTGACGCTGGCAAGTGGATGGGCGTTGGGAATCATGGTGGGGTGCACGCGGACATCGATGCCCTCGGGTGTGCGGCGCCCGATCGCCAGCAGCTTGATGGTGTAGTTCATCTCGGCTGCGTAGGCGATGTCTTCCGGAGCGATTCCGCGGATTCCCTCGGCAGGTACCTGGGCCATGACGACGCGGCTGTTGAACGCGATGGAGCAGAGGATGGCGATCTTGGCGGCGGCGTCGAAGCCGTCGACATCGGCGGTGGGGTCGGCCTCGGCGAAGCCCTTCGCTTGCGCCTCGGCGAGTGCGGTGACGTAGTCGAGGCCGTCGGAGGCCATGCGCGTGAGCATGTAGTTGGTGGTGCCGTTGACGATGCCCATGACCGTGTGGATCTCGTTGCTGGTCAGGGAGTGCTTGAGCGGGGCGATGATGGGGATGCCTCCGCCGACGCTAGCCTCGAACAGCACGTCGACGCCGTTGGCCTCGGCGGCTTGCATGACCTCTTCGCCGTGACTGGCAAGCAGCGCCTTGTTGGCGGTGACGACGCTCTTGCCGCTGTTGAGAGCAGCGAGAACAACCTCGCGCGCGACGCCCGTGCCGCCGATGAGTTCGATGACGATGTCGATGGAGTCATCGGCGATGACGTCGTGCCAGTCGGCGGAGCACTTGTCGGCAGACAGGCCGAGATCGGCGAAGCGCTCGACGGAACGATCGGCAAAGCGTGCGAGTTCGACGTCGACGCCCGCTCGGCGGCGGAAGTCCTCGGCGTGGCGAGCCAGAATCTCGACGACGCCGGATCCAACGGTTCCCAGGCCGATCAGCCCGACTCTGACGGTGCGCATAACGGTTCCTCCGGATTGACGGTGCCGCGCACAGGCCGCGCGACGCGACGCCTATTGTAGCCGAGCTTGCGACGGCATACGGACGAGGCCGCGTGAGAGCACTCACAGGCACCTCTCACGGTCGCCTAACGCTCGGCACTCAGAGTCGCACCTAGCAATCCGGTGACCCGCACCGACGCGCGTCAGCCGACAACCGAAGTCACTCTGGAGGTGCACTACACCGATGAAGAGACGTCTCGCACTACCGATCGCAGTGCTCGCGCTAGTCGCCCTGATGGCCGCATTCGCCTCGACCGCACAAGCATTTCCAACTAGGACCAACCCCTGCAACGGCTGCCATTCCGGCCCCAACGTTCCAGTCACCGCAACGCTTTCATCCGTCACCGCCGCCGCTGCGATCTACAACGTCAGCGCTCCGTCGGCTGGAGCTATCGCTGTCTTCAGCGGCTCAACGAGACTGGCGGTCTTCTCGGCGACAAGCGCCCAGATCTCGGTAGCACCTGGTGCGACCTACAGCATCTATGCGGTGAAGGGGCCCGGCACTGGCGATGGCATCGGCTCGACGAGCGTCTCACCGGTCGCTCCGGTCATCGACATCACGCCACCGAATACCGTGTCGGACGCCAAGACGACCTACCCTTCCGCTGCGACAATCAAGCTCACGGCGACCGATGCGGGCTCAGGAGTTGCCGCAACGTACTACAAGCTCGACGGCGGAGCCCAAGTCACCGGAACCTCGATCAACGTGACCGCCGTGGGGGCTCATAGCATCGAGTTCTGGTCAGTTGACGTAAAGGGCAACGTCGAGTCTCCGCACAAGACAGCTGCTTTCACCATTACCGCTCCGGTTCCGGATACCACCGCCCCGACAACAGCATCCGACGCTGTCGCTAAGTACTTCTACTCCGCCGCAATCCACTTGACCGCCACGGACAACGTTGGCGGCTCGGGTGTGGCACATACCTACTACATCCTCGACTCGGCAGCTCAGGCCGAAGGCGTCACGGTCAACGTCCCCTCCTCGGGCTCCCACACCCTGCAGTTCTGGTCGGTTGATGCGTCGGCCAACGTTGAGTCGCCCCGAAAGAACGCGTCATTCGAGGTCACAATTCCGGTTACGCCCCCAACGCCGGTCTACCGCTTCTACAACAAAGAGCACGGCAGCCACTTCTACACGGCCTCGACATCTGAGCGCGACACCGTGCTCTCAAGCCAGTCGGATGAGTACTTGTTGGACGGGATTGCGTACTCAGTCAACACTCTGAACCCCGCCAATAACGCTCCGCTGTACCGCTTCTACAACAAGAAGAACGGCACCCACTTCTACACCGCCTCAGCGGATGAGAAGAACTTCGTCATTTCAACGTTGGGAACGACCTATACCTACGACGGCCCCGCCTACAACGTCTCACTCACCCACGCGCCGGGAGCGACCACCGTCTACCGCTTCTACAACAGGGTCAACGGCAGTCACTTCTACACGGCCTCGTCGGCCGAGAGGGATGACGTACTGAAAAGGCTGTCGGCGACGTACTCGCTGGACGGCGAAGCCTTCTACCTCGCTCCCTAGGTTCGGCTGAATACACTCCGCTAGACCAGGAAGGGCACCCACCATCGGGTGCCCTTCCTCAGACTGCTGACAAACCCCCGCTGGCCACACGGTCCGCGGGGGTTTCGTCGTTTCTGCTGCGGAGTGATGGTTGCCGACTGAAATACTGGCAAATACTGGGAATCTGTGCTACACTAGAGCTGACGGTTGGGACTGCCGGGAGGGGCTTCGATGTTCGCTCAGAACACGAACAGCCAGACGAAGGCCGAGTTCGTCACCACCGAGGAATTGATGCCTGAGAACCACCTGCTCCGAAAGATCGACGCCGTCATCGACTTCTCCTTCATCAACGAGCTCTGCCGTCCCTACTACTGTGCCGACAACGGCCGTCCGGCCATCGAACCCGAGATTCTCTTCAAGATGCTTTTCATCGGCTACCTCTTCGGGATCAGGAGCGAGAGGCGCCTCGTTTCCGAAGTCCAGGTCAACGTCGCCTACCGGTGGTTCCTGGGCTATGGTCTGACCGATTCGATCCCGGATGCCTCGGTGATCTGGCAGAACAGGCGTCGTCGCTTCGCCGGCACCGACGTGGCCCAGTCGATCTTTGACGAGATCGTCTCCCAAGCCATCGCGGCAGGTCTGGTCTCAGGAGAGGTCCTCTACTCGGACTCCACGCATCTGAAGGCAAACGCCAACAAGCGCCGGTTCACCCAAGCCGAGGTGACCGCGAGCACGGCAGGCTATCTGGCGGAGCTTGACGCCGACGTGGATTCAGATCGGGAGAGCCATGGCAGGAAGCCTTTGAACCGCGACCGCGGTGATACGCCTCCTCCGACACGCAGTATCAAGCGCTCCCTCACCGACCCCGACAGCGGCTTCATGCACCGAGACGGCAAACCGCGGGGCTTCTTTTACCTGGACCACCGCACCGTGGATTCACGTGCGAGCATCATCACCGACGTGTTCGTGACACCGGGAAACGTCAACGACACCGTGCCCTACGTGAAGCGACTGAAAGCACAGATCGCCAAGTTCGGCTTCGATGTGGCGACAGTCGGACTCGATGCGGGCTACAACACCACTCAGATATGCCGGCAGCTGGAGAAACTGGGCATACGGGGCGCACTGGGACGAAGACGGGGGTGTCACGCCAAGGACCGCTGGGGCAAACACCACTACGAGTTCTACCCGGAGGAGAACGCCTACGTGTGCCCTGAGGGCTGGGCTCTCTCCTACGTCACCACCGATCGCCAGGGCTACCGGCATTACCGGGGGCAGAGACAGCGCTGCGAGTGCTGTGCCCGACGCGCGAAATGCCTTCCGCCTGCCCAGCAGGTCAAGACGATCCACCGCCACATCTGGGAGGACGCCAAGGACAGGTGCCGCGACTTCACGAACACCGAGGAAGGCAGGGAGATCTACGCCAGACGCAAGGAGACGGTCGAGCGCAGTTTCGCTGACTCAAAGGAACTGCACGGCTACAGATACGCCAGGATGCGGGGTATCGCAAGGGTCATGGAACAGTGTCTGCTCACCGCTGCGGCTCAGAACATGAAGAAGATGGCTCTGACGCTGACCCGGGCGTGAAAGCCCACCTCTGGACCGGTCCGGCTGGCAGATTCGCGCCGATCGGTCGACCGAAACGCTTCACAAAACGACGAAACCCCCGCGGACCGTGTGGCCAGCGGGGGTTTGTCAGCAGTCTGA
>JBAXEO010000140.1:0-5483 GCA_037140395.1 Coriobacteriia bacterium
CTGGCCGCCGCGCTGCGGGGTGTTCCGCTTGTGCTGCACGAGCAGAACTCGGTGCCCGGCATCGCCAATCGGGCTCTTTCGCGCTTCGCAGTCGCCGTTGCTGTCACCTACCAAGAGTCGGCGTCGAGATTCGCTCATCCGGATCGCGTCATCCTCACCGGCAACCCGGTCAGGAGTGCCGTGCTCAACGCCGACAGGGATTCAGGCCGCCGCGCCCTGGGACTGCGGGCCGACTCAACCGTCCTGTTGGTCTTTGGCGGGAGTAGAGGAGCGCGACATCTCAATACCGCGCTGCTCGGGCTCCGCGATCGGCTCTTGGCTCTGCCGGGTCTGGAGATTGTTCACGTTGCCGGCAAGGCCGAGAGCTCCAGCGTCCGCGCCGCGCTCTATTCGGCCGGCGGCGACGGTGGCGGCCGATGGCGCGTCTTGGACTATCTGGACGACATGGGTTCGGCTCTTGCAGCCTCAGATTTGGTGGTTGCGCGTGCAGGCGCCACCTCCATTGCCGAGATTACCGCGCTCGGCATTCCTTCGGTTCTGGTTCCCTACCCGTACGCTACGGATGATCACCAGACCAAGAACGCTCAAGCTCTCGTCGCACACGGGGCCGCGGAGGTGATCGCCGACGACGATCTCGACCAGGCTCAGTTTGGCGATGTAGTTATGGGGCTGCTCGGAGATGCCGAAGCGCGTGCTACCATGGCTGCCGCCTCTCGTGCACTCGGGCGACCCGACGCCGCATCGCGCGTCGCCGACGTCGCAAGGAGCGTCGCTCGCCACCGCTCCGGCGCACCCTACGCCCACCCTGACACCCCGGAGGACTCCGTTGCCTGACCAGGTGTACGCGCATTTCATCGGAGCCGGCGGTGCCGGCATGAGCGGCATCGCGCTTGTTCTCGCACAGCGCGGGGCGCGTGTGACCGGCAGTGACCTAAAGGAGTCGCGCTACTCTCGCGCGCTGCAGGCTGCTGGCGTCTCCGTTGCGATAGGCCACCGCACCGAGAATCTCGGCACGCCCGAGATCGTGGTCGTATCCTCGGCCATTCCTGATACCAATCCCGAGGTTGTCGAGGCGGTTCGGCTCGGAATCCCCATCTGGCCACGGGCGCGCATGCTCGCACACCTGGCCGGCGATCGGTTGACCATTGCGGTTGCTGGCACGCACGGTAAGACCACCACGAGTTCCATGATGGCCACGATGCTTCTGGGCATGGGCCTTGACCCCACGTTCCTGATCGGTGGGGAGGTCTGCGGGCTGAACACCAATGCCATCAACGGAGCTGGAAAGCACTATGTCGTCGAGGCTGACGAGTCCGATGGGTCGTTCGTATTCCTCGACCCGCACGTCGCGGTCGTCACCAACATCGAGGCCGACCACCTGGATCACTACGGCACTCTTGCGGCCGTCGAAGGCGCCTTTGTCGAGTTCATGAGCCGAGTTGCCCCCGACGGCGCCCTGGTCGTATGGGGCGACAGTCCGCGCGTCATCGAACTCGCCGAGCAGGCCGACCGGCGCATCATCACCTACGGTTTTGCCGAAGGCTGCGACGTTCGCTGTCGCGTTCTCGGCCGAGAAGGTCTCGGCACGCGCTTTGAGGCGACTTTCGCGGACGGCAAGACGGTAGAGGCTGTCACGGCCGTCCCAGGAGACCACATGGCCCTCAACGGCACCGCTTCTCTGGCGACCGCATGGTTCCTCGGTCTGGACATGGCCGCTGCCGCAGAAGCGCTGTCCGGGTTCTCTGGCGTTCGACGCCGCTTTGACCTGATCGGCGAGGTCGGTGGCGTCACTGTGGTCGATGACTACGCACACCATCCCACCGAGGTGCGGGCAACCTTGGCGGCCGCACGTGCGCTGGACTTCAAGCGGCTTGTCGTGTTGTTCCAGCCACACCGCTATTCCCGCACCGAGGCGCTGGCCACAGATTTTGGCGGCGCCTTCATCGATGCCGATCGCGTCGCGTTCATGGACGTCTACAGCGCTGGTGAGCCGCCCATCCCTGGCGTCAGCGGCAAGACGCTGCTCGAGGAGCTGCTCGAGCAGCACCCCAGGGCGCAGGTTGCCTATCTGCCGCATCGTGGTGACGTCGTCACCTTTCTCGCTTCGCGGTGCCGGCCAGGTGATCTGGTGCTCACCATGGGCGCAGGCGACGTGACGGCCGTAGGACCCGAGCTCGTGCACGAGCTTTCGATCGCGAGCGGCCCGGGCGGCTCGGCATGTCCGTGACGCAAGCTGCATCTCGCCTCCGCCAGTCTATGAGCGGGGTAGTACGGGAGCGCGAGCCGATGACAAGGCATACCACCTACCGAATCGGTGGGTGTGCCGCGCTGCTCTTGGAGTGCGACACGATTGCCGACGTGGCGTCGGCGACAACCATTCTTGCCGACGAAGGCGTGGAGTGGATCGTGCTCGGCAAAGGCAGCAACGTTCTGGTTTCCGATTCCGGTTACGACGGCGCGGTGCTGGTCTTGGGGAAGGGCTTCAAGCGACACGCAATCGACGGCGAGCAACTGAAGACCGGCGCCGGAGTCATATTGGCTGCCGTGGTTCAAGACGCGTTCAAGGCGGGCCTGTCGGGTCTCGAGTTCGCTGTCGGCATCCCCGGAACGGTGGGCGGCGCGTTGGCGATGAACGCCGGTGGCCGAGACGAATGGATTGGCTCAGCTGTCGAGTCGCTAACGCTATTCGTCCCAGGTCAGGGGCTTGTCGGTATGCGCGGACCCGAGATTGCCTGGGGGTATCGGCGGGCGGGTCTGCCGGCGCAAGGCATCGTGATCGAGACGGTACTGCGGGTCACCGAGTCCGATGCGGTTGGCCTGCGTCGATCCATGGAGGCGAGTTTGCGGAGGCGCAAGCGCTCTCAGCCACTGAGTATGCCCAGCGCGGGTAGCGTGTTTGTGAACCCAGACGGCGATTCAGCAGGTCGCCTGATAGAGGCAGCCGGCCTGAAAGGCACCACCGTTGGTGGAGCTCAAGTATCAGAAGTGCACGCGAACTTCATCGTGAACATCGGTGGGGCAAAAGCAGCAGATGTCGTGGAGCTTGTCGGAACCATCCGCGACACAGTGAGGGAAGTGCATGGCATCGAACTCAGGCCGGAAATCCGGTTCCTCGGGTCGTTCGTCTAGCCGCAAGCGCGTTGTAATTGGCGCCGAGGAGACGACTCGAGTCCGCTATAGCCGAGACAAGCCCGAGGTCGAGTCCGAGCGCCGCAAGACGCCTCGGCAGTCCAAGCGGGAGTCCTCGCGCGGCCCCGTCGTGGCCGCGAAGCCTTCACAGGCTGGTCGACGCCACGCCAACAACAAGCGCGATGAGCGCGACAGGCGCAAGCGCTCGATTGCACGTCGTCGCGGTGCCTTCGCGGTGGCGGTCGTGGTGGTGGCGGCCGGAGTCATCTGGGGACTAGGGGCGCTGTGGAGTGCTCCGCTGTTGCCGGTCAAGTCTGTGGTCGTGACCGGTACGAGTCGACTGACGACCGAGTCGGTGCTCGCGTCAGCTGCGATTCCCGCAGGTGCGACCCTTCCCAAGCTTCCCAAGTCACAGATTCTCGCACGCCTCAGGGCCAATCCCTGGATCGCGACGGCTACGGTGACACGCTCCGTCCCGAAAACGGTAAGGATCGACATCGTCGAGAGAACTCCCATCGCCTTAGTGGACGCCGGTGGTGCCGAGCTCTGGCTCATATCCTCCGATGGCCACTGGCTCGGCCGCAGAAGTGCCGAGGACACCACAGCTGTTCCCGCCATCCGAGAAGCGCCCGGTGCCGTTCCGCTCGCCGGAACGGTCACGAGTTCAAAGGAGCTCAAGAACGCGCTCGCGGTCATCGCCGGTCTGAGTCCGGAGCTGCGGGGGAGAGTCAAGACGGTGTCGGCCCCCACGGTGGACAAGACCGCTCTCATTCTTACGGACGACATCCAAGTGTTCGTGGGCAGCGCTGACGACATTGCCACCAAGGATTTGAGAGTCCGGCAGATACTTGGCAAAGAGAAGAAGCTCGTGTACATCAACGTGCGTGTCGTTGACCGACCCACGTGGCGAAATCTTGAAGTCGGGAACTGACCACACTATCTACTCTGTGTTCGGCACTGAGATACGCCCGGATGAAAGAAGATGTTACAGACCCCTTGCACTGGGGGTAAGGTTTATGCGAAGATTGAGCGTTCCACCCGTACAGTAACGGTCAACTTGAGGTTTAGGGTAGCTACTCTGACCGGTTTACGTGGGAGGCGAGATATGCTCGATACAGGTGCAAACTACTTGGCAGTCATCAAGGTCGTCGGTGTCGGTGGTGGGGGAACCAACGCCATCAATCGCATGGTCGAGGCTGGCGTCAAGGGTGTTGAGTTCATTGCGGTGAACACTGACGCCCAGGCGCTTCTCATGTCAGATGCGGACTATAAGGTCCACGTCGGTGTCAATCTCACCAAGGGACTCGGTGCCGGGGCTGACCCGGATGTCGGTTTCCAGGCTGCCGAGGAGAACCGCGACGCAATCAAAGAAGCGCTTCAGGGCGCTGACATGGTTTTCATCACGGCTGGTGAGGGTGGTGGCACGGGAACTGGAGCTGCTCCCGTCATCGCGCAGATCGCCAAAGAGGAGATCGGTGCCCTCACAGTGGGCGTCGTCACGCGTCCCTTCGCTTTTGAGGGTCGCAAGCGCGCCCTTCAGGCCGAGGACGGCATCAAGCGTCTTGGTGACATGGTCGACACGCTGATCATCATTCCCAACGATCGCCTGCTCCAAGTTGCCGAGAAGAAGACGTCGATTCTGGACGCTTTCCGTATTGCCGACGACATTCTCCGGCAGGGCACGCAGGGCATCACCGACCTCATCACCGTCCCGGGTCTGATCAATCTCGACTTCGCTGATGTTCGCACGATCATGGCGGACGCGGGGTCAGCGTTGATGGGCATTGGGTTGGCGACGGGCGACAACCGCGCACACGACGCGGCCTCCGCTGCGATTTCCAGCCCGCTGCTCGAGTCCTCGATTCAGGGTGCTACCGGCGTATTGCTGTCTATCTGTGGTGGTAGCGATCTGGGCCTCTTCGAGGTCAACGAAGCTGCCGAAGTTGTCGCAGCGGCGGGCGCACCTGACGCCAACATCATCTTTGGCGCGGTCATCGATGACTCGATGATGGATCAGATTCGCGTCACGGTCATCGCGACCGGATTCAACGGCCGCAAGAGGCAAGAGACCATGGCCTTCGCTGGTGCCGAGGATGAAGACGGTACGCCGTTCATGCCGTCTTTCGAGCCCATTGCCGAGGACGATCTGGACATCCCTGCCTTCCTCAAGAAGCGCACGTTCTAACTGCTCCTCAGGTTTGGGCCCGGTGGCGACGACGGCGCGACCTCGTCGCCACCGGGCCCTCTTAGTTTCACTGCAGAGGATCCGCCAGATATGCAGAAGCCCCGCCGACACTGTCGGCGGGGCTTCGTGTTTGCCGCAAGTTCGTTCTACGACACAGGAGCGTCCGGAT
>JBAXEO010000141.1:0-5458 GCA_037140395.1 Coriobacteriia bacterium
CGTCGGTGCTGGGCGAGTCCGGCGATGCCACGTTGCACGTGCTCGACACCACTGCGCCTCGAACGGTCGACGCTGCGCTCGCCTCACTCGACCCCGCGTCGACGCTCTACGTGGTCGCCAGCAAGTCCGGCGGAACAATCGAGCCCAATGCGCTCTACGCGATCTTTCGCGATGTCGCCGATACTGCGCTCGGCCGCGAGGCAGCAGGCCAGCGGTTCATCGCCATCACCGACCCCGGTTCGGCGCTCGAGGCGCTAGCCGCGACAGACGGCTTTCGCACGCTCGTGTCCTCGCCTCCCACCGTGGGCGGTCGCTTCTCGGCGATGTCGGTGTTTGGGATGGTGCCGGCCGCTCTGAGTGGCCTCGACGTCGACGTCCTGCTTCAGCGCGCTCTGGCGATGGAATCCGCATGCTCGCTGCCCACGGCCGAGAATCCCGCTGCCCAGCTCGCCGCGTTTGTCGCCGACGCCGCATCCGCCGACCAGGACAAGCTCACGGTGGTCGCCTCGCCCGCGCTCGCGTCGTTTGGGCTGTGGGTCGAGCAGCTTGTCGCCGAGTCGCTGGGCAAGCACGGCCGAGGAGTGGTTCCTGTTGTCGAGCTTTCTGGGGACAGGCCCTACGGCTACGGCAGCGACCGCGCCATCGTGATCGTGCGACTGGAAGGCGACCAGCGACTCGCCGAGTGGGCCGAGCAACTCGGCCAAGGCGCGCCGGTCCTCGAGCTCGTCCTCCAGGACGGCTACGATGTCGCCGCAGAGTGGGTGCGATGGGAGTACGCCGTGGCGCTCATGGGGCCGCTCTTTGACGTAAATCCGTTTGGCCAGCCCAACGTCCAGGCCGCCAAAGACGCCACCAATGCTGCACTTGCCGGCGAGCTGGCCATCGCTGATCCTCAGATTGAGACCGCTGACGGCGTCGGGCTCACGTTTGCCGGGGCGCTTCCGGTACCAGGGCACACTGACGAAAGCCTCTCAACCGCGCTCGGGCATGCTCTGGCTGCGCTGCGCCCGCACGACTACCTCGCCGTGCTCGCCTATCTACCAGACGACGACGTCTTGCTCGCCCCCCTGGCCGAGGCGGTGCCCCGTATCTCGGCTGAGTTGTCCTTGGCGATCACGCTCGAGCTGGGGCCGCGCTACTTGCACTCCACCGGTCAACTCCACAAGGGAGGACCGAACACCGGCGTCTTTGTGCTGGTGACGACGCGTGACCATGCTGACGCCCCAGTTCCGGGCAAGCCCTGGAGCCTACGAACTTTGCACCGCGCGCAGGCAGAGGGCGACCTAAGCACTCTCGTGGGGGCAGATCGTCGGGTCTTGAGGGTCGACCTACCCGACGCGACCTGTGAGTCCGTGACCGCGTTCGCACGCGCTCTCATGGATGCCGCCGGCGTAGCCTGGGAAGCCTAGCTGCCCGGCAGCCCGGCTGCTCAGCGTACCCGTGGGCCGAGGTCATCGAGTTCGATGATGCGAGCCGAGATTGTCCCGTCGCCCAAGACCTCGAGCACTCCCACCGAGCAACTCGGCTGGCGTCGGCACTGGCTCGCCGAGCCGGGATTGACCAGCAGCACCCCGTTTCTTCGCACCATGGACGGGGCGTGCAGGTGCCCGTGAACGACCACATCGATGCCGTCAGGGACCGGGCCGAGGTCCCGCAGATTGTGGATCACCAGGACCGTCCTGCCACAGAAGTTCGCGCGCGCGACCGCCAACGTGGGCTTCCCCGGCACTACACCATGATCGCAGTTGCCGAGCACTGCGGTAACCGGAGCGATTGCGCCGAGTTCGTTGAGGACCTGAGCCGTTTCGCCAATGTCTCCGGCATGTAGGATTGCGGCAAGCTGCTGCTCGCGCTCCAGAGCTTCGACCGCACGGGGATCAAGCCAGCCGTGTGTGTCGGAAATCAACCCGATCCGAGTCGATCCGGACGCAGGAGCACCGAGGTCATGCGCCGTGCGTTGTGTAGGCATGACGCCTACAGTCCCAGCGCCTTCTTGAGCGCGGGCACGCGACGGCGCGAGACCGGAATCTGAGTGGCGGCGTCGTCGGCAAGTGTAAGAAGGAGAGTACCGCCGTACATGGGCACGACCTCCTTGACCCGCGCGAGGTTTACCAGATAGCGCCGGTGGATGCGGAAGAATCCGACTGGCTCGAGTTTGATCTCCAGCTGCGCGAGTGAGATGGTCGACAGATAGCGGTCCGTCGGCATGTAGAGGTAGCTGTAGTCGTCCTTGGCCATCACGTAGAGGATGTCGGCGACGTTTATGAGGAGCTTCTTGCCGGCCTTCTCGACACAGATCCTCTCGACCTTGGGCGGAGCTTGCTCGGCGGCCGGCTCAAGACGACTGATCGCGGAACGCAGCCGGCTGATCTCGACAGGCTTGACCAGGTAGTCGGTTGCTTTGACCTCGAATGCCTTGACCGCGTGCTCGCTGTGCGCTGTCACAAAGATGATCGCTGGCGGACGCGAAAGCCCCGAGAGCACCTCGGCGAGCTGTACGCCTGACAGGCCGGGCATCTGGATGTCGAGAAAGATGACGTCGTAAGGAATCGCCTTGATGAGCTGCAGCGCCTCCACGGCGTTGCCCGCCTCTCCCACGACCTCGACGCCGCCCGCTTCGCCCAGGAGGTAGCGCAGTTCCGATCGGGCCGGAGCTTCGTCGTCGACCACGAGCGCTTTGAGCATCTACGCCTCCATCAACCGATTTCAGCCATGCCCGCAAGCACCAGCGACACAGCAGTCCCAACGCCCTCGGTGCTCTCCACGACAACTCCCGAGCCCGGGCCGTAGTGCCCCCTCAGTCTATCGTCAACGTTCTTGAGCGCAATCCCGAGACCGTCGGCCGATCCGACTTCTAGCACGTGTGGCAAACGATGCGCCGAGATACCGACGCCGTCATCCGCAACGGTGATGCGGATTGAACCGTGTCCGTCCGTGGATGAAGACAGATGGATAGTGAGCGCGCCATCGGCCCGCATTCCGTGTGCAATCGCATTCTCCACGAGCGGTTGGACGATGAACGCTGGCACGAGCGTCTGCAGAATCTGCGGCTGGAGATTCTCTTCCACCACGATGCGATCGCCGAACCGAGCGAGCTCAAACCTCAGATAGCGGCGAGTCTGCTCGATCTCCTGTTCCAGCGAGATGAGCTCATCACCACTCTCCAGCGTGCGGCGGTAAAACGCCGCGAACTCGCGCAACAGCTCTCGTGCGCGTGCGGGGTCGGTGCGGATGAGCGCCGCGATGGTGTTGATGGTGTTGAAGAGGAAGTGCGGGTTGATCTGCGCTTGAAGCGCCTTGAGCTCCATCCTGGTCGCGAGTTCCGTCTGACGCTCAAGCTCCGAGAGTTCAAGCTGGGTTGAGAGCATCATCGCCAGACCCTCGGCCATCGCGACTTGGGTCTCATTCAGCAGCCGCGGAGTGGTGTAGTAGAACTTGAGCGTGCCTGCCGAGCGGCCCCGCATGATGAGCGGCACCACGATGGCGGCCGTTAGCAGGCAGTCACTGCGCGGGCAGCCGATCTCCTGCTTGGTCGCCAGCACACGGTGCTCGCCCGTCTCAAGCGACTCACGCGTGGCGCGCGTGATGATGGGACCGCCCACGGCATGATGGTCCTCTCCGATTCCAGCGAAGCCGAGGACCCGTTCTGTGTCGGTGATTGCGACGGCGGCCGCACTGGTGTCGGCAAGGACGATGCGGCAGACCTCGCGGGCGCTTTCCTCGTTCAATCCCTGGCGCATGTAGGCGAGCGCCTCATTTGCGATCTCGAGGATCCGATGAGACTGCAGTGCACGCACATGATCGGGACGCGTCGCGAAGCGTGCCGTGACCAGTGCGAGCCCGACCGCGACGATGCCCGCGATTCCGGCGAGCGTGATCCACCGCGACACGTGGGGCTCGGACATGCTCCAGATCGTCACGCCCGAAAGCACCATGATGCCGATCGCAAGGAACGCGTCGATGAGAGCGCTTCTGCTGGTGCTCATCGTATTGGCTCCTCCGGCTCCTCTAGATCTCCCGCATGGCGAACGTGTAGCGCTGAGCGAGCTCCACGAGCCCCGCCGAGGCGTAGAGCGCCCTGGAAGCGACGTTCCCTTCCTGCGTGCACAGCGCAATCGTCGAAGCTCGCTCCTGCCGACACCAAAGCGCCACGTCGGAAAGCAGGCCCGAGCCGATGCCGCTGCGCCGCATTCTCGGCGACGCGCAGAGACGCGAAAGGGTCGCAGCACCCCTGCTCACGGTGGCCAGAGTATAGCCGATGAGCTCGCCGTCGCCCGTCTGAGCGAGCACGCAGCGCTCGCGCGACAGCAGTTCTGAGAGCTCCTCGGACTTGTAGCACCAGAAGGCATCGAAGCACTCTGCGTCGAGGTGCGCCAGTGCTTCGGCGTCCGCAGAAACCGCATGGCGGAGTACGACGCCCGGCGGCAAAGATGCGGGCTGGATGCGATCGGGAACCCCCTGGATTGCGACGATCGGCTCCAAGTCACTCATCCCAGCCCTACGGTATCCACCCAGAAGATCAATCGGCAAGAGTGGCGAAAGTAAGCGCCCAAAACCGTGCTCCCGCGCGACGTCGACTGCATCCTGAGCGAAGGCGGGCACGTGACGCTCTGAGCACCAGACACCGCGCATCGCCAGGACATTCAGGTGCAGGCGCCACGCGCCAAGCAGCGACGCCTCGCCACGCCCAGCCACGCGCACGCGCCACGATCCCTCCGCCACGTAGGCACGCAGCTCCTCGGGCGCGTCCATGAGATGCTCGGCGCTGACCGCCGGCCAGATCCGATCGCAGTCCTCGGCGCCTGCTGGCCGCGGCCTCATGACAACCAGGCCTGAAGTCCCAGCTCACTGAGGGCGAGCCACGCGCCCACCACGATGAGCATCCCCGCAAAGGCGAGACGAATGGTCCTGTCGGCGGACCCGAGGGAGATTCGGGCGCCGAGCAACGCCCCCGGTACGACGCCGACTATCAGGATGAACGCGATCGACCAATCGACGTGCCCGAGTAGCGCATGCGTGATGGTGCCGGGGACGGCAAGAATGCCAATCGCTATGAGCGAAGTACCGATCGCGCGCTTGATGTCGAAACGCATCCAGCGCGTAAGCATCGGCACAATGATGAAACCTCCGCCCAGGCCAAGGAAGCCCGCGTACAGTCCGGTCACCGCGCCGATAACAACGAGCTGGCCGTATGAGACGCGATTGAGAGAAGGATCGGGAGCGGTGCCGAGGACGGGGCCGTCGTCGAGTGCTACCGCGGGGGTGGCAACATTGGGCAGCGCGAACCCCTGCACAACCATGTCGGCGGCGGTGTAGAGAACGAGCGCGGCGGTCACGATGAGCACGATTCTGCCGCCCACGAACTGGGTCATCCAGGCGCCGAGAACCGCGGTGAGTGTGCCCGACAGCCCAAGCACGATCCCGGCCCGCAAGTCGGCCGCCCCGCGGCGCAGGTAGC
>JBAXEO010000142.1:0-5410 GCA_037140395.1 Coriobacteriia bacterium
GACAAGGTGACCGGCGCGCCGATAGAGCCGGCGCTTCTGCCTTCCATCGCGTTCGTTCAAGATCCTCACAAAGAGGTCAGCGGGCCCATCTGGGTCCGAGGCGGAATCACCATCGAGTCCGCCGACGGCCGCGAGTACGAGGTACGCAATCGGGTCACGCTCTGCCGCTGCGGCCAGTCGAAGAACAAGCCGTTCTGCGATGGCTCCCACCTAGCGTGCGGCTTTCACGATCACTTGTAGGCGCGATTTGGGCTTGACGCTCAGCGCCACGTCACATACCTTATCTAGTGTCATGGTTCCCGGGGGGCACAACATCTGGGGCTAAGAGAGACGCTGGTTCACCGCTCGATGCGGGAGTTCCGGCGTCTATCCCCGCACCGAAGGGAACACCGATGCCAGCGCCGCATTCCGACATCATCACCGCCGAGCTAGTGCCCATCGTGGCCCAAGCGACAGCGTCCACTCCACAGGGCGTCATCCGCCGAGACGGCGACGCCACACCCTTCGATGCCGAGAAGATTCGCTCGGCGATCGAGCGTGCGGGTGCTGCCACCGGTGAGTTCGGTGCCGACGAAGCCGGGTTGCTGTGCTCCCAAGCCGTCAAGGTGCTCGGACACCGCTTCGCCGAGACCGACCCCGACATCGAGCAGATTCAGGATGTTGTTGAGCAGGTGCTCATCAGCGCCAATCACTTCGCCACCGCGCGTGCCTACATCGTCTATCGCGAGCAGAGAGCGCGTCTTCGCTCGGACAAGAAGACCGTGGTCGAGGTCGAAACCTCGATGAACGAGTACCTCGAGCAGGCCGACTGGCGCGTCAATGCCAACGCCAACCAGGGCTACTCGCTCGGCGGGCTGATCCTCAACGTCTCGGGCAAGGTGGTCGCCAACTACTGGCTGTCGCACGTCTACCCGGCGGAGGTTGGCGCGGCGCACCGCGAAGGCGACGTCCACATCCACGACCTCGACATGCTGGCCGGCTACTGCGCCGGATGGTCGCTTCGCACGCTTCTCACCGAGGGCCTCAACGGCGTCCCCGGCAAGGTGGAGTCGGCTCCGCCCAAGCACCTTTCGAGCGCAGTCGGGCAGATCGTCAACTTCCTCGGCACGCTGCAAAACGAGTGGGCTGGTGCGCAGGCGTTCTCATCGTTCGACACCTACATGGCGCCGTTCATCCGTCTAGATAATCTGTCCTACGATTCTGTGCTCCAGTCGATTCAGGAGCTGGTCTACAACCTCAACGTTCCGTCGCGTTGGGGAACGCAGACGCCCTTCACCAACCTCACCTTCGACTGGACGTGCCCAGAGGACCTCGCCGAGCAGCGTCCGGTGATTGGCGGAGTCGAGTGCGACTTCACTTACAGCGAACTGCAGCGCGAGATGGACATGATCAACCGCGCCTACATCGAGGTCATGACAGCAGGCGATGCCAAGGGCCGCGTCTTCACCTTCCCGATCCCCACCTACAACATCACCCCCGACTTCCCTTGGGAGTCCGAGAACGCCGATCTGCTCTTTGCGATGACGGCCAAGTACGGCCTGCCGTACTTCCAGAACTTCCTCAACTCCGAGCTCAAGCCCAACATGGTGCGCTCGATGTGCTGTCGTTTGCAGCTCGACCTGACCGAGCTGCTCAAGCGCGGCAACGGCCTCTTTGGATCCGCCGAGCAGACCGGGTCGCTCGGCGTCGTGACCATCAACTGCGCGCGCCTCGGCTACACGCACGCGGGCGATGAGGCCGGCTTGCTGGCACAGCTCGACACGCTGCTGGACCTCTCGCGCACGAGCCTCGAGATCAAGCGCAAGGTCATCCAGCGCCACATCGACGACGGGCTGTTCCCATACACGCGCCGCTATCTGGGCACGCTGCGCAACCACTTCTCCACCGTCGGGGTCAACGGCATCAACGAGATGATCCGCAACTTCACCGGCGGCGAGCACGACATCACCTCGCCCGAGGGCCACGCGATGGCGGTGCGCTTCCTCGACCACGTGCGCGCACGCATCGTCGGCTTCCAGGAGGAGACCGGCCACCTGTACAACCTTGAGGCCACTCCGGCCGAGGGCACCACCTATCGCTTCGCACGTGAGGACCGCAAACGCTTCCCGGGCATCCTGCAGGCTGGCGGTGAGGAGCATCCCTACTACACCAACTCAAGCCAGCTGCCCGTCGGCTTTACCACCGACCCGTTCGAGGCGCTTTCTCGGCAGGAAGAGCTGCAGCGCAAGTACACCGGCGGCACCGTGCTGCACCTCTACATGGGCGAGAGGGTCTCGTCGATCGACGCATGCAAGAAGCTCGTGAAACGCTCGCTGGAGAACTTCCGGCTGCCCTACATAACCATCACTCCCACGTTCTCGATCTGTCCTACCCACGGGTACCTCGACGGCGAGCACCCGTTCTGCCCCAAGTGCGACGAGATCGCGCTTGCCGGCAAGCTCAACGCAGCCCTCTGACCGCGTTCACTGAGAAGGAGCCACACCATGAGCAACGCCGAAACCGCCACCGCCATCGCCGAGCCGACCGCCACGCTGACTGACGCCGAACGCCAGCCGTGCGAGGTCTGGACCCGCGTCATGGGCTACCACCGTCCCGTCGCGTCGTTTAACACCGGCAAGAAGGGCGAGTTCGCCGAGCGCGAGTACTTCACCGAGACCGATGCCAGCTGCAGCTAGCCTGCGCATCGGGGGCCTCAGCCCCCACTCGAGTTGCGACTGGCCCGGCCAGCTCGTGGCCACAGTGTTTGCTCAGGGATGCCCGTGGGCTTGCGCCTACTGCCACAACCCGCACCTCCTTCCTGCGCGCGGTTCAGATGAGATCGCGTGGGAGGAGGTGCTGACGTTCCTGCGTACTCGGCAGGGATTGCTCGACGGCGTCGTGTTCAGCGGCGGAGAGCCGACGCTCCAGGACGCGCTGCTCGGGGCGATTGCAGACGTGCGCGAGCTCGGCTTTCAGGTCGGACTCCACACCGGGGGCCAGTTTCCCGAGCGGCTGGCGCGAGTGCTGCCGCTGGTCGACTGGCTCGGCTTCGACGTCAAGGCGCCGTGGGATGACTACGATCGCATCACCGCTGTAGCGGGGAGCGGCGCAAGCGCGCGTGCGAGCCTTGCGCTCGTCGTTGCGAGCGGCGTCTCGTTTGAAGCGCGGACCACCGTGCATCCGGCGCTGCTCTCGCCGAACGACCTCTCAATGCTCGCCGAGGAGCTGCAAGTGGCCGGAGTGCACCGCTACGCCGTGCAGGGCTTTCGACCGCGAGGCTGCGTCGGCGACCTGCCGCTTGTCTCCCTGAGCAGTGGGGACTTTCCCCTTGGATTGGGAGACAGGTTCGAGCACTTTGAGGTGCGGGACTCCTAGCCCAGCTGCGAAGCCACCCAGGCCTTCACGGCTGTCCGTTCGTACTCGGCCAGCCCCACGCGCGGCTTGTCGATGTTCTTCTTGAAGCGCGGGTCGTTGACCCACATGTCCGAGAGGCTCGAAAACATCGCCAGCGGCGCGTCGTAGAACCACCTCTCGAGCCGGGCATGCTTCTCGGCGGCCGCCGCAATCGCCTCGGGCGTATCGGGGGCGGCACCGGCATCCAACAGCCGGATGAACTCGGCGGTGTTCGCATCTCCTTCGGCCTTGATCTTCTCCCAGTCGGACTTGGTGTATCGCTTGGTGCGCGCAGCCGACTGCTTGTAGGCCTCGGTCTCACCCCAACGCTCCTGGACCTCTCCCTCGTATTCGGTCGGGCTGAAGCCGTCGAAGAGTTCTCCGAACATGTCCTTGCGCTCCTGATTGCTCATCTCGGTTGCTCCTTCTGCGGCAGCCAACGCCGCGTCGATCGCGTCGAGCATCGCTTGCGTGCGCCGTGCCTTCTCGGCCAGCAAAGAGCGCTGCGCGCGTAGCGCATCGGTCTGGTCGAAGTCGGGATCAGTGACGATCTGGCCGATCTCATCAAGAGAGAAACCGAGCTCGCGAAAGACCAGTACGCGGTGCAATCGCTCGAGGTCCTCGGTCTCATAGAGCCGATAGCCGGCCTCGGTTCTCAGCGAGGGCGTCAGAATGCCGAGCTGGTCGTAGTGGTGCAAAGTACGCACACTTACCTTCGCAAGCCGCGCGGTTTCTCCAACGGTCCAGGCCACATCGATCACCTCCGAGAAACAGCGTAAACCTTGACGTTACGTCAGAGTCAAGAGTTGCTCGGCGGAGCTTTTCCTGGGTCCTCATCGCTCGCGTGGGCAGGTAGGAGCGCGAGGTACAGCCCGGGAAGTGCACCCGTCAACAGCATGAGGGCCGGCATCACAATGCCGGAGTCCTCGGTCAGCATCGCCGCGACGCTGCCGACCAGGATGCCTACGAGTGCAGCTTCGTAGGCCGGGTAGCGGACGAGGACCTTGGCGAGTGGCCGAGGGGGCGCGAAGCGTTCGAGCGCCCATCCGAGTGCAATGGCGAGCGCCACCAGGGTGTACGGCGTCTTGGTCACGTAGCCGATGTTGTTGAGTGCCTTGCGGGTCACGAGTTCCCAGGTTCCCGAGCCGTCCTGGGAGATTCCCAAGAAGAAGCGGCCGATGTGGGTACCGCCGCCCCAGCCGAGCATGTCGACTATGATCAGAGTCGCGACGAGCAGCGCGACAGCGCCAATCGTCCATGTGATAGCTCGCGTCGAGAACCGGATGCCGTTCATGCGTGCCCACGCCACGGCAAATGCGACGAAGCCCCAGATAGCGACACCGGCGTTGGCGCCGGCGAATGGTGCAGCAGCGGTGACGAGCGCGATAGCGCCAACGACCGGGATAGCGTAGCGGCGCAGCGGAGTCGCCCACCGCGTGTGCAACGCGAGGTCGCAAGCGATTCCCACCGCGGCAAGGGCCGCTCCGATGGCGAGTGCCGAGCCCTCGTTGCCGATGCCGTAGTAGCGCCAGCCGGCCCGTATCGAGTACGAGAACAGCCCCGTCTGCAGCGGTCCGCCAAACCACTGATCGAGCATCACCAGTAGTGCGGTGTCTGCGGCCAGGGCGGCGAGAGCTGCTTCGGGGTGCACCCATCGTGCGACGGCGAGAGCCGCAGCAAACGTCGCAAACCACGCGATCCCCAACGCGACGGCGGCCACTGTGACAGAAGCCGGGTAGCGAGCGATGAGGAGTGCGACCCAGGCAGCCGGCGGGACGCAGAGCACCGCGAGCAGCAGCAATCCGCCCATGTGACCTCGACGTGGTGTCGGCCAGAACGCCGCCGCCACCGCGAGCCCTACACAAATCACCGCAAACCACGCGTACAAGGGGGTGAAGTAACGATCGCGCAGCTTGTCGACGGTTCCGACGGCATCGCCGGTGCGAGTGAGCGACGCGATTCTCTCGACGAGCGGGGTGCGGTTTGGACGCGCCGAGAAGGTGCTTCCGATCATGCTCGGCAACCGCTTCGCACCGAG
>JBAXEO010000143.1:0-5315 GCA_037140395.1 Coriobacteriia bacterium
CGCCGAGCTCGATCGGGTGCTCGGAGGCGGGCTTGTCGGCGGGTCACTGGTGCTTCTGGGTGGAGAGCCCGGCATCGGCAAGTCGACGCTGCTGCTGCAGGCCGCCGAGGCCATCGCTTCGGGCGGGACCGACGTGCTCTACGTCTGCGGCGAGGAGTCGCCTCAGCAGGTGGGACTGCGCGCGAGGCGGCTTGGCGCCGTTTCCGAGCAGGTCATGCTGCTCCCAGAGCTCGACGTCACGGCGGTGGAGGACGCGGTTCGCCAACGCAAGCCCGGTGTGCTCGTGGTCGACTCGATCCAGACCGCTTTTGATCCTGATCTTTCCGGCGCACCCGGGAGTGTGGGCCAGGTGCGCGCGTGCACCGCACGCCTCATGCGCGTCGCCAAGGATCTCGGTGTGACCACGATTCTTGTCGGCCACGTTACCAAGGACGGCGCGATTGCCGGGCCCCGCGTACTCGAGCACATGGTCGACGCGGTGCTCTACTTCGAGGGCGATCGTGACCATGCTTTCCGCATCGTGCGCGCTGTGAAGAACCGATTTGGCTCGGCGAGCGAGATAGGCATCTTCGAGATGGCTGAGCGCGGGCTCATCGGCGTCGGTTCACCCTCCTCGGCGTTGCTGGCCGAGCGGGCCGCGGCGGTTTCAGGCTCGGCGGTCATGGCGGCGATGGAAGGCACTCGGCCGCTGCTCGTCGAGATCCAGGCGCTCGTCACGCCCAGCTACCTGCCTGCGCCGCGACGCCTTGCCACCGGCGTAGACACCGCCCGACTCCTGCAGGTCATCGCTGTGCTCGAGCGCCGAGCCGGACTGTCATTTGCGGGCCAGGACGTCTACGTCTCAGTCGTTGGCGGGATTCGCATCAATGAGCCAGCGGTGGATCTGCCACTCGCGCTCGCGCTGGCCTCGACACTCAAGGATGTGCCACTGCCCTTCGACATCGCGGCCTTTGGCGAACTCGGCCTCACGGGGCAAGTCCGACCTGTCTCGCAGGCAACCGCCCGAATTCGAGAGTCAGTCAACCTCGGGATGGGTCGGGTCATGTGCGCCGCACCGAGTTCGCTTGATGCCGCAGACGCAGCCAAACTGCAGCGCGTCTCGACTGCCGAGGAGGCCCTACGCGTGCTGCTGTGAGCGGCCGCGACAAGACTGCGGGCGCTTGGCGAATGGAGAAATGATGTGTCCCGGCTTTCGGCGGTTACCTAGCCGGCCGATGAGTGGGAGAATCAAGAAGATGACCGATGATCCAGGGCGGGAGATCACGTGATCGATCAGCGGACCAGAGAGCTCATGCGGGAGGAACTGCGCAAGGTGGCGCCGGGTACTCGCTTGCGTGAGGGACTCGACATGATTCTGGCTGCGCGCACGGGTGCGCTCGTGGTAATCGGCGACTCGACGGGGGTCGGAGAGCTGTGTAACGGGGGCTTTCTCATCGACACTCCATTCACGCCGCAGCGCCTCTTCGAGCTTGCAAAGATGGATGGCGCCATCACCCTAGACGACAACGCTGAGCGGATTGTTCGAGCCAACGCCCACTTGGTTCCGGACTCCACGCTTCCCACGGTGGAGACCGGCATGCGGCATCGGACCGCCGAGCGCGTGAGCAGGCAGACCGAGGCGCTCGTGATCTCGGTCTCGCAACGCCGCGAGGTCATCAATCTCTATCTGCGAGGCCGACGCCTCACGCTGGAAGACACCGAGGTCTTGCTCGCCAAAGCAAACCAGGCGCTGCAAACGCTTCAGAACTACCGCACACGACTGGGCGAGGTGCTCGACCGGCTTACTCATCTCGAATTCGACGACCTCGTGACCCTGGGCGACGTTGCCGAGGTGGTCGGGCGTTTTGAGATGGTCCGACGCGTCTCAGACGAAGTGGTTCGCTATATCGGCCAGCTCGGTACCGATGGGCGACTGGTTCGGATGCAGTCCGATGAACTGACTGCGGGGCTCGACGAGCAGTACCTGCTGCTCGTGCGCGACTACGCCGCGGACTCGTCGCTTCGGCATGCGTCAGCTTTGGTCTTGCGGCTGAGCGAGCTGCCGCTTGAGCGCATCCTGGAGACCGATGCCGTGGCACACGAACTCGGCCTGACCGCATCGGATCGTGCCGAGCAGCACCTGCGTACGCGTGGCTACCGGGTACTCGCGCAGATCCCCATGCTTCCCGCGACGGTCGTGAGCCGCATCGTTCAGCGGTTTGGGTCGCTGCCCGTAATGGTGCAGGCCAGCGTGACCGACCTAGATGATGTGGATGGGGTCGGGACGCGTCGCGCGCGGGCCATCGCAAATGGGCTTGCGCGCATTCGGGCGCATACGTCTGTGTGATAGCATTCGCCCCGTCGTGTCGAAGGCGCCCGCGAGGGCCCGTCCGAGAAGGGAGGTGAGGGCGTAGCGGCGATTGTGCCGCCACTGCCATACCCATGATTCAGGCCATATCCCGGTACACACTGGTGATCGGTGGCCTTCTTGGGGGATTTGCGGTTACGAGGATTGTCGATCTACAGAGCGAACTTGGTCTTCCCCGGTACTACGTCATCTTTCTATTGATCATTCTTGGGGGAGCGATCGGGTACGTCCTCGGCGGGATTGTGGGACGCGAGCTCACCACAGCGTGGCTCAAGACCCAGCGACGGTATCGCCAAGTCGCTTCCGCCGATCTGCTTCTCGGCATCATCGGCGTCGTTATCGGTCTCGGCGTCGCTCTTCTGGCATCCGCCCCCTTGAGGCTCATGAAACCCGAGTGGATCAGCATCACCGTGTCGGTGCTGTTGATGATCACGCTCTCCTACATTTCGGCACGCATTGCCCTGTCGCGGCGTCGTGACTTCACGGCCTACTTTCCGCGCCTCGCACCGGCCAAGCCCGAAACGGTGGAGGAGCGGGCGGTTCTGCTCGACACCAGTGCCGTCATCGACGGTCGTTTCGTCGATCTTCATCGGCTTGGGTTCATGCCCGGCATATTGCGCGTTCCCCGGTTCGTGCTCGCCGAACTTCAGACGCTCGCTGACTCCTCCGACGACAATCGCCGGGCGAGAGGGCGAAGAGGGCTCGACCTCCTCGCTAGTCTTCCTGCCGAGATTCCGGTGGCGGTTTTTGAGGCCGACTACGCCGACACGGCACAGGTCGATGACAAACTCATGCGGCTGGCAGTCGACGCCAAGAGCGCGATCGTGACTGTCGACTACAATCTCGCGAAGGTGGCTCGCGTTCGAGGCATCGAGGTACTGAACCTCAACGACGCCGCCTCGGCACTGCGGCCCACCTACCTGCCGGGCGAGAGCATTCACCTGCGCATTTCCAAGCCTGGCAAGGAGGCCGAGCAGGGCGTCGGCCACCTCGACGACGGAACCATGGTCGTCGTGCAGGGAGGCCGCTCCCTTGTTGGCAAGGACAGCGATGTCGAGGTGACGTCGGTGCTTCAGACCTCGGCGGGCAGGATGATCTTTGCTCGAACCGTCGAGAGGACTTCTGCTCAGGAATCCGGCGACTCGGGCGCCGATGATTCGGTGGGTGGGGCGTTGACGGACCCGCGGGTCCCCCCGACAGACGCGAAGTCGTGACGATGCCGTCGGTCGCGGCCATTGTCGTCGCCGGCGGCAGCGGCGAGCGTCTGGGGCGCGAAGGCGGCAAGCAGCTCGCTATGGTCGCGGGGTTGCCCGTGCTCTTGTGGACGCTCAAGGCTCTTGCCGAGGAGCCTCAGATCGGTCTCATCATCATCGTCACCCATCCCGAGAGAGTCGCGGAGTATCGGGTGCTCGCAGTCGAGCCACTCGGCCTGTCGGTCCCGGTGGTCTTTGTGCCGGGCGGCGAGTCGCGCCAGGCGTCGGTGGCTGCGGGACTCGCTCTCGTTCCCGACTCAGCCGACGTGGTGCTCGTGCAGGACGGCGCACGTCCTCTGCTGACCCGCGCGCTCGTTGCCCAAGCGCTTGCTGCGCTGCAAGCTGACCCAAGCGCTGCAGGCGTGGTTGTCGGTCATCCCGCCGTTGATACGCTCAAGCTCGTCGAGGGCGGTGCGGTTATCTCAACTCCCGACAGGTCGCGTTATTGGGCCGTGCAGACGCCGCAGGTCTTTCGGTCCGCCGCCCTCAGAGACGCTTACGCACGCGCTGCGGCCGAGGGGTTTGTCGGCACTGACGACTCATCGCTCGTGGAGCGCGCTGGTGGTCGCGTCGTGGTAGTGGAAGGCCCGCGCGACAACCTCAAGGTCACGGTTGCCGAGGACCTGCCGCTGGTCGAGGCGGTTCTTCGCGACCGAGAGAATGGAGGCGCGGCATGAGAATCGGACTAGGGTATGACGTGCATGCGTTTGCCGAGGGCCGCCGGCTCGTGTTGGGAGGCGTCGAGATCGCGCACGAGCGCGGGCTTCTCGGCCACTCGGATGCCGACGTTCTAGCTCACGCGCTTGCCGATGCGCTGCTCGGTGCATTGCGCGAGGGCGACATAGGCAAACTGTTTCCCGACACCGACGAAGCGTTTCGCGACGCCGACTCGATGACGCTTCTGGCCACCGTCGCCGCGTTGGTGCGCGAGCGTGGATGGAGCGTGGTCGACGCTGACTGCGTGCTGATTCTAGAGCGACCCAAGATCGCTCCCTTCCGAGAAGCCATGCGCACGAACTTGGCGCGTGCGATTGGCGTCCAGATCGATGCGGTCGGAGTCAAGGCGACCACGACTGAGGGCCTCGGCTTCGAGGGGCGGGGAGAAGGCATCGCGGCGCAGGCGGTCGTGCTGCTCCAACGGGCCGAGTAGCTGCACGAGCCGCAGATAGTGCTGCTAGACTGACAGCTGCACGGCTGCGTTTAGGCCAGCCGGGAAGGTGTCGCTGACAACACGAGCGGGGACGATGTTTCGACGCGTGCGTGAAGACATACGGTGCGTCAAGGAGCGCGATCCCGCGGCCACCTCGGCTGCGAGCGTGCTGTTCAACTACCCCGGGATCCATGCTATCTGGGGTCATCGGGTCACTCACTGGCTGTGGGCGCATCACCGTTATGGATTCGCGCGCTGGCTCTCCGAGGTCATCCGCTTCTTCACGGGAGTCGAGATTCATCCTGGGGCCACGCTCGGCTCGCGCTTCTTCATCGATCACGGCATGGGCGTGGTCATTGGCGAGACAGCCATTATCGGCGACGACGTTACGGTCTACCAAGCCGTTACTTTGGGCGGTACCGGTAAGGAAACCGGCAAGCGCCATCCCACGATTGAGGATTGCGTCGTGGTGGGAGTTGGGGCGGCTGTGCTCGGTAACATCACCGTTGGCCGCGGAAGCAAGGTGGGTGGTGGCGCGGTCGTCATCGACGACGTGCCCCCAAAC
>JBAXEO010000144.1:0-5314 GCA_037140395.1 Coriobacteriia bacterium
GCCAGATCCAGTACAACTACATGGACACCTGCCAGCAGGCGGGTACCGAGGGGCTCGAGTACGCGGCGTCCAAGGGCATCGCGGTGGTCATCATGGAGCCGCTGAAGGGTGGCCGTCTGGCCAATCCGCCCGCCGAGGCGCTCGAAATCATGCGTGCTTCGGGCGTTGAGCGCACGCCGGTGGATTGGGCGCTCCAGTTCCTGTGGAACCGGCCCGAGGTGGCGGTGGTGCTCTCCGGCATGGGCTCGCAGCAGATGGTCGACGACAACTGCGCGAGCGCGGACCGGTCGGGAGTGGGTACGCTCACGCCCCACGAGCTCGAGACCGTCGAGAAACTTGCCGATGTCTATCGCCGACGCATGGCCGTGCCCTGCACCGCGTGCCGCTACTGCATGCCCTGCCCGTCGGGTGTGGACATCCCCCAGAACTTCGCCATCTGGAACAACGTGTCCATGGAGGACGGCGGGTGGAACCGCTGGCGCATCAAGCGCAGCTACAAGAAGCTCGCGCGGACGCCGGCCAAGGTGAACCTGGAGGATCCGAACGGCAGCGCGGCGGTGTGCACGAAGTGCCGCAAGTGCGTGCCGAAGTGCCCGCAGGGGATCGATATCCCGACCGAGCTTGCGAGGTGTGAGATGGTGCTGCGGTAGGGCGAAGTCCTTGGGGTTTGAGCGCAGGGCGCGCGGAGCAGCGGATGTGGAGCGGGGGCGAGTGTGGCGCCTCAGGCATCTTGCGTGACGAGATCGAGCACGCTTCCCCCGAGCCGCAGATTGTCCCTGAACACCGCGTAGTTCACGCGCGTGCGATCGATGGCGGACGGATAGCGGATGCCCTCGACTCCGGCGAGGAAGAGCCGCTCGCCGAGCAGCTGACAAGCCGTGAGTTCGTCCTTGGGTGCCGGCCACGGTGCCAAGAGGTCTTCTTCGCTTAGACCAAGGACGGCGACGGTTTCCGGATCGTCGAGCAGGACCACGAACTGCAGTACGAGTCGCACGCAGACGATTCTGCGTGGTGCGAGAAGCGTAAGCCCTGCGAGTTCAGCGGACCGAGTGCTCTCTCGCATTGCGAGATCGGCGTCTTGCGCGAGATACAGAGCAGGTACTCCCGGGGGGTTGAAGCGTCCGCCGAACAGACGCGCACCGTTCGAGCCAAGCGGAGGGTAGATGTCGCGCGTGACGCGGCAGGGCGTGCGTCTCGATTGCCGTCGTGGGTAGTCCATCGAGCCGGGTGTCATCTTCGGCGCTCAGAAGAGTCCGCCCTCGCCCAACGAGACGACGAGTCCAAGCACACGATCGCGATCGCCGGAAAGCAGGACATCCAGGGGCGCCTGCCCTCGTAGCGCAGGATTCGGTGTGCTGAGCCATCGCCTGCTGGCATCCTCGCCGAGCTCGGTCTCGAGTAGCCACCGTAACCGCGCGAGTTCGCGCAGTGAGCGCGCCGCCGCGGGGCGCGGTGCCACATGCGCCGCGGAGGTTGATCGCCAGCGACTCACTGTTCGGGGGGTGGTTCCCAGAATCGTCGCAATCTCGGCCTGGGTTACGCCGAAGACACGCCTGATCGCATCCAATTCCGTGTCTGGTGCGGCGTGCGGAGCGGCGAGCTGTAGTAGTGCTGTGCCGGACATGCGGGCCTCCAGACCGTGCTTTATGTCTACAACTGTGTCTATTATTATGTCTATACTATACCCCGATTTCGCGCATGCCAATTGTCCACCGGACTTATTGCCAGGATCTGAACGAACTGCCGACGCTGGTCGCGTGAAAGCCGTCAGTCCTCGCGGGCGATTGATGCGTTGGCGCCAATGTGCTGAACAAGCTGAAGATCGCCAGATGGGATCTCGAACAGTCCGATTGTGTAGCCGACCGAGTCGAGGAACTCAACGGTGCACACATCACCAGAAACGGCCACGACCGTGCCGCGGGCACCCTCAACCAGACCCGACTCCTGATCAGAGGTCACTTCGACGGGATCAAGTTCAGCGAAGGTCTGTGTCATTTCCTCACCCGCTTCAAATAGCAGGACACGAGCTGCGGACAGCCCTCTCGGCGCGGGACGTTCCACGCGGATACGAACCGAATGGGTCCCAACCGTCCGAGCACGGTCCATTCTACCAGCCACCGCTCGGTGCCATCCATCAGTGTGAATCGGAGTCGGCCTTCGTTTGACGCGATTCCATCGCGCAGAATCCGTTCGAGAATGGTCGTGTCACCGAGTTCAAGCCCCAGAGCGGATTCGAATGCGCGCGCCTTGTGGCTTCCAGTGGGATGTGCCGGATCAAGACAATAGCGGAGCTTGTCCGTCGGGATGATCGCGCGATCATGTCCAGGGAGTCTCTGCATGCCAGCAGGCTATCAAGCGGTGCTTACCAGAATATGACCGGGAGCTAACCCATCAGGGGGCGTGCGCCGAGGATGACAGTGGCATCCTTGCGCTGTCCGCGCTCAGCTGTCCGTCGCAGCGAGATAGCCGCCACTGTATCCGACTGCGCCCCGCCTCAAGGCTACCGACCCCACCCTCGGCCCCAGACCATCTGCTTCAACAGCTCTACATCCGCAGGAGCAAGCGGATACTCGACGATTTCCTCGGCGGCCACCCATGCGAACGCGTCGTGCACACGTAGCTCGAAGCCGGAGCCCCTAGTCGTTTCCATGGCGAGCATCTCGAAGGATCCGTGGTCGTAGTGGTGGGTCGTCTGCGCGATCACGTCGCCGACGGTAGCCGACATCGCGAGTTCCTCGGAGAGTTCGCGCACCAGGCACTGTTGCGGCGTCTCGTTCGGCTCGATCTTGCCGCCTGGCAACTCCCAGAGCCCTTCCAGCGATTGACCGGGTGCGCGGCGGGTGATGAGCAGTCGCCCGTCCTCGATGATGACCGCAGCCGTGACCTGCCTCACTAAGCCCCCCAAGTCAGTCCGTTGCTCTATGCTAGGCGTCGGGGAGGGGATGCGCGAGTGACAGTTCTGTACGGTCTGCCCAGCTGGCACGTTCAGGCACTCGAATGGTTCGAAGCCAACGCCGGGCGCACATTCGCCCAGCGGCCGTTCGACGTCGGACTGCCCATCAAGATCACGTCACAGCAGAAGGGCATCTGGAAACCGGCTGGCACGCCTTATGCCGTGAGCGTCGTCCAGACCCACAAGGGCGTCTACGACGACCTCGATCCGATCCCTAACTCAGACGACACCTGGACGTACTTCTACCACCAGCAGGGACAGACTGCTCAGGACCTGCGCAATCCGGAGCAGCTCTACGCCAACGCCGCCCTCTTCAAGTGCCGCGCAGACAGCGTGCCGGTGGGCGTCGTCATTCCGGCAGAAAGCGGACGCGGGTATCAGGTCCTCGGACTCGCCCTAGTGCAGAGCCATGCCAGCGGCTACTTCGAGCTCGTGGGCCCCGTCTCGCTCGGAGAGAATCGCTTGGCTGGCGTTGCAGAAACTGCGGCGAGCGTCACGGTCTCACTCGTCGAGCTTCCTCTCGGCGAGTTCGATCCCAACGCTGACGAAGACAATCGGCTGAAGGTTGTGGCGCAGGTGCGGCGTCGGCAAGGCGCTCCGCGGTTTAGGCGTGCGCTGCTGACCGCGTACGAGGGGCGATGCGCGATGAGCCGCTACGATGCGGAGCCGGCACTCGAGGCGGCGCACATCATCCCGTACCGCGGCCCCCAGACCAACCATCCCACCAACGGGCTGCTCCTGCGTGCGGACATGCACGATCTGTTCGACCTGGGGCTGGTGGCCGTCGACACGGATTCGATGCGGCTGCAGCTGTCCAAGGAGCTGGCGGGGACTCGATACGAGCAGTACCAGGACGCGCCGCTGTGGATCCCGCGGGATGCCGTGGCGCGGCCCAATCTGGAGGCGCTGGAGAAGCATCGGGAGCGGTCGGCGGTGGCGTGAGAGGGGCATGCCGCCAGGCGAACAGGGTGACCGTCGGGTATGGCCCCCAAGCTGCCCGTATCTCGAGCCAGTTCCCATGTCAGTGCCGACAGGCATACTGCGGTTGGGAACAGGAGGGCGACATGCCAACAAGATCGGTGACGCTTCAGAGTGATCGCAGCGAGCACGACCGCCACCGCACGTGGGCTTCTCTGCACGCTGACGGAGGACTGACGATCGAGGGCCAGGATCTCGGCAGTGGCGTCGAGGAGTTTTGGGGTGCGGGCAATACTGAGTACGAGTGGGCCGAATCGATTCAGTCACAGGATGTCGCAAAGCTGGTCACGGCTCTCGGTCATAGTGATGACGTTCTCGAAGCCCTAGCCAAGCGATTCTCAGACGATCCGTACTTCCGTCTCCAGCGATTTCTCGACGAGCACGGTATTCCCCACAAGTTCTGGTCGCGCATCGGCGATTGAGTACTCGTTTCGTGCGCCGCCGCTAGGCGGACGCTGGTCATGGATGCGGGGGCATCGGGGATGGGCGAGGACCCGCAGAACTGCGGTGAGATGGCTTTCGAGTTGGACCAAGAGAAGGCGGAGGCATACGCGAATGAGAATGGGATCGAACTCCACAGAGGGTGACAGCGTCGACGACAGATCCGGCACAGACAGCGTCTCTTGGGCCGCCACCATCGCGCGCGTGAAGCACGCCGGCCAGGAGGACAAGGCGGGGGCTGACTACTTCGGGCATTGCACCCGAGTGGCTGCGAAACTCGACGATGACACCGCGAAAGCAGTCGCACTGCTGCACGATGTTCTCGAGGACACTGGGACTTTGCCGGATACTTTGCGCGCAATGTGCGCCGATCATGTGAGCAATCAGTCGGCGGACGAGATTGTGGATGCCGTGGCTGCCCTCACGCGAGCCAAGGACGGGCCAGCGGAGGAGTACTACCGAGGCGTGCGTGCGAACCCACTCGCCTTGCGAGTCAAGATCGCAGACATCCACGACAACCTCGAACCATCGCGGCTTGCCGTCCTCAGTGAGGAGCGAAGGCGCTACTTCATGAACAAGTACGGCCACGCGCTGGTCGAGCTTGCGAAGTAGCTGCGGCTCTGCGCGACGGACTGCGGGGTCCAGCCTTCACTGTGCGCGGCATTGACAAGGGCTTGAAGCATGCGCAGGGCACGAGGTTGCAGGTGCTTGGAGACTGGAATCGATGTCTTCTCATCTCGCAGTTGTTCGCCCGCATCTTGTCTGCCCCGAGCAGGAGGGGCGCGGGCCGCACCCGAGAGGCTTGCGCGGCGAATGGCCTCACTTGACTAGTAACTGGACAGATACTTGACGAATCGCATGTCGTACGAACCTCAGTTCACTATCACGCCAAGTCTCCTTACGGCTGTCGAGGAGATTGCTCGAATGCGACAGCGTATTGAG
>JBAXEO010000145.1:0-5257 GCA_037140395.1 Coriobacteriia bacterium
GATGGGGTACACGCGCACCTTGCCACGCTCGGCCGCGCGCTCCACCAAGAACCGCACGGCAGCACCCTCGTCGCACACCGGATTGGTGTTGGGCATCGCGCAGACGGCCGTGAATCCGCCGTGTGCAGCCGCGCGGGTGCCGCTCTCAACGTCTTCCTTGTACTCGTAGCCCGGCTCGCGCAGATGCGTGTGAACGTCGACCAACCCGGGAACGACTATCTTCTCGGCGCACTCGACGGTGATTCCCTTGGCAATGCTCAGGTCCTCGCCGATTTCGACGATTCGGCCGTCGCGGATGACAATGTCGCACACCGCGTCCAGACTCACGCTCGGGTCGATGACCCGGCCGTTCTTAAGCAGCAACGCCACTCTCATCACCTCCCAGCAGCAGATACATGGCGGCCATGCGCACCGCGACACCGGCGTTGACCTGGTCGAGCACGACCGCCCGGTCACTGTCGGCCACCGCCGACGAAATCTCGACTCCGCGATTCATCGGTCCGGGATGCATCACGATTCCGCTCGGTTTCATGGCCGCTAGCCGGGCCTCGTTCATGCCCCATATCCGCGAGTACTCGCGCAGGCTGGGAAACGGCATCCCCTCGGCGCGCTCCATCTGGATGCGCAGCATGTAGGCGACGTCCAGATCGCCGATGACTTCATCCAGCGTGCCAACCGACTCGGCACCCAGCACGTCGCATCGAGCCGGCATGAGCGTCGGCGGTCCTACCAGGACCGGCGTCGCACCGACCATGCGCAGTGCGGGCACGAGCGATCCAGCCACACGCGAATGAGCGATGTCGCCGACGATACCTACCGTTAGCCCCTCAAGATGACCGAGTCGCTCTCGCATCGTGTAGAGGTCGAGCAGCGCCTGCGTGGGGTGCTGATGCATCCCGTCGCCGCCATTGATGATGTGCGCGTCCATATGCCGAGCGAGCAGGCGCGGCGAACCGGCGTACTTGTGTCGCACGATAACCAGGTCACACGCCATCGCCGAGAGTGTCTCGGCCGTATCGGCCAGCGACTCGCCCTTAACTGTTGCCGAGGTCGATGCCGAGAAGTTGATCCCATCGGCCGACAGGCGTTTCGCAGCGATCTCGAAGCTGGTCCGGGTGCGGGTGCTGGGCTCGAGGAAGAGGTTGACGATGGTGCGTCCGCGCAGCGTCGGGAGCTTCTTGATGCGGCGCTGGTTGACCTCCTTGAAGGAGTCCGCCGTGTCCAGAATCAGCGTGATGTCGTCGGGAGTGAGGTCTTGCATGTCGATGATGTGGCGCGAGGAAAGCACTTACGCCTCGCCTCCTTCGACCCGCTCTAGAATCTCGGCGGCGTCGCGACCGTCCAAATCGTCGAGGTAGACCTTGACCCGCTCACGGCGCGAGGAAGGCACATTCTTGCCGACAAAATCTGCGCGTATGGGCAGCTCACGGTGGCCCCGGTCGACCAGTACGGCGAGCTGGATCGAGCACGGTCGACCGTAGTCCATGATTGCGTCCATCGCGGAGCGGATGGTGCGGCCGGTGAAGAGCACGTCGTCGACCAAGATCACATCCCGACCCTCGACATCGAATGGGATATCGGTGCGGTGCACCTCCGGCGACAAGCGAATTGCTAGGTCATCTCGGTAGAAGCTGATGTCGAGCGTGCCGACCGGCACCTCGGCTCCCTCGATTGCGAGCACCTTGGCCGCCAATATCTCGGCGAGCGCAGCGCCTCTAGTCACGATTCCGACGAATGCGAGATTGGACGCACCCTTGTTGGCCTCGAGGATCTCGTGAGCGATACGCGTCACCGCTCGCGAAATCGCCTCAGAGTCCATGACGGTCGCCTTGGTCCTGTACTCCACCAGCACACCTCCTGATGCAAAGATGCCTCCCCGCCATGGTGGCAAGGAGGCACGTCATCATCTTGGTGCGAGCAGCTTTGTGAGAGCAGCTGCTGCGGTATGAGTCTGCGGCCCTTGCCAGCCTCACGGGACTGGGCTTAAAGGTCGAGTCCGACAGTAGCAAAACCGCCGCCCGCCGACAAGGTCTGGATCATGAGTTTGACCCATCGGATGCCTACAACAAACGAGGTCCCGACCCGCGAGTGGCGGACCGGGACCTCGGGACGAACCAAAACAACGAGCGAACCTACTTCACGTCCGGAGCTCCGTCGACGATCTTTTGCACGACCGACGGATCCGCCAGAGTGGACGTATCGCCAAACGTCTCAAGATCGCGCTCGCCAGCAGCGACCTTGCGAAGAATGCGGCGCATGATCTTGCCCGAGCGGGTCTTGGGCAGGTCCGGGACGAGCTGGATGTGATCCGGCGTCGCGATGGGGCCAATCTCGGAGCGCACATGCCCGCGCAGGATCGAGACGGTATCGCCAGACGCCTCGGCATTGGCCTTGAGGATTACGTAGGCGTAGATGCCCTCGCCCTTGATGTCATGCGGGAAGCCGACAACCGCGGACTCGGCGACAAGTGGATGCGAAACAAGCGCCGACTCGACCTCGGCCGTACCCAATCGATGGCCGGAGATGTTGATCACATCGTCGACGCGGCCCATCAGCCAGTAGTAGCCGTCCTCGTCGATTCGGCAGCCGTCACCCGTGAAGTAGTAGCCGGGGAACTGCGAGAAGTAGACCTCCTTGACCCGCGTGTTCTCGGGATCGCCCCACGTGCCACGGAGCATGCCCGGCCACGGGTACTTGATGCACAGCCGGCCACCCTGGCCCATAGGAGTCTCAGACTGATCCTCGTTGAGGATAATCGGCTGGACGCCAAAGACCGGTCTGGTCGCCGAGCCCGGCTTCATGGGTGTGGCTGCAGGCAAGTTGGCGATCATGTGACCGCCAGTCTCGGTCTGCCACCACGTATCCACGATTGGAACGCGCTCGCGACCGATGTTCTTGTAGTACCACATCCACGCCTCTGGATTGATCGGCTCGCCGACCGTTCCGAGCACGCGAAGGCTTGAGAGATCGTACTTGGCAGGCCACTCGTCGCCGGCCTTCATCAAGGCGCGAATGGCGGTCGGGGCCGTATAGAACTGGGTAATGCCGTGCTTGTCCACCATCTCCCAGAAGCGACCGGCGTCCGGATAGTTGGGAACTCCCTCAAACATCACCGAAGTAGCGCCAAGGGACAGCGCGCCGTACACCACGTACGAGTGGCCGGTGATCCAGCCGATATCCGCCGTGCAGAAGAACACGTCGTCATCGTGATAGTCGAATGAATACTTCATCGTCATCGTCGCGAACACCAGGTAGCCGCCGGTGGTGTGAAGCACTCCCTTGGGCTTGCCGGTTGATCCCGACGTGTAGAGGATGAAGAGCGGATCCTCGGCATCCATCCACTCGACCTCGCAGTGATGGCTGATGTCGTCGGCACGCATCTCCTCGTGGAACCAGAAGTCGCGGCCTGGCTCCATGTCGATCTGATTCTGGGTACGCGACACGACGATGGAGCTCTCCACGCTCGGGCACTGCAGAAGCGCCTCGTCGGCCATGGCCTTGAGCGGGATGACGCGTCCGCCGCGCAGACCCTCATCGGCGGTGATGAGCATCTTGCATCCGCTGTCCTGAATGCGGTCGCGAAGCGAGTTGGGCGAGAAGCCACCAAATACGATGGAGTGGATGGCACCGATTCGGGAGCACGCCAGCATTGCGATTGCGAGCTCCGGAATCATCGGCATGTAGATTGCGACGCGGTCGCCCTTTTGGATGCCGTGCTTCTTGAGCACGTTGGCGAACTTACACACCTTGAAGTAGAGCGACTGGTATGTGTAAATCTTGCTGCGACCCTCGTCGGACTCCCAAATGATGGCGGCCTTGTTGCGGCGGCCATCCGTGAGGTGGCGATCGAGACAGTTGTAGGCCACGTTGGTCTTGCCGCCGATGAACCACTCGACCTTGGGAGTCTCAAACTCCCACTCGACGACCTTGTCCCACGGCTTCTTCCAGTAGACAAGCTCGCTCGCCATGTCCGCCCAGAAACCTTCTGGGTCGGTCACGGAGCGGTCATATATCTCTTGGTACTCTTCCATGGAACTGACCCACGCATTGGCCTTGACCCACTCGGGGGGCTGGATCAACCGGCCCACTTTGCTTACCGAATCAAAACCCGTGGACTCGTCAGTCATGACGGCCTCCTTGTTCTCACGGTCGCTGGTTCAGGAATCCCTGCGGTCTAGAGAGGCGCTTGCCAACAATCCCCGCATGTTCGCGCCCCTCTTTGAGCCTTCTCCCATACTACGATACCCGGTCGGATAGTCCTGTCGCGATGTCGGGTAGACGGCGCGTAGAGGTCGGCCAACGGCGCGTTCTTGCCCACAACGAGCCCCTCGAGTTAACAAAGCGCAAGATGCGACCAAAACTGCTTTGGCGCTTTGCTGACGCCAATGACAAGGCGCCAGAAGATGCTTTGTAACAAATGTTGCAGAATCGCTATGGATGCGCTAGAGTCTGCACACAAGGTTTCCCTTCCCTTTTACGTCGCCGCTTCCGGGGAATCCGGAACGGCAAACCGGCAGGGCACTCAGCGACCGGCATCGCGAGAATGCGTCTCCCAGGCAGAGCGCATACGCCCAACAGAGGACTCAGGGGTAAAAGAGGGAAGGATTATGAAAGCCCCGGCTCGAAGGCCGGGGCTTTCGGCTGTCCGGAGCCGAAAGCCCCGGCCTCTCACGTGCGTGTGCCGCTCCTCCGCGCGCGAGAAACCTCACGCGCCGACTGCGTACGGTGCGAACTCGGTAGCCGCCATGAGCGCAGCAGCAAACCCGGGGTCACCGGCAAGATCGATATGACGCGCCTGCGCGGCCAATGAGTCCGCAACGCCACCAAGTCCCGGTTCCAGCGCGACAACTGCGGCTCCCTCAAGTGCCGCGTTTCCTACCGAGCGGATGACTCCCGCGGTCTCTCGCGGAACCACGCCCAAGTCGACCAAGTCCGCACCGTCCATTGCCGACCCAAATGCCCCCGCCACCAAGACCGCAGACAATTCGCTGGCACCAATCCCGGCTGACTCCAACACAGCCGAAATCCCGGCTCTCACCGCAGCCTTAGCCAGCTGGACGGAGCGAACATCCAGTTGGCTCACGGTCAAACACGCATCCCCACTGCCAAGCGATACCGTTACCACACCATCTACCAGCGTGAACCTATCAGAGAGCGGCCCCTCTGCAACCAGCAACCCGTCGGCCTGAACGTGCCCGGCCCGCAGAAGCGCTGCCAGCGCCGAGACGATTCCAGAGCCCGAGAACCACTGCGGCGG
>JBAXEO010000146.1:0-5200 GCA_037140395.1 Coriobacteriia bacterium
CGTTGCCTCGGAACCTCAGGGGCCCATTCCGACGGTCCTCCGCGCCAGGTTTCCACCATCTCCCGGCTCTCTATTGCTTCGGCACCGACGTACTCTTCCCCGTCACAGGTACGTATTCGATTGATGCGCAGTCTACGCCGAGGGTACGGGGAGGTGTCAAGTCATCGAAGTTGGCTCAAGTGTTGCTGGCCAATAGCCGATGATTGGTGCAACGACAACGCGCGCAGTGCGCTGAGGAGTTGATGGCCGATGGTTCGCAAGGAAACATGTCCGTCTTGCAAGGGAGACCGCTGGGTCAGGGTCAAGGACTCTGTGGGACGCGACGTACACAAGAAGTGCCCGTCATGCGGCGGCCAGGGCTACAAAGTCAGGCTGGAACGCTAGACGAACGGGCTCGCCGAATTCACGTACACGCGGACCACCCTCGGGTGGTCCGTTTACGTTGCAGGCCATCCGGCTTCAGTCCCCCATCACCAGGCACCACGAGGTGTAGTAGGCCCGCCCTGCGGCGTCCTGGCCGCTCAAAATGATTTGCCGAGTCCCCACCCGCGTCTTCTTGAGAAGACCGATCGCGTATCTCCGGTCACCGCGCCTCACGATCGTCGCTTCCTTCATGGACGTGCCGGACGACAACTTGATGCCGCTCACCCCAGCGGGCACATCGGTAATGTCGACCGTCACGGTTGCGGTGATGCCTCTCACGCGGGTACCTGGCGCCGGTTCGATGTGTCGCGCTTCAAGAACTCCACTGTGGAGACGGGCCGCGAACCTCTCGATTGAATCCCCTCGGTTGACCGTGAATCGCTTCATGATCATCGCGTCCCAGGGGCGGGCGTCGGCGACTCCCTCATCGGTCGTGAAGGCGAGTGTGTAGCCGGCAGCCTTGGCACGACTGACCGCCCCCACATCGTAGTAGCCGAAGGGATAGCACAGAGCGACCGGCCTGTGTCCGACGACCTGCTTGAGCCACGTGTCAGCAAGGGTCATCTGCTTCATGATGCGCTTCTGGAAGTCCAACTCACTTTCGGTGCCACGCCGAGTCAGCGCGAGGTGGGTCCACGTGTGCGACTCGATGTCGTTTCCGGCACTCGAAAGCGTCACAAGCATGTCGCGGGTCATGTACGCCGACCCAAAGCCTATCAGTTGAGGATTGACGAAGTACGTCGCGACGAACCCGTACTTCGCCAGCAGCGGAGCTGCGTATTGGTACTGGTTCTTCCAGCCATCGTCAAAGGTGATCATTACAGGCTTGTTGGGCAGCGGCGTGCCCTTGGCGTGGTGCTCGGCCAACTGCCGAGCAGTGATTGTGCTGTAGCCCTCGTCCTTGAGTAGCTTTAGTTGGGCCTCGAATGCGGCCGGCGTGATCGCAATATCGTTCTTGAGCTTGGGGTCCACGTGATGGTAGGTGAATGACGGCAGAGGCTCGTAACCAACGTAGGAAGGCGGCTCGAGCGAGTCGGCGTCGACCATAGGAACCAGGGTGTTGGTAGGGATACTGCCGGGCTTGAGCGCCGAGGACTTGGCCGCCTGGGATGTGGTTGCCACTGGCTTGGACGCGACCGCCGAACCGGACGCATCATCTCGTGAGGTCGCACTTGGCGTCTTTGCGCCGAAACCAGCGCACCCCGCAATGATCAACGTCGTGAGCGATACAACCAAGGTGATGGCGATCGTGCTGATTATGCGGGACACGTCAGGTCCGGCGGGCTGCAAGGTCCTCGGCAAGCTCGTCGGGTGTCACGCCCCAGCGCGCCATCACTACGAGCAAGTGATACATCACGTCACCGATCTCGTAGCGCAGATGCGCTGGGTCGCCATCTTTGGCGGCCATGATGACCTCGCCTGCCTCCTCGGCAATCTTCTTGAGGAGCTTGTCCTCATGACCCTGGAGCAGCTTGGCGGTGTAGGACGTCTCGGGGTCGGCATCTCGGCGCGACTCGATGACATCCCAGAGCTCAGCGATCACGGCCGAGAAACGGGTGCTCCCAGTAGGCTCACTCATCGTCGGCCCCCTCTCGGCCCAAACGCGCGGCGTCGGGATACAGCCGGCGGTAGAAGCACGTGCGCTCGCCGGTATGGCATGCGCCGGGACCGTTTTGGTTAACGAGTACGAGCAGGCAGTCGGCGTCGCAGTCGTAGAGGATCTCGACGACGTCTTGCGTGTGGCCGCTGCTCTCCCCTTTCATCCAGAACTTCTTGCGACTCCGGCTCCAAAACCAGGTCTTGCCGGACTCGACGGTCTGTATGAGTGACTCGCGGTTCATGTAGGCCACCATCAGGATCTCGCGCGTGTCGTGTTGCTGGACGATGGCGGGTATCAGGCCGTTGGCGTCGAAGGTGAGCTCGTCAAAACCGAGCAGGTCGTGTTCGCGATTGGTCATGGCGCGGCTCCTCGCCGAGGGTGGTCGGATGCGAATCAGTCTAGCAGGGCCGAAACCTCATGCACCTGCTGGCAGAGAAACCCGACTCTCTCGCAGCCCATCCCCACCGTCGGCCCACGGCGATTACGCCCCGGGCTACAATGTCTTACCCACGTGGTAGACTCATTGTAGATACCAATAGCAGGGAGGTCGCCGTGAAGACCAAAGTCCAGCGATGGGGCAACAGCCTCGCCGTCAGAATTCCCAAGTCATTCGCCGAGGAGGTCGGCCTCAAGGACAACTCTTCCATCGAGATGCGCCTGGTAAAGGGCGGCCTTCTTGTAGAGCCGTTGCCCACGTGGTCGCCTAGCCTGGACGAACTGCTTGATGGCGTCACCAAATCCAACCTTCATGACGAGGTCGACACCGGTCCCGCCCAGGGATCGGAGGCCTGGTAGCATGCCCTGGACTCCACAGCGCGGCGACGCAGTATGGATCACTATGAATCCCAGTGTCGGGCACGAGCAGTCTGGCCGCAGGCCCGCGTTGGTCCTCTCGCCGTCCTCCTACAACGAAAAGGTCGGCCTCGCCATTCTGTGTCCGATCACGAGCCAGGTGAAGGGCTATCCATTCGAGGTTGCGGTTCCGGAAGGGCTTCCCATACAGGGCGTTGTGCTCTCGGATCAAGCAAAGAGTCTCGATTGGAGGGCGCGGGGAGCGGAGCTCCTCTGTCCGATACCATCGGAGACCACCACCGCCGTCCTACAGAGGCTGGAGAGACTCCTCGCACCGTAGCCGTCGGACCCGGTCGTGGAGACTAGCCGACGTGCGGCATCCGCTCACCGCACGCGATGCAGCTGCGATTCCTTGGCGCGTTGTAGGCTCGACACGCCGGACAGCGCACAGTGATGTGCTCAGCATGCTTCGCGGGAGCCGAGGCCGGAGAACTGGCTGACGCGGCGATGACTGCGACCACCGGAGGGACGGCCCCGGCTGGCGACGTTGGACGTGACGTGAGCGCGGGCGTATCTGGAGTCTCCCCCGTGGCCGCCTCACTCCCGACAGCCGCTTCCCCTCGCCGAATCGCCGCGGTCGTGGTCGATCCTGCGATGGCGCCTTCGGCACCGGACACCTCGCGAAGCCGCAAGGCCCGAAGGGCCTCGGCACCGCTGACGAACGCCGACGTGCCTGCTCCCGGGAAGCCGACGGGGCCGTTCATGACGTGCTCCTCGGCAATGAGCGCAGCGACTGCTGCTGCGGCCCTGGGCGGCAAGCCTCCTCCATGGGTCGAGACCTCCTCGGCAAGTATCTTGGCGCTGTCCAGGTAGGGCCAGGCGAGGAAGCCGAATACGGCATCGTGGCCGTTGGAGTAGGCGAACTCGGGCACGACGGTGGATGTGATGGACAGCCGCTCGAGCAGCTCGATCATGGGAACCGGCTCGCCGAGGATCTTGAGGCCCTCGCGATCGCCGGCGACCGCCGCGTCGAGCCAGGCTGCGAAGAGGACCGGGTCGCGGTCAGGCGGGATGGGGTCCTCTCGGAATGACTCGCTGAACTGGTGCTCGGCGGCAAATGAGGTGGTGTCGATCTGACTGCGGCCGACGAGCATCGCAAGGCCGGCTCGCTGCTCGGCGCGGGGGAGTTCGGCGAACGCACTGCTCACCGAGATGCTCAGACCGCCGCCAGCACGCGTGGCGAAGGCGTTGAGTGCGTCCGAGAAGTACATGAGCAGCACGGGCTGTTTGGCTAGCCCGGCCGTAAGTGTCACGTCGTGCAGAGCGCTCTTAGTCTCCGGCAGCATTCCCGTCGCGACCGGCACGGCCCCGATGGCCTGTTTGGCGCGCAGCTCTCGGGCGGTTCGATAGAGCGGAAACAGCAGAATCGCCGAGAGCGGAATGAGCGCGCGGAACACCCATTCCGCGGCGCGCAGGCTTTGGGAGAAGACCAGAATCCACACGGCGAACACGAGCACGACGAGCAACGCAACGACAAGCGCGCCCGCGCGGACCCAGCGGCGACGGTCTGCGTCTATCGCGCCCCAGAGCGTGCGCTGCGCCATCGGTTCACTCCCCCCGGTTTCGGTTCTGCCTCATAGTGGCGTATCAACCGCGCGCTTTGTGATGAAGTCCGAGCCTCACAAAGTTGACCTAACCCTTGTGGTGCTTCATAGCACGCTTCACGGCATCTACAAAATTGACCGCTGCATATTCTTGGTCACGCGGAATGTCGATGCTGCAGTTGAGAGTGCCTGTCTCAAAGACCAGCTGCACGGATTGCGTCCTGAGGTGTTCCGGCCCTGCTTCTTTGACTGTCGAACCTGCAAGTCCACCCACCACCGCACCGATTTCCCCAAAGAGCGCAGCTCCGACGACGACGCCTCCCACCACGGCCGCTGGGGAAGCTTCCTCGGGACCAGGTCCGTCGGGCACGACGTCTCGCACAAACTCGGCTCGCGTGATCCGGCCCAGAACCATCGGGCCTGCTGGAGTGGACAGGGCGGTTCCGTCCAGAACCAGCCCCAGAAACTCGGCAGACTCCGACGCGGAATCGTGATGATTGAAGATTCCCATGCTCGTGACTCCTAGCAAGATCTCAGGCTGATTCTTGGTACCTTGTGATGAGCTTGCACACCTCGAACCACGTGGCGCTCGCGACTCCGACACAGAGCACAATCACCATGTCGTGCGGGTATGGCACGATGAACTCAAAGAGGCCGCGCGCGCCCAGAAACATGACCAGCTTTGTGATCATCGTAATGGTTCCAGCCGTCACCCACCAGGACGCTGGAATCTTGCCGGATCGGAATCGCCGGGCGGGATCGCGCGCCGGGCGACAGCACC
>JBAXEO010000147.1:0-5166 GCA_037140395.1 Coriobacteriia bacterium
GACGCTCCCAGCCTGTCGGAAGTGCGCGACGAACTCGTCGGCGGAGAAGAAGCCGGCCTCGGCGAGGGCTGCATAGGCTCCAGGCGAAGTGTGGCCGTGTGATACGACGATGCGATCACGGTCGGTCCAGCGTGGGTCTTCCGGGCGAAGACGCGCAAGCGAGTAGAGCAGTATGTATATCTCCATCGAAGAGAAGGAGCCCCCCGGATGGCCTGACCCTGCCAGTGATGTCGCTGTAAGCACGTGTCCGCGCGAGCGGCGAGAGCGCTCAGTGAGCTCGCTCAATGCTGCGGCGCCAAGTGGTTCGGTCAGACCTCGGTTGAGCATCGGGGCTCCTCTGTGGCGCCGCACCCTTCGCTCCTGGGCACGACTCAAAGACAGGTACACTGGGCGTGACCACTTGATTATCCCCGAGGAGGCACGACTCGTGCGAAAGCTACTGGATTGCGCCATCGAAGCCGCGCGCGCAGGCGGACGAGAACTCATCGCCCGCCGAGCCGACATGGGCGCCGTGCGCTCCAAAGGTTGGGCGACCGACTTCGTCACTGAGGCCGATCTCGCCTCTGGCGTCGCCTGCGCCCGTGCAATCATGGAGCGCCTCCCCGGCGCTCGCTTCGTGATCGAGGAAGACGAGGTCTACGACCTGGCGTCGGCGACGCGAGGCTCCCTGGATGACGACGAGGTCTGGGTCATCGACCCGCTCGACGGCACCACGTCGTTTCTGCACGGCTACCCAACCTACTCGGTCTCCGTAGCTTGCGTGCGCAACGGCCAGCCCGTCGCCGGAGCTGTCTACAACGCGGCGCTTGACGAGACGAACGCTGCCGCGGTCGGACTCGGTGCCACGCGCGACGACGTTTCGCTCGCGGTCACCAGTGCTGCGCGCGTGCGCGATGCGCTGCTCATCACGGGATTCCCCTACGACCGCGGCGCGCCACTCGATCGCCAGCTCGTCATACTCGCCGCCTTCTTGCGCGCGCCAGTCCACGGCATCCGCCGAGACGGCTCGGCGGCCATCGACTGCTGCCACGTAGCCGGATCGCGTGCCGACGGCTTCTGGGAGTCCTATCTCAAGCCCTGGGACACGGCGGCCGGCGTCGTCATCCTGCGCGAGTCCGGCGCAACTGTCACCGATGCCGATGGCGCACTGTGGAGCGTCAGCAGCGACAGCATCTGCTGCGCGAACCCCACCCTCCACGCCGAGATGCTCTCGGTCATCGCGGACGCCACGCGCTAACGCCAGCCGTCGCGCTACCGAGACGCGCCCCGACACAAGCGCATACCCTCTAGTACGCGCGCTTCTCCTCGACCGCGTCCTCTGCCAGCGTGATTCCCAGGTCGCCGAGCACCTTGCTCACTCCAGCCTCTCCGCTCTCGATGCAGTTGGAAAGCCCGACACCGCGATAGCTTCCGCCCGCAAGCGCCAGACCCGAGATCTCGGCGCAGCGTGACTCGATGAGAGCGACGCGGTCGAGATGACCCATCGAGTACTGAGGCATGCCCATCGTCCAACGGTAGAAGCGGCTAAACAGGACCTTTGCGGCGGGGTTGATGCCGAGGATACTTCTGAGCTCCTGCTCGGCGATTTCGGTGATCTCGGCGTCGCTCTTGTCCATGATCTTCTGGTTGTTGGGGCCGCCGACAAACGCCCGCATCAGCACCTTGCCGGATGGCGCTCGACCGGGCCACTTGGACGACGAAAGCGTGATGGCAAGCAGTCGGGAATTCTCCTTCGACGGGCACAGAACGCCGAAGGCCTTCAGGTCGATGCCAACCTCGTCCTCGTTGAAGGCGAACGACACCGTCGCCGAGGAGCTGGCCGGGATCGCCGCGAGTGTATCGGCGACTACCGGGTCGATCGAACGCGTCAACTGCTCGGCGGCATGGGCTTCTGTCGCGACGACCACTGCATCGCCCTGGAGCATAGACCCGTCTGAGAGCGTGACTGTCCAAGCGCCGTCCTCGGCACGCGCGAGAGCGGTTACCGCCGCGCCCGTTCGCATCTTGTCGCGGCCCGCGTGGTCGGCCATGGCCGCAGGAAGCTCGTGCATGCCCTTCTTGAACGCGGTGAAGAACGTCTTGGGATTCTTGGGGTCGGGCGGGTACTTCTTGCGCATCTCCTCGACCATCTTTCGCTGCGCGAGAAACGCCGTAATCATGTTGCCGTGCTTCTGCTCCATCTCGAGCAGGTTGGGGAAGGTCGCCGCGAGCGACATCGCGCCTGGGTCGGAGCCGTGGACCCCGCCCACCAGCGGCTCGGCGAGCCGGTCGAGGATCTCTACGCCCATGCGGCGCGTGATGAAACTCTCGAGCGTCTCGTCGTTGAACTCGCCGGGCGCCAGCTTCTTCTTGGGGATGAAGAGGTCCATGCCCGCACGCAGCTTGCCCGGCCAGGAGAACAGACCGGTGGTGGCGAACGGCACGAACTTGGTCGGGGCGAACATCATCACGCCGTCAGGCATCTCGTAGAGCCGCCCCCGCGACAGGATCAGCGTCTTCTTGCGCGACTCGTCGGTGGGCATGGTGTCGTCGGCGATGCCGACCTCGGTGGCGATGCGCTTGATCCCGGGCTTGGCCGTCAGGAACGAATCCGCTCCCCCGTCGACGATGAAGGTGCCATGCTCGTTGGTGACAATCTCACCGTCGATCTTGCCGCCGAGACGCTCGTCCTTCTCGACGAGCACGAAATTCACGTCGGCTCCCGCCTCGGCAGCCCGCCGCACCTTAAGCGCCGCGCCGAGCCCGGCCAGACCGCCGCCGATGATAATGACGTTCTTCATGTGTGCCTTTCGTCGTACCTCATCATTGCCGCGTGTCGGTCACGCCGCTTTGCCTTCGTGTGTCAGTGCCTTAGCGCCGGGGTCCTGCAGATTGTGCAGCTTCCGTATCCTCGGCCATCGTGATTCCCCACTCGGCAAGCAGCTTGGTTACCGCATTCTCGCCACTGTCCAGGCAGTTGGGCACTCCCACACCACGGTACGCGCCACCCGCGAGCGCAAGTCCTGGTATGTCGGCGACGCGCGCCTCAATCTCGTCGACTCGGTCCAGATGCCCCATGGTGTACTGCGGCATGCCGCCGACCCATCTGAACACCCGCGCGAAGACCGGCTTCGCATCCGGCTTGACGCCGAGAAGCCTCACAAACGAGCCGAGCACGATCTGGACGAGCTCCTCGTCGCTCTTCCCGATAATCTCCTGATCCCGTGGCCCGCCGACAAATCCTCGCAGCAGCACCCTGCCCTGCGGGGTCCTCTCGGGCCATTTCGACGACATCAGTGAGATGCCTGTGACAGGCTCATGCTCGACGGCTGGCGACAGGATGCCGTGCCAGTGCTTGTCGAAGGGGCAGTCGCCCTCATCGAGTCCCATCAAGATCGTCGCCGAGGACGAGCACGGAATCGAGGCGACCAGGTTGGAGACGTCCGTGTCTACTCCAGCCAGTAGCGGAGCGGTCGCCCACGCCTCGGCAGCCACGATGACGGCATCACCGGTCAGTGTCTCGCCCGAATCCAACTTCACAAGCCAAGAGCCGTCGGCGGCACGCGAGATTTCGGTGGCGGCTACGCCAGTAGTGATGTGCTCTCGGCCGGCGGCATCAGCCATTCGGTCGGTGAGGAACTGCAGGCCCTGAGTGAACGAGCTGAAGAATGTTCGAGGCTTCGCACCTGGCTTGGGCGGGTGCTTGGCCTTCATCTCCTCGACCTTCTTGCGCTGAGCCAAGAAGCCCTTCACCAGCGAGCCGTACTGCTGTTCCATGTCGAGCAGCATGGGGTAGGTGGCGGCGAGCGACATGTCCTTGGGGTCCGAGCCGTTCACGCCGCCCACTAGGGGCTCAGCGAGCCGCTCAAGACTCTCACGGCCCATGCGGCGTACCACGAAGCTCTCCAGCGACTCGTCATTGCGCACGCCGGGTGTCAGCTTCTTCTTGGGCAGCACCAGATCGAGCGCCATCCGAAACTTGGCAGGCCACGAGTACAGCTTGGTGGTGGCCATCGGAATGATCTTCGTGGGCGCGAACATCATGATGCCGTCCGGCATCTCGACAAGGCGACCTTTCTTGACGATGAACGTCTTCTTGTTCGCATCAATCGTGGGAGTCTCGTCGTCAAAAATGCCGAGCAGCTTGGCTACGCGATGCACGGCGGGCTTGTCGGTAAGAAACGAATCCGAGCCGCCGTCCACCACAAAGACCCCGTCTCGCTCGGGGTCGGACACGTGCTCGGTAGCGAGCTTGCCGCCGAGGCGTGGGTCCTTTTCGACAAGAGCGAACTCGACGTCGTTTCCAGCGTCGGCTGCTCGGCGAATCTTGTAGGCGGCGCCGAGTCCGGCAACACCACCGCCGATGATGATGACCCTCTTCACGTGTGTGCTCCTCCGTCGCAGCAATACCTTTTACTGCTCGAGTTCTGCCGGGAACACGAGTCACGCGTTTGGCTAGATCAGTGGCGCAACCATCTCTGTGATCGCGTCGAGAATGCGCGGGTCGTCGTTGGGGACTTTCGCGCGCGTGAACTCAATGCCGCTGTCCAGCGCGTCTCCAGCCGCCACGATATCGATGTCATAGAGAGTCTCCATGTGGTCGGTTGCAAAGCCGATGGGCACAACCGCAAGCGCGGTGTGCTCCGAAGCGGCGACCGCGGTGACGAGATCATCGAGCTGGGGGCCGAGCCACTCGCCCGGACGCGCGCCCTTTGACTGGTAGACGAGGAACCACGACCTTGGTTGCTCGCTCGAGCCGAAGGCGCTAAAGCCCCCCAGCGTCTGTGCGCCGGCCCCAGAACGGCCGACCCCGAGTCCGAGCTTCTCGGCAACTGCTTGGGCAACTTCTTCGAGACCGACCGCATAGGGATCGTTGTCTACGAGATCGGCCAACGGGAGGCTGTGTGCGGTGAATGCCAGGACCGCACTCTCGTTTGGATTGAGATCTTCTAGAGCGTCCACCGCGCTAGCTGCGAAGTAGTCGACAAACTCAGTGCTCTTGGAGAGCAGCGGCGCCTCCACTATCTCGAGGTGTCCATGTATGGCTACCACGGCCTCGATAGCCTCGCGGTACGCCCCTGACGCTGCTTTGGACTCAAACGGTGACAGGGAGAAGGTGACGATTCTGTCGCAACCCAGCGCCATTAGATCCTCAACAGCGTCGGCGATGAAGGGATGCCAGTAGCG
>JBAXEO010000148.1:0-5106 GCA_037140395.1 Coriobacteriia bacterium
TCGTGATAATGCCCCGCGCCGTGGCGAAGCCGGCGATCTCTCGTAGGTCCACGAGGTTCATCAGCGGGTTGGTCGGTGTCTCGATCCAGATCGCCTTGGTTTCCGGGCGAACGGCGGCTTCTAGCGCTACGGCATCGCGGAGGTTGACGAAGTCAATGGCGATGCCCTTCTCCGCGACCACGCTGGCGAGCAGCCGATAGGTCCCGCCGTAGATATCGTCGTGCGCAATCAGGTGGTCACCCGCCGAGAAGTGCTGCAGCATCGTCGCCGTCGCGGCCATACCGGTGCCGAAGACGAACGCGTCGGTGCCGCCTTCGAGCGCGGCCAGACACTGCTCCAGCGCCTTACGCGTCGGGTTGCCCGACCGCGTGTAGTCGAACTCGCCGGGCTGGTCGAAACCGAGGAACGCGAACGTGGACGTCTGATAGATTGGCGGCATCACGGCACCGTAGGCGGGATCGGGCTCGTGGCCGGCGTGGATGGCAAGTGTCTCGAAGTTCATGGTGGCTCCTCGGCTTTGGGTCGACGGTTCGATGGACTGCAGTTCTACTCTGCGGTCCGCCACACTCCTGCATGGTCAACGACCGAGAACGCCAGCAGCTCTCGGCTGAGCAGATTTCCCAGATACCCCTTCACGGTTGTGACCGCGAGCCAGTACTGGGCAGGATTGTCGGAGAGTCCGAGCTGCTCCGAGACGCCTGCGATGCACTCCTCAGTAGTGCGCGGCTTGCGCAGCATCTCGAGGATGCTGGCCTCGATGTACTCGATTCGCGACAGGTGGAACGCGATGTCCTTCTCGGCAGTTTCGCGGTCGACGAGCGTTCCGTGGCCGGGAACGAGCCAGTCGAAGTCGAGTGCGAGCAGGGAGCGCAGCGAACTAGCCACCATGTCCGGGTCGATCGCGTAGGGCAGGGGATGGCGGGCCCAGAGCGCCTCAAGGTAGAGCGCGTCACCGGTGAACAGCACCTTGTCGGCGGTGAGGAATCCCGTGTGGCCGAGGGTGTGGCCGGGGAGGCTGATTGGCGTCGCCCGCTTGTCACGCCACTTCTCGACCAGCGCGTCGACGCGGCAGGGGATGCCTCGGAAGAGCTTGGTGACCAGCAAGTCGCCAGGCTTGGCCCACGAGAACATGCCGCGGATGTTGATATCGGGATTCTCGACGAGCGCGGCGTCGTCACGCGCCGCCACCACGGTCGCACCCCGCTTGCGCAGGTAGGCACCGCACGCGAAGTGATCGGCGTGCCCGTGAGTGATCGCAAGTCGATCCGCCGAGGCGAACTCGTAGATGGACTCATCAGGGCCGGTGTCGATGATCAGGCCGTCGACGTAGCCGGAGTTGGTCAGCCCGGGCACGTAGAGAGTGGATCCTGCGATCTGGAGGGCGCCATCGGGGGCGCCGGGAATGCGTTTCATCGTCTGCGCTCACCTCGGGGGAGAGTATGACACGCCCTCGGGAGCAGAAGGTGCGCCCAGCGACAGTGGTCGCCGCACCGTGCTCGATGCGGAAGCCGACTTAAAACTGCGGTTGTTCGGCGGCGGGACGTGGTGCACGGCGAGCGACGCTGCGGTGAAAGACTGGCCGCAGGTCATCAGCGGTGATGACGCCGCCGTGTGCGGGGTAGATGGTCGTAGCTCCGGCATCGAGCAGGAGCTTCCAGCTCGCCAGCACCTCGTCAACGTCGATGGCCATGGTGGGCAGCTCAGGGTTGGTGACTCCAGGAATCCGTCGGCCCTGGACGGCATCGCCGACAAAAGCACTCCCGTCGTCGAGAAGCAGTGAAATGTCGCCCGAACTGTGGCCAACCGTGTAAACAATGCGCCCTGGAAGGCCGTATTCGTCGAGGCGAGTCCCGTCGTCAAGCGCGATGACGCTGCCGACGCCGCGCAGACCGGAGCGGTGAAGCGAATTACGCGCAATCAGCTCGTAGACCCTGAAATAGGGGTTCAGCCCTGGCGAGATGAGCACGCTGCCGGTCGAGATCACTTTGGCATGTGCGGGATGAGCGATGACTTCGAGGTCGGGGACTTCGTCGAGAATCTCCGGTAGGCCGCCAAAGTGGTCGGCATGACCGTGCGTGACGATTGCGAGCCGGAGTTCTGTGGGGTCGCGCCCGATGTCGCGAATCTTGCGCAGAATCGAACGACCGTGACCCATCATCCCCGCATCGACCAGATAAAGCGCGTCATCGGTCTCGATCAGATGGCTATATGCGGCGACGCTCTGGATACGGTGGATTCTCATGGCCTCGTGGGAGCAACGCCTGTGCCGAGAGGCACGGGTGCGAAGCGCAAGCGCCTCAGACCACGGTGCCGGGTGGCGCGCCTACCCATGGGACGCGCCCTCGCGGTCGAGCAGTATCTGCTTTCGCTGCAGTCCCCAGCGGTAGCCTCTGAGCGAGCCGTCGGCGCCGATGACGCGGTGACACGGCACGATCACCGCGAGAGGATTTGCCCCACATGCCGAGGCCACCGCACGCGTGGCGGTGGGGCGACCGATGGTGGCCGCGAGCTGAGAGTACGTGACGGTGCGGCCGCGGGGAATCTCGCGCAGCGCGGCCCATACCTGGCGCTGAAAGTCGGTACCTCGCATGTCGAGCGGAAGGCGCGCGGCGGCACTTGCATCGGGGCCCGCGGGAGCATCTATCAGCTCGACCACCGCTTCGACCCAATCAGGGGGCCCACCTTCGGCCAGCTCGATGGTCCCGCGCGGAAAGCGACGGGTGGCTTCAGCCGCAAGCTCGGCGTCGGACTCCCCAAAGGCGGTCAAGCAGACGCCACAATCGGTGGTCGCGACCAGCAGCCGGCCCAGCGAACTGTCGACTAGGGCGTAGCGGACGATCTCGGGTTGCATAGGGGGAGGGCTCCTCGGCGATGGGGAAAAGGACACCGCTAGTGTACGCGCGTGTGAAGGGCGTGTTTGGCTCGGAAGAAGCCCGGGGTTCGGCACGCTCCTCGCTAGCGCTACGGTCACGGAGAACTCCGAGGGCGCAGCCCCGCGACCCGCTGTCCAAGAGGAGGTGATCCAGCAGTGCGAAGTAACTACATCGCTGCGCTGGTCCTGACCGATTCCACTCACGTGGAGGCCGGATCCGCATAGGACAGAGGCGTTTCGAGGGGCCTCACTTAGCCCCGCCAATCGCAACGCTACCCGAGCAATCGGAAGAGATGTCGCTGTTCTACTGTCAGCGATGGGAGCGGGCCCCGGAGACGGGGCCCTCTCTTTTGGCCTGCAACTCCTCACGCCGTTCGAGCTGCGTCAGCAGCTCCCCGGAACCGCGCACGGCGCCGACCGCTCAAACTCCGGCGCGGCCGCAATCTGCGCCACCAGCTCACTGCGGTCTGTCTCGGCGAGCAGCAGGCACGTGACGTCCTCGGCCATTGGGTCGCCGGTGCGCTGCCAGGCTTTTGCGCGGCAGCCGCGGCAGATGCGTGAGTAGTCGCACGCCTCGGGGGCGCACACGCCCTTGGACTCCTGCTGGTCGAGTGCGTAGAGCTCGGACACGGCCTCCTGCAACGACATCTCGCGGACGCTGCCGATCGTCCAGTCCTGCGCGAACTGGCAGGGCATGATGCCGCCCTCGGAGTTGATGTTCATGTGGCCCTTGCCCACGGGGCAGGCGCTGATGACCTTGAGTCGCTCCAGGCCGTTCGAGATGTCTATACCGCGCGCCACGAACCGCTCGGCGACGAAGGGGATGAAGCTCGGCATCGCGCCGATGTCCCACTCGAGCTTGGACTCCTCCGACAGGATGTCTTCCACGATGAACTCGCCGAGTTCGCGCCATTGTTCGGGTGTGATGCGTCCGTCGTCTTCGCCCTCGCTGCGTCCCGAGGTGATGAGGTCGCAGAAGTAGATGAGGCCGCAGTCCAACGCCTTGGCCTCTGCGATGAGGTCGTAGACGTAGGGCCACGTTGCGGCGCTGATGGCGGTCTTGATCGCGACGCCGACGCCTTCCTCGCGCAGGATCTTGATGGCCTCGACGACCCGGTCGCGCGTGCCCGGCACACCCACCATCGCGTCGTGGAAGTCGGCGGGACCGTAGAGCGAGGTGGCGATCCAGTCGATGCCGTCGGCCTTGAGGCGCTTGGCGGACTCGCGGGTCATGACCGTGCAGTTGGTCGAGACGGTGACACGGATGCCGTAGCTGCGGGCCAACTCGAGGATCTCCCAGAAGTTCTTGCGCATCATCGGCTCGCCGCCGGAAAGGAACAGTGCGGGCAGCTCGCGCTCGCCCATCTGGTCGACCAGCGCGATCGTCTCCGCATCGGTCAGCTCGTCGGGACGGGTGTGTCCGTCTGCCGCCATGTAGCAGTGATCGCACAGCAGGTTGCAGCGATTGGTGATATTCCAGATGACGTCGCTGGGCCGGCCGAGCTTGAAGGCTGTGATCGCCTTGTTCTCGACGGATTCGAGTGGGCCCTTGAAGAAGAGCGAGCGGACGTGCGCCATCGTCGATGCCTCCAAGAAGTCGGTCTTCCTCGGCGCTGGTGAGTGCCATGCCGAGGCTTCCACGCCCACGTAGTATGCAACCGTCGCACCAGCGGCGCACCTTTGTAACTATTGTGACCTGAGCGACGGGTGCGCTCGCTGTCGGCTCAGACCCGGCAGTATCACATTCCCTCGATATTCAGTGGCAATGCCGGTCGGCGTGAGATGGACGCGTTCGTTCGGGTGCCGCTTGCCCGGCGCCTTCATGAACACGCTCCAAATGCCGATACAAGCTAGACACGTTGAGAACAGGGACGAAGCGCCCGGCGCATCTCAGCCCGCCATGTCACGGGGAATCCCGCAGCCATCGAGTAGTGAGGCAGTGCACGTGAATCCGAGCAAGGTGGACTCTCTGTGCAAGATGATGATCGACACCACCCCAGACCTCGTGTGGCTCAAGGACACGAGCGGCGTCTTCCTGGCGTGCAATCTCGCCCACACGCGGCTGCTGGGCGTGCCCGAGGCCGAGATCGTCGGCAAGACCGACTACGACTTCTACGACTCGGATCTCGCTGATTCGTTCAGGCAGAACGATCTCCTTGCGATGGATGCCGACAGCCCGCGTGCCAACGAAGAGTGGATCACCTACGCAGACGATGGCTACCGAGCTCTTGTGG
>JBAXEO010000149.1:0-5100 GCA_037140395.1 Coriobacteriia bacterium
CAAGACGCGCACATTCTACCAGAGTGGAGCGCTGCTGGAAGTGCCGCCGGACGGCTAACTCGGCCATGGACTCGCAGGGCAGCTGGTCTGCGCCCAGTCCGCAAGTCCTACTCGGCGAGCACACTCGCGACCGCCAGAGCCTGCACGGTCGCACCGACGTCGTGGGCGCGCACCACGGCCGCGCCGCGCGAGACCGCCCACAGCGCAGCCTCAATCGAGCCCCCCAAGCGCTCTGCGGGCTCTTCCACGCCGGTAATCTGGCCCAGAAAGCGCTTGCGTGACGCGGCAATCAGCACCGGATAGCCGAGCTCGACTATCTCGGGAAGCCGCCGGAGCAGCTCGAGGTTGTGTTCCAGCGTCTTGCCGAAGCCCAAGCCCGGATCGATCGCGATTCGATTTCGCGCGACACCGGCCGCCTCCAGCACAGTCGCCTGTGCGAGCAGGTAGCCGCCCACCTCTCGAACTACGTCGTCGTAACGCGGATTGTTCTGCATGGTTCCGGGTTCGCCGAGCATATGCATCACCACGACGCCGGCGTTGCAGCTGGCGGCGACCTCGACCATCGCCCGGTCGCGGAAGCCGGAGACGTCGTTGATGATGCTGGCCCCCGCGTCCACGCAGGCCTGCGCGACCTCCGCGTGGCGTGTGTCGATGGAGACTGGCACCGAGTCACCAGAGAATCGGCCCACGACCGGCCTGACGCGGGCAAGCTCCGCTGCCGCAGAGAGTGGCTCCGCTCCTGGCCGAGTCGACTCGCCGCCGATGTCGAGGATCGCGGCCCCCTCGGCAATCAGCCGCTCGCCCCAAAGAACCGCGCTCGTCGGGTCGTCGTGCTGCCCGCCGTCCGAGAAGGAGTCAGGGGTGACGTTGAGAATTCCCATGACCAGCGGGCGGTCCAGCGACAGTTCAAAGCCGCCGCATACCCAGACGCGGCTCACCGGCGGCTGCGGTCGGTGATGAGCGACATGGCCTCCGCACGCGTCGCGGCCTTGCGTTCGAAGATGCCTCGCACGGCGCTCGTGACCGTCTCGGAGCCGGGCTTCTTGACGCCTCGCATGGACATGCAGAGGTGTTCGGCCTCGATGACCACGATGACTCCGGCCGGGTCGAGGTACTCGACGATGGTGTCGGCGATTTGCGAGGTCATGCGCTCCTGGACCTGCGGACGCTTCGCGAACACGTCGACCACGCGCGCCAGCTTGGAGAGCCCGCAGATGCGGCCGTCCTTGCCCGGAACGTAGGCGATGTGCGCCCGGCCCATGAACGGCACGAGGTGATGCTCGCACACCGAGTAGAGCGGGATATCGCGCACGAGCACCATCTCTTGGTGCCCCTCGTTGAAGGTCACACGGAAGTGCTCAGCCGGGTCCGCACCCATGCCCGCAAATATCTCCTCGTACATGTCGGCGACCCGGCGCGGGGTGTCGGCCAATCCCTCGCGGTCGACATCTTCACCGACGCCCTCCAGTATCAGTCGGACGCCGGCCTCGATCATCTTGCGATCCATGTCGGTCTCGCCCCGCTCCCTTAAGCGTTGAAAGCCGGAGGCGTTCCCGGTGCCATCGGCGGATCAGACGCGGCCTCGGGCTCCTCGGCAACCGCTACAGTCTCGTCGGATGCCGCGTCGGTAGCACCGGAACCATCGTCCAAGTCCGACGGGGGCGGCTCGTTGGCGACGAAGTCCTCCCAGCGGTCCTCGAGCAGCGCTTCGAGCTCGCTCTTGCCAATGGTCTCGCGCTCAATGAGCACCGCGGCCATCTGGTCGAGTGTCGAGCGACGCTCGGTGAGGATTACGCGCGCCTTCTCGTAGGCCTCGTCGATGAGCCGCGAGACCTCCTTGTCGATCTCGTAGGCGACCTCGGGCGAGTAGTCCGCATTCGCCGAGAAGTCCCTGCCGAGGAAGACCTCGTGGTTTGCCTCGCCAAACGTCTGCGGTCCCATCTTCTCGCTCATGCCGAACTGAGTGACCATCTGCTTCGCGAGCTTGGTGGCCCGCTCGATGTCGTTGCTCGCACCAGTCGTGACGTCACCGATGGCGATCTCCTCGGCGACGCGGCCGCCCATGAAGCTTGCAAGATCGGCGAGCATGGCCTGCTTGGTGCCGAGGAACTTCTCCTCCTCGGGCAGATGCCACGTGGAGCCAAGCGAACGGCCGCGCGGGATGATGGTGACCTTGTGAATGACGTCAGCGTTGGGCAGAACGTGCCCGATAATCGCGTGACCGGACTCGTGGTAGGCGATGACCTTCTTCTCGTCTTCCGAGATCAGACGACTCTTGCGCTCCGGCCCGGCGACAACACGATCGATGCCCTCCTCGAGCTCAAGCATGTCGACCTTCTTCTTGCCGTGCCGAGCGGCCAGCAGCGCACCCTCGTTGACGAGGTTCGCGAGGTCGGCGCCGGTAAAGCCCGGCGTGCGGCGTGCCAGAACCTCAAGATCGACGTCCTCGTCCAGCGGCTTACCACGCGCGTGAATCTTCAGAATGCCGAGACGGCCCTTGAGGTCGGGGCGGTCCACGACGACCTGACGGTCGAAGCGGCCGGGACGTAGCAACGCCGGATCGAGGATGTCAGGGCGGTTAGTCGCGGCAATCAGAATGACGTTGTCCTTGATGTCGAAGCCGTCCATCTCCACCAGCAACTGGTTGAGTGTCTGCTCGCGCTCGTCGTGACCTCCGCCGAGACCAGCACCACGCTGGCGGCCGACGGCGTCAATCTCGTCCATGAAGATGATGCAAGGGTTGGCCGCCTTGGCCTGCTCAAACAGGTCGCGGACGCGGCTCGCACCCACGCCGACGAACATTTCGACGAAGTCCGAACCGGAGATGGAGAAGAACGGCACTGCGGCCTCGCCGGCAACGGCACGGGCGAGCAGCGTCTTGCCGGTACCTGGAGGTCCGACGAGGAGTACACCCTTGGGGATCTTGGCGCCCAGCGCCTGGAACTTGCCGGGGTTGGCGAGGAACTCCTTGATCTCTTCGAGCTCCTCGATGGCCTCATCGACGCCGGCGACGTCCTTGAACGTAATCCTCGGCTGGTCGCGCGTCATGCGCTTCGCTTTGGCTTTGCCGAAGTTCATGATCTTGGAGTTTCCGCCCTGCATCTGGTTAAGGAAGAAGAACATAACGAACACGAGAAGCAATATGGGCAGCACCGACGACAGAATCGTGATCCATGGACTGGGTCCGGACGCATCGACGCTGTACTTCACGCCCGGATTCGCAGCCATGAGCTCCGCCAGCGTGTCCGTGCCCACGTAGGCTGAGGTGAACGCCTTGGGCTTTTCTTTGTCGGCCTTGGCCTTCGCGGTCTCCCAGTACTGCCCGGCGAGCTTGTTGTCTCGCACGACGTACGTGACTTCTTGGACCAGCCCGGCCTTGACAGCGGTGACGAACTCGCTGGTGGGAAGCGCCTTGGGCTGCCCGTCGGTGCTCTTGTTGAGCTGCACCATGACGACCCAGACCAACACGGCCAAGAGCACCAGGTAGAGCAACACGGTTCTGAAGTTCTTGTTCACGTTGACCCAGTCTCCTTGAGAAGGAATCCGCAGAGCCGCGCGTGCGGCTAGTCTGCGTAGATCGCGGGCTTCAGCACGCCCACGTACGGTAGGTTGCGATACTTCTCGGCATAGTCCAAACCGTAGCCGACGACAAACTCGTCTGCCACGTTGAAGCCGACGTACTTACAGTGGATAGGTACCCGCTGTTTGCCTTCTTTGCTCAGCAACGCCACGACCTCGAGCGACTTTGGTTTGCGCGAGGCCAAGTTCTTGAGCAGGTACTTCAGGGTGAGACCGGTGTCGAGGATGTCCTCGCACACCAGCACATTGCGCCCCTCGATGGTCTCGTCGAGGTCCTTCAGGATGCGAACGACGCCTGAGGACTTGGTCGACGAGCCGTAGCTCGACACCGCCATGAAGTCCAACTCCACTGGCGAAGTCACGGCTCGGGATAGATCCGCGACGAAGATGGCGGCGCCTCTCAGGACAGCGATTAGCAGTACCGAATCGTCGCCGTAGTCCGCGCTGATCTGCTCGCCAAGTTCGGCGACGCGCGTTTGAATGGCTTCCTCGGACAGCACGATGTGTGAGAGGTCAGGATGTAGCTCCATGGATCCCGAGACGTCCCTTCGTCGCCGACAACGGCGCTCTAGTCGCCGTATCCCCTCTGCAAAGTGAGCCGCACGGCCCGTCTTGTGTCGGGTCTCACCCGGTACTCATCGCTCATTCGTACTCCCGCGAGCCACACGATTCGCTCGCCGTCCCTAATTACCGGAATCGTTGCACGCATCCGGCGCGGCACCTTGGCGTCCGTGAGGAGGTCGGAAAGCTTTCGCGATCCAGACATCCCGAGCGGCCGCATCCTGTCCCCGGGGTGAACAGCGTCCACTACCAGTGAACGCGCATCCCCGGCATCGATCGTGACCGAGTCGGCGTCGCCAGCGATGTCCGCGGGTTCGACCAGCTCGGCAACGATTCTCCCGGCTGGGCCGAGGTCGGCGTTGCCGGGTAACGGGAGCAAGCACGGTGCCAGCACGGGCGGCTCTGTTCCCGCTCGCGAGACGACCAGTTTACCGTACTCCGTCGCCGCCCGCAGCCCGAATGGGAGGTCGCGCGCGAAGGCCTCCTCGGACAGGCCTTTCACGAGCGCTTCGACGTGGTCGGCCTCCAGCCGAGAAGCTTCTGGGAAGGCGTCCACCAACGCTCGGCGGACGGTACGACGCGCCATCGCCGGATCGAGCGTGGTCATGAACGCTCGGTCGAACTCGACGCGACCTTCGACGTCGACGCTGGCGAAGTCGTGCGAGAAGTCTTGAGCGAGGCGCGAGAGAAGCGCGTCGTCGCCCGCGAGCAGGTCGATGGAGCGCGCGAGTGTTTCGCGGAAGGACGGGTTAACCTGCTCGGCGACCGGCACGATCCGTTCGCGGACGAGGGCACGAAGGCGCGAAGTGTCGGCGTTGGAGGCGTCCTCACGCCACGGATGCCCGTTGTCGCGCAGGTACGCGCGGACGTCAGCGCGGTCGCAGTCGAGGAGCGGGCGAACGATGCGACCCCGCAAGTACGGAATCGACGAGAGGCCCCCGGCACCCGACCCCGTGATTG
>JBAXEO010000150.1:0-5008 GCA_037140395.1 Coriobacteriia bacterium
GAGTCTGCGATCTTCTTGGCATCGCTCACTACACGCTGAACTTCCGTGAGGCGTTTGAGTCCCATGTGGTCGATGCGTTTGCTCGCGACTACGCACAAGGTCGCACGCCCAACCCGTGCATCGTTTGCAACGACCGCCTCAAGTTCTCAGACCTTCTCGCGCGAGTCTCCGCGCAAGGCGCCGACTACCTCGCCACCGGTCATTACGCCCGAGTCGTGCGCGACGGCGCGAATGCGCCGTGGTTGGCACGCGGAGTCGATCCGGCCAAGGACCAGTCCTACTTCCTCTACCGCCTCACACCGACCCAGCTCGACCACATCCTATTCCCGGTTGGGGAGCTCGACAAGCCTGCAGTCCGAGCAATCGCTCAGCGTCTCGGACTCCACGTCGCCGAGAAACCCGACAGCCAGGAGGTGTGCTTTGCCTCGGCAGGCCAGCACGCGCCGGTGGTAGCCGAGCGACATCCCGAGGCGCTGGTCCCCGGCGACATCGTTAACAAGTCGGGCGACGTCTTGGGCCGCCACTCTGGAATCGCCAACTACACCGTGGGGCAGCGCAAGGGCCTTGGCATCGCGGCGCCACAGCCGCTCTACGTCATCGCCGTGGATGCGCACAACAACCAGATCGTCGTGGGTGAGCGCGAGGATCTCGCCGTCACTCGCGTCGAGGCCGACGATGTCGTCTGGCGCGGAGCAGCCAAAGAGCCCGTCGAGGCGATGGTTCGCTACCGCATGGATCCGTGCACCGCACACGTTGTGGTGTCGGATGGTGAACTGGACGTCCAGTTTGAGCAGCCACTCTTTGGCGTGGCGCCGGGTCAGGCTGTCGTATGCTATCGAGGCGACGTGGTCATCGGTGGAGGGACAGTTACGTGCGCGAGTTGATCGACTGCCACATTCACACGCAACGTTGCGGCCACGCCGTCGGGACGGTCGAGGACTACGTCCGGGTAGCAGTCGAGCGCGGACTTGTCGGCATGGCTCTCACGGAGCACCTGCCTATGCCCGAGGGGATGGACCCTCAAAGCGAGGTCTCGATGCCAGCGTGCGATCTGGAAGACTATCTGGTCGAAGTCGACCTGACTCGGGATCGCTATCCGCAGATCGAGATCATCACCGGTGTCGAGGCGGACTATCTTCCGGAGCGGATGGATGAGGTTCGTTCGACGATCAAGGACGCGACCCAGCGTTCGGACGGCGCGACTGTGGTACTGGGCAGCGTGCATCTGCTCGCAGGATGGGCGTTTGACGATCCGCGCACCGTCGAGTCCTGGGAGTCGCGCTCCGTTGAACAGGCATGGGAAGAGTACTTTGCAACGTGGTGTGACGCATGCCGAACAGGCCTTTTTGACGTCATGGCGCATCCGGATCTCGTCAAGAAGTTTGGCCACGTGCCCTCGACTGATACACGAGAGTTCTACGCCGAGGCCGCCCGCGTCGCCGCCCAAACCGGGGTTCTCATCGAGGTGTCAACGGCGGGTCTGCGAAAGCCGGTGGGGGAGTTGTATCCGGGTCCGGAACTCCTGCGCGCCTTCTTCAGCGCAGGCGTAGTGGCGACCGTCGGCTCCGACGCGCATGCTCCGCAGGAAGTCGGCATGCAGATCGAACTCGCCTACGAGGCCATGTCGGCCGCAGGCTACCGAGCCGCCGCATTTCCCGATGGTGTTGGAGGTTGGAGGTCGATACCGCTATGAGCCGTGTCACCGTTGGCGACATTGAGCGCTCCGTTGCACGAGCGTTTCCACCCGAGTGGGCCGAGGAGTGGGATCGCACAGGATTGCTCGCAGGCGACCCCGAGCGCGAGGTCACGGGTGTGATGCTGGCCCTCGATCCCACCAAGCAGGCCATCTCTGCGGCGGCTGACCGAGGCTGCAACGTGCTCGCCACACATCACCCCGCGTTTCTCAAGGCGCCGGAGTGGCTGACGCCTGGTCGCGGCGCCGCCGGAGTGGTCTTCTCGGCGATGGATGCCGGCGTGGCACTGATCAACGCGCACACCAATCTCGACCGCGCACCCGCAGCGGGTCTGCTCTTGGCCGCGGCGCTTGGGCTCGAGCCGCTGAAGGCGATCGAGCGATCCGGCATGCCGATGACGCTAGTGACGGTGTTTGTGCCAGCGCCATCCGCCGACGCGGTGGTCAAGGCCATGACCGGAGCCGGAGCTGGTCGGGTGGGCGAGTACGAACGCTGCAGCTTCGTTTCCCCCGAAGGTCGTGCGTCGTTCACGCCGCCAGCGCACGGGCAGCCATTCGTGGGCGAACCCGGTACGCCGTCCTCAGCAAGCGAGGTTCGGGTGGAGATGGTCGCGCCGCGTAACCGCGCTCGGGGAGTCATGGCGGCCGCGCGCGCCGCACACCCGTACGAGGAGCCACTCGTCGTCGCGGCCGACGTCGAGATAGCACGCTCCAGCGCTCGCATGGGAATGCTGTGCGCTGCGCCCGATGACTTGACGCTTCGAGGTCTCGCAGTACTTGCCCAGGAGGCCTTCCACATGACACCGGTGGTCTGGGGTGACCCGGAGACAGTGTTGTCGCGGGTGGCTACGGCGACCGGCTCGGCTGGTTCGCTCATCGGCGACGTGATGGCGTCGGGTGCGCAGGCGCTCGTTGCCGGCGAGGTGCGCTATCATGACGCACTGGACGCCGCCGACAACGGGCTTGCGATCCTAGAGCTCAGCCACGACGTTTCCGAGTGGCCGCTCGTGGGCCTTCTTGCGGACGCCATTCGTTTGACCCCCGGGCTCGATCCGGGTGACGTGCACGTTCTCCCCGCTGTCGCGGGCTGGTGGACACCGTAGAGGAGACCGTATGAACGAGGCAGCATCGCTGCTAGAGCTTCAGAGGCTCGATCTTGATATTGCGCACGGAAAGAAGCGCTTGGGCGAGCTGCCCGAGAAGCAGGCGATCCTTGAGATCCGCCACAAACTGCGCGATGTCTCTGCACTCCAGCACAAGGCCGGGGTACTTGTCGGCAAGCTGGGTTCCGACCTCAAGGCGCATCAAGACGAGATCGACACTCTCACCGCCAAGATCGATGCCGAGCAGGCCAAGGTTATGTCGACGACCGACCACCGACAGATCACATCGCTCACGCGCGAGATGGACGGACTGCGTCGTCGCCGAGACAAGCTCGAAATGGAGTCGCTGGGGCTGATGGATCGCATCGAAAAGGCGACCGCCCAAACAGTTACGATCGACGCGGCAATCGAGACACTCACCGAGCGAGAGGCCGCGGCCATCGAGCAGTACAAGTCGGTTGGCGGAGCGCTTCAGACGGAGACCGCCGGCCTGGAGGCCGAGCGCCTCGCACTCGCCGGCTCACTCGATGCTGAGACGCTTGCCAAGTACGAGTCCGTCCGCGAGAACAAGGGCGGCGTGGCCGTGGGCCGTCTGGACGGCGACACATGCTCGGCGTGCCGAATGTCGCTTCCTGCCGAGCGAATCAATGAGCTCACCTCAGGCCCAGACGTCGCCATCTGTCCTCATTGTCATCGCCTCATCGTGGTGCGAACGGGCGACGAGTGAGCGGCGCGGTCCTTCGCACCGACGGGGGTTCGCGAGGAAATCCTGGTCCCGCAGGCGCTGGATTCGTCATCGAGCGCGATGGCGAGATCATCTGCCGAGGCGGCCGATTCCTCGGTTCGCAGACCAATAACGTCGCCGAGTACGAGGCGCTGATCTGGGGACTTGAGAACGTCTCGGCGCTTGGCTTTGCCGAGGTGACCGTCTACGCGGATAGCGAACTGCTGGTTAAGCAGATCAACGGCCAGTATCGGGTCAAGAACGAGGGACTCAAGCCACTCTTTGTTCGCTGCCTGCAGCTGCTTCGTACGTTTACCACCACCCGAGTCGCTCACGTTCGCCGAGAGCAGAATGCTGCTGCAGATGCGATGGCCAACGACGCCATGGATGCGCAGGACACGGTGGGAGATCCGGTCTGCGGGCCGGGCGGTAGCACACAAGACGCACTTTTCTAGCGCGAGGGAGACGGGTGCATGTACGAACTCACAGTGAAGTCCCATTTTGATGCGGCGCACGCGCTGCGCGGCTATCCGGGTGAATGTCGCAAGCTTCACGGTCACACCTGGGACATCGAGGTCACGGTAGCCGGGGAGACGCTGGATGAGATCGGTATCGTCTACGACTTCAAGTCGCTCAAAGACGACCTGAATGCCGTGCTCGACAACTACGATCACGCCTACCTCAACGATGTCGCGCCCTTCGACGTCCTCACGCCGACCGCCGAGAACCTCGCGCGGGTCATCTATGAGCAGATGACGGCGACGGTCGACCCCAGGGTGTGCGTGGTGGAGATTGTGGTGTGGGAGTCACCAATCGCGAAGCTCGTCTACCGCCCCTAGCATCTGCCTGATCCAGACGCAGGGGGAGCGCGCCTCAGCTTGAGAATACAAGTGTCCCGAGAGACCTCGCCCGCGGGATGCTCCTACCGTACCGGCTTCCCATTTCTTACCTTCGCTGGCTTCCGTCTCTGGCGAACCACCTCACGGTTCGTCGCCTTCCTCGGTACCCTCTCCGGCAGCTACTGGTACGCCGTTTTTCGGAGTCCGCTGCGTCCGACCTCTCGGGACAAGACCAACTGTACTCTCTTGTTTGAGGGTGTCAACAGGCTTTTCGGGATTTGTCGGACTTCGTGACTAACGGCGCTAATGATACGACAAGCGAGCATGTATCGGCGATAAACGGACAAGTGGCGTGCCTCAAAATACGGCCGCCTTCAGCCGGTTGCCCCAGATGGCCGCGACACCTAGACTTAGCCCATACGAAGTGCCGCGTACAACCCCGAGAGGGCCCCATGCCTACCGCAACGCTCGAGGAATACCTGGAGTCCATCTACCGGCTTTCCGACACCGGACCAGCGGTCCGACCGACGCAGATCGCCGAGTCGATCGGGGTCTCTGGTCCCACCGTGACAGCCACGCTTCGCCGTCTCGAATCCCAAGGTTTCATCGTCCGAGAAGGCACGAGCGTCGTGCTGACGCCCGTGGGCCG
>JBAXEO010000151.1:0-4832 GCA_037140395.1 Coriobacteriia bacterium
AAGCTTGTAACTGCAACACTTCTCGGGAGGCTCCCGGTCCTGTTCGACGAGGACACCGGCGAAATTCTGGATGGTCCGGTCTCGGTCTCGGTCTACGAATACCGCGACGGCGTGGAGCTGACGGCTGTACCCCGCACAGGGCGCCACAAGGGCCGGAGTACCTCCGACACGGAGCTGCGCCAGTACGAGAACGACCTGCGCGACTTCGGGCCCGAGGAGGCGAAGCAGCGAGCTGAAGAACGACGCGCGGGCAGAGTCGGTCGGTCGTCTGAGGAATCAGTGCGCCGGGGCAAGGGTAGGGTGAGGCGGCTCGTGCGCTACTACGGCCTCACACTGATGGTGACGCTTACCTTCCCAGGCGTGGGCGTGCACGACTACAACGAATCACTGCGACTGGTCCAGAACTTCATTCACGATCACGGGGAGCTGCTGCACTTGGGCGGTCATTACGTCGCTGTGCCGGAGCTTCACCCCAGCGGCCACGGCTGGCACTGGCATGTGCTGGTGCGTCGACGTTTCACGAGGAATGAGCTGCGTGCGGTGCGTGAGGGGTGGACGGCGTACCTTGGGCGGCGTGGCATGCACCCGAGCGGGGGAGCGAAGTCCGTCCGAGTTAATCTGAAGGACTGGCAAACAGGCGCCGTTGCTGCGGGCTATGCGTCCAAGTACGTCGGTAAGACGTTCGAGCAAGCGCACCTCGGAAAGAACCGCCGCCGGTTCCTCGCATCACAGGGCGCGGTCGTTGAGGCGATGAGGGCAACGGCTGAGTCGCTTGAACAGGTTCAGGAGATTGCGCGGTCGGTGCCGGGGGGCGCTGTCAAGTGGGTCGAGGGGGAAGGCGGACGTCCGCCGATGGTGTGGGCCGGATGGGACCACTAGCGTCTTGCGTGAGCAGTGGTCAAGCACTGTCGGCGTCAGCACCTTGCGGCGTCCGCTCGAAACGCTTGCTAGACGCCGCTCGCAGGTCAGATCGGGTCTTCGCTCACAACATCGCCGTCGCAAACGGTCGCCGTCCATGTGTTGTCACTCCAGTAGCCGTACTGGTGCCGAGAAGTGGGATCGGGATGCCAGCCGTCGGGCGGCGCGGGCGTTTGATAGATCGGTACTGGCGGCGCAGGCGCTTGATAGATCGATGCCGGCGGGGTCTTGCGCCGTCTGGCCAACCACACGACCAATGCGACGACAGCCGAGGCGGCCAGGAGCGCGCACACGGAGACGAAGATCGTGGTCGCCGTCGCCCACTGCCGCTCATTCCAGGACATGGAGACCAGGAAAAGCATGTCAACGACCAAGAATATGGCTAGCCCGATCATGATCTTCGGTTTGTTCTTCGCTTCAATCCGCTCACTTTCCGCCTTGGCCTCTCGTGCTGCTGCTGCGGCCGCGTCCCGCTGCTTGAAGCGATCTTCAGCGAGACCCATCACGGATTCGAACGCGCTGACCTCGACGCGCGCCCCGCAGTATTCACAGGACTTCGACCTGGCTTTGACCGTAGCGCCGCACTGAGTGCATCGTGACATGTGAATCCCCCCATTCCCCCCATACGCCGTGCTTGCGCAGTCTACATTCCGGCCGTCAGCTGATGCGCTTGCTAGACGCAGTCAGCGGGAGCTGGCTCTCGCCTACCTTGCCTCAAGAGATGTCGGGGAAATCAGGAAGAACGACTTGTCGTCGTCCCAGCCACTGACTGTGGCCTTCACGTGTACGTTCATCTTGTTGAGCGCCGGCGAGAAATTGGGCCATTGGTAGCTTTCCACTCTGAAGATGGGCCCCATCGCGGTATTCGCGTTCTTGACATCACCGGCATAGATGTTCGTGTAGTACATCGTGTCGTAGCCTTCACGCTGGAACCAATCCCCCGTGTAGCCGTCGAACTCAATGGTTCTACCGGCGTACTTCTGCGTGAACGCGACGATTCTGGGATCCCCTTCATCCTTCGTGGCCAGAATGGCCTTCAGTTCCGCGTTGTTCGCGGCGGTCAGTATCGTGGTGTCCACTTCCGGAGTGACGACCTCTGGGGTTTCTGACACGGGCGTGCTGCTCGCTTCCGCTGTGTCTGCGGCTTTCTTGGGGAATGTGTGATACGTGACGACTATCTTCGCACCCTTCGGGAACGCGCCGTTGGCTTCGAAGTCGGTCTGGCCGTTGACTGATACCTTCTCAACCTCTCCGTCCTTCGTGAGCCATCCAACAACCAGGTCCTCGATGGTGGCTGTTGTGACACTGCTGAAGCCCGCGGACTCCAGCCGGGTGATCACATCCTGGTAATTCTCCCCCTTCAGATCACCGGAAGACGCCGGCATCGCCGCCGTGTCGGCCGGCTTGGCGGCTCCACTACAGGCGGCCAACGCGACCACCAGCAACACAGCGAGCACAAGCGCAGTTAGCTTCTTCAACGGAACATCCCCCTCTTGTCTCGAAGCCTCCGCATGGGCTCCGATGGACCGTTGCGTCTAGCGCGTTGCGGATAACCTGCGAGCGAAGCGAGTCAGGTTGATCCGTTTGTTAGCCTCATTCTGGCACAGGTGTCAGACCCGAATGTGAAGCTGACAGCCGTCCGGATGTCACGGTCACAGACGCCGGAATCCCAGCTAGAGAACGTTACCTGTGAGGTGTTGACGCAATGACGTCTGGACGTCAATATGCCTGTATGGAGCAAACAGCGACAAGACGACGGCCTGGAGAGGTTCGCGACGCGATTGTGGCGACGATGAGTTTGCGCACGGACCCGATGAGTTCCGGCGACATCGCAGATGGGGTCGCCGCTCTCATTGGTGAGATTCCGGAGTCATCCGTTCGCTCGTACATTCAGCTGAACACGCCCGATATGTTCGTGCGTGAGTCGCGCGGGCTGTATCGACTGCGTGAGGAACTGCGGCTGCCGCTTGAAACACCAGAGGGCGCCGTCATTCCTTTCGTGCGACGCAGCAGCGCCGAGCTCGAGACGTTCACGACCGGCGGGGCAGAACTCGTGAACGCGGACTGCTTGGCGTGGCTAGAGTCTCGAGAGAAGAACTCAATCCACGCCGTCGTGACGGACCCGCCGTACGGCTTGCACGAGTACACGGATGAGCAGCAAGCGAAGCTGCGGGCGGGCAAGGGCGGCGTCTGGCGAATCCCGCCGTCATTTGATGGCCACACTCGCGCCCCGCTGCCGCGGTTCACGACGCTCACTTCAGCGCAGCTCGACGAACTCGATCGCTTCTTCTGTGAATGGGCGCGCGCGCTGCTGCCGGCGCTTGTGCCGGGCGCGAATGTGGTTGTCGCGTCCAACCCCCTGCTCTCCTACATCATTGCCGCATCGCTCGCGCGGGCAGGACTGGAGCGACGGGGTGAGCTGATTCGCCTAGTCATGACCATGCGAGGCGGGGATCGACCGAAGGACGCGCATGAGGAGTTCGACGGAGTCAGCGTGATGCCGCGATCAATGTGGGAACCGTGGCTGCTGTTTCGCAAGCCACTGGACGGTAGGGCCCAAGATAACTTGCGCCGCTGGCGCACGGGCGGATTCAGACGCCCCAGCGACGAGCGCCCGTTTGGTGATGTCATCAAGTCCGCACCGACGCATAAGAGCGAGCGCGTGCTGGCTCCACACCCGAGCCTCAAGCCGCAGGCATTCATGCGCGAGGTTGTCCGCGCAGTGCTGCCGCTGGGCGAAGGCGTGGTGCTCGATCCGTTCGCTGGATCGGGGTCGACGTTGGCCGCCGCGGAAGCGGTGGGCTACAAGAGCATTGGCATCGAACGTGACGAGCGATTCTTCAAGCTCGCCCAGTCCGCGATTCCCAAGCTAGCGGCGCTCGAAGTCCGCAACACCGACTAGCGGTAGACCCACCCCTGACGCAGTTTGACCACGCCTTCCCTGTGGAGAGTCGCAGTCCGCGTGCCCAGTTCACCGCGCGCGTTCCGGCGGAAGTCTTCCTGCACGACGTGCGCGAGGTAGACCTCTGTGAACTCCATCGACGCTCTGTCTGCGATGGGCTCAGTCTCGTTGTCCACCTGGTACACGAAGACGCACATCCACTGCTCGCGTGCACCGTGAGTGTCGACCGCACCACCAGCCTTGCGCGTCGTCTTGATCTCAACACCGTGCTCGCCAGCTTGGACCGCGTTGTTTGCATAGGTCCCGGACACGATCAGGTCGGGATGACCGTTGAAGTATGTGTTCTCAGTCAATGCGCGAGCGTGCTTCGCGAGGCTGGCAGTCAACATGTCAGAGAGGATTCCGGACATCGCGGCAGGACGAAGCATGTCATCGAAACGGCCAAGACCGCGGCTTGTGAGCGCGGAATTCACGTCGAAGAAGAAGTCGTAGGCATCTTGCATCGCCAGCTCGAAATCCTCGATGCGCAATTCGTAGGGCAACGCGAGTTCACGGTTGAACCGCGATCGGTCGACGACGCTCCGCGTAATTGGCACCGCTGACGCTCCTCCCCTGATGATTGCCGCAATCAGTATGGCAGGAGAGGCGCCGACTTGGCGACGCGAGTGAAACGCCGCGTCGCACCCGGGCACCGGTCGCGGGAATTGAGGCTAACGTGTTAGGTATGAGCTGCGGCGAAGCAGCTCTCAGGTCAGTCTACCTTCTGGCCGTCAGCTCGATACCTTTGTTAGGCGCCTCCGGCCGCAGCAAGAGGCTTCGGGAATGTCGCCCATGCGATAGCCAGCGCCATCCCCATGACGACCAGCAAGAAGGCCGTTCCCATGACCAGGTTGCCCATCTCGATTTCGTTCGGGTTCACGAAAACAGCCCAGGCAAGGCCTGCAAGCGGGTAGAGCAAACCAGGAAGCGAAATGAGCGCCCAGACGAGAATCGTGGGACGGATCCACTGTAC
>JBAXEO010000152.1:0-4828 GCA_037140395.1 Coriobacteriia bacterium
GGCGCGCGTTTCCTTTTCGGGCTAGTCGACGGAGCGTACGCGGGAACTGGTCAGATTGAGATTGCGGGTGACTTGGCGTGGCTCTCCGGCGATACGACCTTGCCGCAGTTCCGACGCCGCGGCGTGCAGGGATCACTCCAGCGTGCTCGGCTTAGCAGTGCCCGCGATGCCGGATGCTCGCTTGCGGTCACCGAATCCGTGCCCGGCAGCGCGAGCTAGCGCAACATGGAGCGGCTCGGTTTTCGGGTCGCCTACACTCGAGTCGACTCGAGATATGCGGGGCCGGTCGGCACAGAGACCGCGAAGGGAACCTGACGTGGGCCTAATCCCTATTCTCGTGGGACTGGCGGTCGGTTTGGGCTGCGGCGGTCTTGCGGGCTACCGGCTCGGCGCTAGCATCCGGGGACGGCGGCGAGCGTACTGGTCTCTTAACGTCGCAGTTGTGCTGGCCTGCGCGGCGCTCGACTTCGCCGGCCTGGTATCAGGCGTGAACTGGCTTGCGTATTCGGCGCTCGGCCTCATGGGCGGGCTCATCACGGGGATGAAGTACGGCTACGTGGATTCGATCAGAGTGTGGCAAGAACCCGGCTCGACGGAGCTGCCCGCAGAGGCATCCTCAGACGCATCCACAGACCAGTCACCCGAACCGGCTGAGGACAACCCCGAGAACCCGCTCTAGTCCAGATCGAGCAGTTCGGTTAGCCGATCCGGTCTGAAGTCGACGCACACACCGTCACCAATCTCAAAGGTTGGCGTGTGGAGTCGACCTTCGTTGTGCGCGGCAGCCTTGTCGCGCGCTTCTGGACTAGCTTCCACGTCAATCTCGGTAAACGGGATGTTGTGCGCTGTCAGCCACACCCGCGCTCTGGCGCAGTCACCGCACCACGAGCGGCAGTACATGACTACTCCGGCGGTATTGTCCGTGGATTCGATGTCGTTGTCTGCCGAGCTCATGAGTCGCCTCTTTCTTTCTCGACTGACCGCCAGGATGCCCGCCGAGATGCGAGCGACGCCACGCGGCCCTATGGTGGAAACCCTCTGTTCACCTGTACCCGAGCTGGCCGTTGAACACGCGCCAAGGGGCCGAGCAAACTCCCCGCCATGCTCACAGTGATATCCTGTGATGGTCGCTCGAAGCGGCTTTCTTGGCGCCCTGTGGATCGGCGCCCACTTCCTGTCCCCTGCGCACGGAGGTAGTTTGCTCGCGTTCATCGCCCATCGAAGGTATGCGCTCGGGCTCGGTGTCGTCCTCGCGATGGCCCTGCTCGGCGCCACCGCGACGGCCGCGCCTTCGACAGGCACGCTTCTCCAGAGTGCCCAGCAGCAGGCAAGCGCCGCTCGCGCTCGGATGGACCGAATGCGAACCGACCTCTCGTCGGGAATGTCGACGTACGACACCGCAACTTCCAAGCTTGCCGCAACTCGCGCCAAAATCGCCGCGAATGCCGAGCGCGTGAAGGCGATCGATACGTCGGTAGCTGCGGGCCAGCATCGTCTCGCCGGGCGCGCGGCGTTTCAGTATCGAACCGGCGCTCCGGGCATGATCGACGTCTTGCTCGGAGCATCTTCGTTCGAGGACTTTTCCACACGTCTCTACGTCTTCTCAGAGATCGCCAAGCAGGACTCGGAGCTGCTCTCGACGCTCAAGGCCGAGCGCGCCGAGGCGATGCAACTGCGTGCCGACTTGAGCGCTCGGGAGGCCGCACAGGTCACTGAGCTGAATCAGGTTGCCGCACGCCGAAGCGATCTCCAGAAGCAGGTTGACGCGCAGGATCGCTACCTCGACTCACTCAGCACTGAGGTCGCCGCTCTGATGGCCACGCAAGATAAGGCGCGCTCCGCCGCCAAACCGTCGGGAGGCCCTGCCAATGCGCCCAAGCCGAGCAATACGCCGGTGAGCAAGGCCGGATCGATCGTGCTCGCGGCGGTGGAGGGACGCTCGGGCAAATACGCTGTGCTCGCGGGGGACCCGCTGACTTATCGGTCGACCGGTGTGGCATGGAGCGGGGTGACCACCATGTATGGCAACGATGACAACGGCACGGGGACCGCTTCTGGTCGGCGCTTTGATGAGAACGAGTTCACGTGTGCGCACAAGACACTGCCGTTTGGTACGCGTCTGGCGGTGACCAATGGCAGCAAGAGCGTGATTGTGACCGTGACGGACCGGGGTCCCTTCACCCCCGGCCGGATGCTCGACCTGACCAGGCGGTCTGGCAACTACCTCGGAATCGATGGCGTAGGCACCGTGAAGTGCGAAATTGTGCAGCCCGTTCGCTGACCTAAGGCTCATAATGACGCACGGGATAGGCGGCGTTTCCCGGGTCGAACGGCGCTGCACGGGGGTTCAAAGGCGCCACTCACAGCTCGATTTCGCACATTCGAACCCATTCGCCGAATCCTGACGACCGCCAAGCGAAGGTGGTCGAGATCTGTCGGGCAATCCGTGTACTGTTGGCAGAACGCACCGGAGTGCATTACTGCACGGTGCCCAATAATCGCAGTCTCGTCCGTGGCACTACGATTCTGGAACGGAGAAGCGCCCATGAAATCGGATCTTGAGATCGCACAAGCGCACAAAATGCGCCCCATCGCTGATGTTGCAGCCGAAATCGGCATTGAGCCTGATGAGCTCGAGCTTTACGGCAACTACAAGGCGAAGATCAATCTCTCTGTGCTTGAGCGGCTCGCCGACCGTCCGCAGGGCCGCTACATCGACGTGACTGCAATCAACCCGACTCCTCTGGGTGAAGGCAAGACAGTGACCACGGTGGGTCTGGGCCAGGCGCTTCATCACATCGGCAAGAACGTCATCACCTGTATTCGGCAGCCTTCACTGGGCCCGGTTTTTGGCATCAAGGGTGGTGCCGCTGGTGGCGGCTACAGCCAAGTCGTGCCGATGGAGGACTTCAACCTGCACCTCACCGGCGACGTGCATGCCGTCACCATGGCCAACAACCTGCTGGCCGCCTACGTCGACAACCATCTGTATCACGGCAACGTGCTGGAGATCGACCCGTACTCGATCACGTGGCGCCGGGTCGTCGACCTCAATGATCGTGCGCTGCGCAACGTCGTCGTCGGCCTGGGCAACAAGCTCGACGGCGTGCCGCGCGAGACCGGGTTTGATATCTCGGTGGCAAGCGAAGTCATGGCCATTCTGGCGATGGCGGTCGATCTGGAGGACCTGCGCGCACGGCTTGGCCGAATCGTGATCGGTATGAACACCAAGGGTCAGCCCGTCACCGCCGACGACCTCAAGTGCGCCGGCGCCATGGCGGTTCTGATGCGCGACGCCATCAAGCCCAACCTCATGCAGAATCTCGAAGGCGGCGCGGTGTTCGTGCACGCGGGGCCTTTCGCCAACATCGCGCAGGGCAACAACTCAATCATCGCCGACAAGATCGCGCTCAAGATCGCCGACTACGTGGTCACCGAGTCAGGCTTCGGTGCCGACATGGGCGCCGAGAAGTTCATGAACATCAAGTGCCGCGCGTCCGGACTGACTCCGGACTGCGTGGTCATCGTCGCGACCGTGCGGGCGCTCAAGGCCTCCTCGGGACGCTTCGAGGTTACGCCGGGCAAGCCCATGGACGAGCGGTTGACGACGGAGGACCTCGAGAGCCTGGCCGAGGGTATCGTCAATCTGGACAAGCACATCGAGAACATGAAGAAGTTCGGCGTTCCGGTTGTGGCCGTGGTCAACGCGTTTCCGACCGACACCGAGGCTGAGCACGACTTCATCAAGGCACGCGCACTTGAGGCGGGCGCCGACTTCGCGGTCTCGCATTTTGTGCATCCTGATGGCGGCGCTGGTGGAGTGGAGCTGGCTGAGGCCGTTGTCGCGGCTTGCGAACTCCCCAAGAACTTCAAGCTGCTCTATCCCGATGACGCTCCCATCAAGGTCAAGATCGAAACCATCGCCAAAGAGATCTACGGCGCCGATGGCGTTGACTATCTGCCGGCTGCCGAAGCCAAGATCAAGCTCTACACCGAGCTCGGCTACGGAAACCTCCCTATGTGCATGGCCAAAACGCACCTGTCGCTCTCTCACGACCCCACACTGAAGGGACGTCCCACGGGGTGGCGTCTGCCGGTCCGAGACATCCGGGCGAGCGTTGGCGCGGGCTTCCTCTACCCGCTTTGCGGCGACATGCGAACGATGCCCGGCCTGCCCAAGACGCCGGCTGGCGACAATATCGACCTCGACGAGAACGGTAACGTCGTCGGGCTTTTCTAGCCCATCGCGACGAGGAATTTCAGTCATGCCAAAAGTCACCTTCACACCTGACGGGACAGCGGTCACGGTCGCACCAGGCGAAAACCTGCTGCGCGCCGCGATGCTTGCCGACGTCGCCGTCAGCGCGAGCTGCGGCGGTGACGGTACCTGTGGCAAGTGCCGCATGGTCGTCGAGCAGGGCACCGTCGACACAACCGTTACCGCCAAGCTCACCGCCGAGGAGATCGAGCGCGGGTATGTACTCGCGTGCCTGTCGACGGTGACAGACGACGTCACCGTGCATGTCCCGCTGGAATCTCGGCCGGGCAAGGCTCCCGTCCGAGGGGGGTCTTCTCGGCAGCCGAATGTGGTGTTGTCACCGGAGGACCGAGCCGTCCGCGTGCCTCGGCAGGCCTCTCCGCCTCCTGTCGCCAAGCGCCTTCTGCGCATGAACGCGCCGGATCTCACCGACAACATCAACGACGCGAGCCGAGTCAAGCAGACGCTCAAGCGCGTCCACGGCATTCGCGAGGCGACGATCTCGCTGCCCGCTCTGCGGGAACTGCCGCAAGCGGCGCGCGACGGCGAGTGGGTGGTGACGGCGTTTGC
>JBAXEO010000153.1:0-4794 GCA_037140395.1 Coriobacteriia bacterium
TGGTGGGCCCGGCTGGACTCGAACCAGCGACCTCACGGTTATCAGCCGTGCGCTCTAGCCAGCTGAGCTACGGGCCCCTCTCGTGCGAAATGCTCGCATACCTTATCTCAGCCCCCACGCTCGGTCAAGGAATCCGCCTACCCGCCGACGCCCCACTCACGACGCCCCCCAAGCCGCACCTCACAGCCCCTGAACTACCGTCACGTCCATCCTCCGAGACCGCGGCCCATCAAACTCCGCGAAGTACACCGCCTGCCACGTCCCAAGCACGAGTCGTCCGTCCTGAATCGGCACCATGACGCTCGTCCCGACCAGCGCGGTCTTGAGGTGCGCATCGCTGTTTCCCTCGGCATGCCGCCATCCGCCGCGCTCGGGCGCGATCCGTGCGAGCCCCGCGATCAGATCGGTCGCCACATCCGGATCGGCATTCTCGTTGACCAGAATCCCGGCGGTCGTGTGCGGCGACGACACCACGACGATCCCCGCTGAGACCCCCGACTCCGCGACTGCCCGACCCACCGCTGTGGTCATGTCGACGAGTTCTTCTCGGCAGGTGGTGCGAATTTCCTGACGCATGCTGAACTCCCGACTCCACACGGCTGGCGTATCATTGCTACCATCGCACAACGCCCGTCTGGGCACGACCGCCACTCAATCAGGAGGTGACCGATGGTTCCCGTCCGAATCGCCAGCCTAGCTGTGGATCCTCGGTCCAGTCAGCCCGTCATTCTGCTCAAGCCGCTCGACGAAGAGCCCGGCACCGGTCGGCTTCTCCCCATCTGGATCGGCCAGCCGGAGGCGACGTCAATTCTGCTCGCGCTGGAAGGCACTGAGCTTCCGCGGCCGCTCACGCACGACCTGATGAAGAGCCTGCTGGAGACCCTGGATAGCTACGTGGAGCGCGTCGAGATCACGCGCGTCGATGAGGGCACCTTCTTCGCCGCAATCACCATCCGCGCGGAAGAGCGCACCCTTCTCGTCGACGCTCGCCCATCCGACTCCATCGCGCTCGCAATCCGCATGGGCGCCCCCATCTTCGTCGCCGAGGAGGTCTTCAACGAGGCCGCCGTGCCCGACGAGACCGACTCGCCAACCGACGAAGAGGCCGAGCTCGAGGCATTCCGCACGTTCCTGGACTCGGTCGATCCCGAGGACTTCCAAGGCTGACCGCACCAAGCCGCTACTCGTAGCGCAGTGCCTCGATCGGATCGAGCCGCGATGCGCGATAGGCCGGATACACGCCGAAGAACACGCCCACCGCCGCCGAGAACAAGAACGCGAGCGCTACCGCCCAAAACGTCACCTGTGCCGGCACCCACTTGTGCATCGCGAGCGCGCCCCCCGCTCCCACCAGAATGCCGATCACCCCGCCCAGCACCGAAAGCACCATCGCCTCGATGACGAACTGGCTCAGGATGTCGTAGGTACGCGCTCCCACTGCCTTGCGGATGCCGATCTCGCGGGTCCTCTCGGACACGCTGACCAGCATGATGTTCATGATGCCGATGCCGCCAACCAGCAGCGAGATACTTGCAAGCCCGGCCAGCATCGCCGTCAGCGTTCCCAGTAGCGTCGACAGAATCCCCAGCGTCTGCTCCTGGGTAAAGACCGTGAACTGGTCGGCGAATCTTGGTCGTAGCAGCCGCTCGACCTGCGCCTTCACGGCCTCGATCTGGTTGGTATCGCTGACGTCCACCAACATGCCCGATATGTCCCTGGTGTTGAGTATCTGCTGCGCCGTCGTAATCGGGATGTCCACGACGTTGTCTTGGCTCCCGCCTAGAGAACCGCCCTTTGCCGCCAACAAACCGATAATGGTGAAGGGCTGACCACCGACGTCGAGCTTCCGGCCGATTGGATTTTGCCCAGGGTAGAACTCGGCGCGAACATCCGAGCCGATGACCGCAACGCGTGAGTTGCCGACAACCTCGCCCCGCGTGAACCAGCGGCCCATCTCAATCGTGCCGGCCGCGGCGTCCTTGCCGTTCTGGTCACTACCGCCCAGTGTGCTGCTCTTTGTTCGGTTGCCGACCCGCAGCTGGGTCGGAGCCTGCATCATCGGAATCACCGTTCCCTGCGCCCCAAGCCTGGACTGCACGTAGTCCAAGTCATCGAGAGTGAACTGCTTTGTGATGCCGCCGCCTCCGGGGCCGCCCTGATCCATCTTCCCCGGGAAGACAAACAGCAGGTTAGAGCCGAGCCCCGATATCTGGCCAGTAATCTGACTCTGCACGCCCGTCCCGATCGACACCAGCAGAATCACCGCCGCGACTCCGATGATGACACCGAGCATGGTGAGCACGCTGCGCACCTTGTTCGCACTGAGCGCTCTGATGGCTATGCGAAAGCTCTCGACGAGGTTCACGTGGTCACCTTGGCGTTCACGGACATGGACACGAGGTCGTCTACGGCCAGCTCTTTGTCGAGCAACGCGGTCTCCTGCTCGGCCATGATGCGATCCTCGACGCACTCGTTGAGCACGACGCGTCCGTCGCGGACGTGGATGACGCGCTGCGCATGCCGAGCAACTCGCGCATCATGCGTGACGATGACCACGGTAATGCCCTGCGCGTTGAGTTCCTGCAGAATCATCATGACTTCGATGCCGCTTCTGGAGTCCAGGTTGCCCGTCGGCTCGTCGGCCAGCACGATGCTCGGCTCCGTCACCAGCGCTCGAGCGATGGCGACGCGCTGCTGCTGACCGCCCGAGAGCTGGTTGGGCATGTGGCTCAGCCGATTGCCGAGTCCGACGCGCTCCAAGGCCGCGCGTGCGCGCTTCGCTCTCTCCGCCCCGCCCAGACCGGCGTAAATCAGCGGCAGCTCAACGTTCGCCTGTGCCGTGGTGCGGGCCAGCAGGTTGAACGACTGAAAGACGAAGCCGATGCGTTTGTTGCGCACGGTTGCAAGCTGGTTGGGATCCATGTGCGAAACATCTTCGCCATCGATTGTTACCGTCCCCGTCGTGGGGTGATCAAGCAGCCCCACAATGTGCATGAGCGTGGACTTGCCCGAGCCCGACGGCCCCATGATGGCGAGCATCTCTCCGCGGCACACCTCAACGTCGACGCCGCGAAGCGCGCTCACTTCGATGTCGTCGAGGATGTAGCGCTTGGTCACGTCGTGCGCCTCGAGCACGGCGTCAACCGAGCACGCCGGGCCCACCGCCGATGCTATCCGCTCAGCTATTCCCTCGCGCTGCTCGTCACTCACTCGCGAGGTCGCCTACTGCGCCTTCACGCGAACCGAGAGCCCGTCCGAGTACTGCGTCGGGCCCGACAGCGCCACAACGTCGCCATCCGAGAGACCCGAAAGTATTTCGACAGACGTATCGGTCGTCGCGCCAACAGTGATGTCGGCCTTGACCAGCTTGTTGCTGACCACGCGGTACACGAAGTTCTTCCCGTTCTCGTTAAACAGCGCCTCGACCGGAATCGTCATCGCCCCCTTGATGGAGGACACCTCGATCGTGGCGTCACCCTTCATGCCGATGAGGATGTTCTTGCCGGTGTCCTGCAGCGCAAGCTCGACGGGGAAGATCGTCCCGCCGGTCGCCGTCGGCTGAGAAGCCGAGCTGATGCGGAGCACCGTGGTTTTGATTGACTTGCCCGGGAACGAGTCCAGCGTCACCGTCGCTGACATCCCAACCTTCAGGCGATCCACGTCGGCCTCGTCCACCTCGGCGATGAAGGTCGACCCGTTGAGGTCGACCACGGAGAACGGCGCCGAGGCGAATGACACCGCAGAGCCTGAGCTCACAACCGGCGTCTTGCCGTCGGCTCCAGGGACTCCTGCGGCGTTCAAGAAGACGGTGCCGTCGATTGGGGCCGTCATCGTTGAGTCGTCCACCGTCGACTTCGCTACGTTTACGGCCTGTTGCGCAGCAACGACCGCCGCTTGCGCAGCCGCTCTCTGGGTCGAGGGGCTCGCGGCTTGCGCCTTCCCAAGACTGGCGACTGCCGCCTTATAGCCAGCGTAGGCCTGCTTGGCAGCAGCATCGGCCTGCTTCTGCGCCGGCGTCATGTTGGTTGAAGCTAGCTTCTCGGCCGATGCCTGCGCTCCCAGGTATGCGGCGTTCGCTGATGCGGCTGCCGCGGCGGCAGCGGTAGTCGTAGGACTGGTCGAGCCGTAAACGGCCGACGCCGCCAGATATGCGGTTTGAGCGTTGTTATAGGCCAGAAGAGCCGCATTGGTAGCGGCGTTTGCTGCATTGATTTGCGCCGTCGTCGGCGCCGCGGAGTCCACGTTATCGGCTGCCGACTTGGCTGCGCCCCACAGAGCCTTCGCTGCCTTGACGTTGGCCTGCGCGGCCGCGATATCAGCCGAGCTCACCGAGGTGGCTCCAATATTCGCCAGGCCGGCCTTCGCCGTCGCCAGCCCCGCCTTTGCTTGGTCGAGCTGCAGCTTGAGAGGCCCGGTGTTCATGCTCGCGAGCTTGTCTCCGGCGGCCACCTTCTGCCCGTCCTTGACGAAGACCTCGTCGATCGTCCCCGCGGCGGCCGGGTACACGTCGGCCCGTAGACCGGCCGCGACTTTGCCCGACGCCGACACCGTAACGCCCAGATCCGTCTGCGAAACCGTCGCAGTCTTGACCTCGGGGCCGCTACCCTTGGAACGCACAAAGAAGAACGCCGCAGCTCCAACCACTACCACCAGCACGACCACGGCGAGAATAATCTTGGACCTCTTGGACACGTGCTCCTCCTTCAGTAAATCACCCTTCAGGCCACGCCGCAGCGCAGCCTGAGCACACCTCGCGATTGTCCCACAACGACACGCCCGCGTGTGAGACTCGCG
>JBAXEO010000154.1:0-4757 GCA_037140395.1 Coriobacteriia bacterium
AGTGAGTTCCGGCTCCTCGGCATAGCGCATCGCTTAGACCACTAAGCTGTATATTTAGGCGAACGGGGAAGGAACTGTTCAGGGGCGACAGCTTCTCAGCCGATACTGCTCTTAAAGGGGGCAACCACGTGCGGGATCTGAAATCACATCAGCGCCGAGAAGTTCAGCTCGACACCATCTCCACGGTGCTCATCTTGGCCATGGCGACACTCCTTGCGCTGCTGATGTATTTCCTTTCGGTGAGCGGTATTCAGCTTCCAAGTGTGTTTCTTGCTGACTACATACCGCGAATCCTGCTCGGCGGCTTCACTATCGCCGTGGTGCTCTACCTCGCCGATCAGCGCCACATTCTGCGCAAGCGGATCGCAGAGTCCGTTGCCGAGACCGAGGACGCAAGGTCGCAGCTGGCGGCAGCAAACGAGTGGCTGTCCTTCTCCCACCAAGCCGCTTCCACCTTGGGAGCCGATGGGATCGAGCGAGGACTCAACCGAATCCTGACCGAGTCCGCCGGACTCTTCACTGCAGACGGCACCGCCGTCATCGGCAATGAGCAAGAGTGGTCCTTCATCGCCACTGGAGTCCCTGCCGAGGAAGCCCAGCGGACCATGATGCACGTTGCTTTGGTGGCCGCAGGACGTTCCGCGCCACTGCATATCCAGTCGCTTGGCACTGAGCCGGGGCAGGCAATCGCTGTTCCGCTTCGCGTCCAGGGCGAACTGCGGTATGTGCTGTGTGTCTGGCGGCGTGATGAGAACTTCGAGGGTGAGGAACTCGACGCCTTGGGCCTTCTGGGCCGCATGGTCGAACTCGCCATAGAGCGTGAGGAGCTCTTGGCGGAGGCCCAGTCTCAGCTCGAGGGGACTTTGCAGGTGCTCCAGTACCTCGTCGCCGACAAGCGCCCGGACTATGCACGTCACGCGATGCAGGTTGCAGATTTGGCTGCGGCCATCGGCTCGGAGCTGAACCTTTCGGTCGCCGAACGCAAGGACCTTCGTCTAGCCGGGCTTGTCCACGATGTGGGAATGATGTCACTTCCTCGAGAGATCGCGGACGCAGGACAGTCACTGACTGCGGAGGAGATGCTGGTCATCAAACAGCATCCGCGCATCGGGCAAGAGATTGCCGTGGCTGCGAACTTCGATGCCACCGTGCAAGAGGCAGTCCTGAACCATCACGAACGCGTGGACGGCAGCGGCTATGCCGGGCTTCGCGGCGACCAAGTGTCGCTCGCTTCACGCATTCTGGCTGTGTGTGAGGTGTTCGACAGCATGACGCACCGCGAATACTACGGCGGGCGCGCGACGCTACAAGAGGCCGTAGCCGAACTTCACCAGAACGCAGGAACTCTCTATGACCGCGATGTGGTCAGAGCCCTGCTCGCGCATCTGAACACACGGGCCTCATCGGCTGCTCTTGATGTGGATCCACAGCTCGCATTTGAAATCGCCGACGCAATTGATGGTGGGGCCGAAGCCTCCTAGCTTCGCCTCACGTCTCGACCAGCGTGACGCAATCGCGAAATACCTCAAGTACACCCGCGCCAACCGCGAGCTCCTGTGTGAGCCCATCGCGCGTCAACCTCGCCGCACAAGCCTGCGTTTGCATCAGGAGCGGCCCGTGCAGCGGCAGAATGGCCACTTCGCTACCGGGATCGAACTCGGCCTCTCGGCGCCTGATGACAATACGCTCGAGAGCCTCTTCGTGAAGGCGCGAACCAGTCGAAGTGACGATGTCGAAAGTCAGCTTCATTGCGGAGAAACTCCCGCCGTAGCTGCAGCGCCCTCGCGTACCTGCGCTTCAGCAGCACTCCCCGAGGGCTTCGTGTCGACGACCTCCTCCGCTTTGGCAAACACATCGTCGAGCGTCGCTGACATGAAGAATGCCTGCTCGGGGATGTGGTCACACGCGCCCGAGCAAATCTCCTCGAACCCGCGGATGGTCTCTTCCAGTGGCACGTAGCAGCCGGGGATGCCGGTGTACTGCTCGGCGACGAAGAAGGGCTGAGAGAGGAACTTCTGTAGGCGGCGGGCCCTGGTCACCACGATGCGGTCCTCCTCGGAAAGCTCCTCGACACCCAGGATAGCGATGAGGTCCTGGAGGGCGCCGTAGCGTTGGAGGTAGGACTTGGTTTCGCGCGCGACGCGTACGTGGCGTTCGCCGACGACTCCGGGTTCGAGAATCTGCGAGGAGGAGAGCAACGGGTCGATGGCGGGGTACAGGCCCATCTCGGCGATTCTGCGCGAGAGGACCACGGTCGCGTCGAGGTGGGAGAAGATGGCGGCGGGGCCGGGATCGGCCAGGTCGTCGGCGGGGACGTAGACCGCTTGCACGCTGGTGATGGCGCCGTCGTCGGTCGAGACGATGCGCTCCTCCAGGGAGCCGACTTCGGTGGCAAGGGTGGGCTGGTAGCCGACCTCGGCGGGGATGCGGGCGCGCAGGAGCGAGACTTCGAGGCCCGCCTGGACGAAGCGGTAGATGTTGTCGAAGAACAGCAGCACGTCGGCGTGCTCGACGTCGCGGAAGTACTCGGCGGTGGTCAGTGCGCAGTACGGCAGGCGGAAACGGGCGCCGGGCGGCTCGTTCATCTGAGCGAAGTAGAGGACCGCACGCTCAAGCACCTTGGAGCGCTGCATCTCAAGCCACAGGTCGTTGCCCTCGCGCGTGCGCTCGCCGATGCCGCCAAAGACGCTCACACCCTCGTGCACCTGGCCGACATTTCGGATGAGCTCCATGATTACGACCGTCTTGCCGACGCCTGCACCGCCAAAGAGCGCAATCTTGCCCCCCCGCGGGAAGGGGGTGAGCAGGTCGATGGCTTTTAGCCCAGTCTCAAACACCTCGGGGTACGTCTTGACTCGCACGAACGGCACCGGGTCGCGACGAATCGGCCAGCGGCCGTGCTCGGGTATCGGACCGAACCCATCGGACGGCTCGCCAACGCAGTTCAAGATGCGGCCCTTCACGCTGGGACCCACGGGCACGCTGATGGGAGCTTGCGTGTCGAAGACACGGTTGCCTCGGCGTAGACCGTCCGTCGAGCCAAGCGCAAGCGCTCTCACCGAGCCTTCGCCGAGCAGTTCCACTGCCTCGAGCGGGAGTCCGCGACGACGATCGCCCACGCGCAGCAACGAGCCGATCATGGGCAGCTCACCTTTGAAGCGCACGTCGACCACGGGTCCGAGCACCTGGGAGACCACTCCGTCACACGCCTCGCGGCCCAAGTCCTCCCGCGCGCGCTGCAAAGCGCTCGCAACGACGTCGCTCACGCGCGTGTCAGGCTCTTTGCGAGACTGCTCAGTCGGCATTACTCTCGGCCTCCTTGCGCACGCGCCCGGCAACTAACACGCCCACAAGATCGGCGGTAATCGACTCTCGGCGCAAACGGTTGTAGTGGACTCGGAGCGTAGCTAGAGAGCGGTCGGCACGCTCGGATGCTTCCTGCATGGTGACCATGCGCGCCGCCTGCTCGCTCGCGAACGACTCCAACAACACGTCCTCGATCTGCAGTCGCACAAAGGCCTCAAGCAACTCCTGGACGCAGGGCTGCATCGCAGGCTCGTAGTTCCACGCACCCGGCAGCGCTTCTTGTGCGCCCGCTACAGACTCCTCCGGCGTCACCGGCAGCAGGCGAACCACGGCAGGTTCTCGGCGCATGGTCGAGTGGAAGGCCGTGTAGCACGCCCAGACTTCGTCGACTTCGCCTCCCAGAAACGCGTCGGTCGACTGAGTGAGCAGCGTGCTGACCTCGGAATCGTTAACTCCGGCTCGCGTCCATGCGGTGGCTTCGAGCATCGGGACGCTGGTGGTTCGTCGCAGATAGGTCTCGGCGCGGCGGCCCTTCACGATCGCCGACACATCGATCCCCATGCCAGTGCGCTCGAGAATGAAAGCGCGAGCGGCACGTCCCAGCGCGAGATTGTGGCCGCCGCACAGCCCGCGATCTGCTCCGATGACGAGCACCGTCACTTTGTGGACCTCAGCCCGGCTGGCCATCAGAGGAGACAGGGTCGCCGGATCCAGCCCGCCAACCAGCGCGGCGCGCTGCTGCCGCACCAGAATCCTGCGCAGCACCGCGGTGTACACGCGTGCGCCTCGGGCCCGCTCGTGAGTCTGAGCGAGCTTCGCCGAGGCGACCGTCGCCAGCGTCCGGCACACTTCGCCGATCCCAGAAACCGAACGCATCCTGGTGCGGACATCGGCTAGTTTCTCCACGGCTACACTACTGCCTCGAGCGATGGCACACTCTCGTCGGCGCTTGCGCCACGCTTACTGATGAATTCCGCGAGTGCACTGGAAAGAAGTGCCGCGATCTCGTCGGTGACACCTTGGGCCACTGCGAGTGCCTGCAACACGTCGGGCCGACGCCGAGTCGCGTACTCGAGCAGCTCGGCCTCAATGTCGCCGATCTTGTTCACGGCGATGTCGTCGAAGTAGCCGTTGACCACCGCATAGAGGACCAGAATCTCTTGCTCCAGCGCCATCGGCGCGTGGTGCACCTGCTTGAGCAGTTCTCGGGCACGCTCCCCGCGCGTGAGCTGCAACTGCGTCGATTCGTCGACCTCGGCGCCAAACTTGACGAACCGCGCCATCTCCCCGTACTGAGCGAGGTCGATGCGCAAGCGGCCGGCAACCTGCTTCATCGCCTTGGTCTGCGCCGAGCCACCCACCCTGGACACAGACAGTCCGGGGTCGAGTGCGGGACGTCTGCCCTCGTTGAAAGCGGCCGCGTCGAGCATGATTTGGCCGTCGCAGATCGA
>JBAXEO010000155.1:0-4697 GCA_037140395.1 Coriobacteriia bacterium
CGCGAGTATCCCTTCCATGTTGCGATACCAGAAGGTCATCCGGTCACCGGTCTCGTGATGGTCGAACAGGTCAAGTCCGTCGACTATCGCGCACGCCGAGTTGCACGCATTGCAGCGGCGCCTGAGCCTGTGCTCCAGGAGGCCCTCTCGATTCTCGACGCTTGCATCTACTAGGTGCCGGCCACTGCCGACCCACCCTTGGGTAGCATCTCCACAGGGGAAGGAGCCGCCATCATGCCGCTCTACCAGTGGGATCCCGCGCTCGAGACCGGCAACGCCGCCATCGACGCGCAGCACCGCCAACTCTTCGCGCTCGCTAACGACCTCGCCGAGGCGATCGCCACGTGCCCTATGACCGACGACGGCCTCTGCGAGGAGGACGAGAACACCCTCGCCAACGCAATCTACGGCCTGACCGACTATTGCATCGAGCACTTTGCCGACGAGGAGGCGCTCATGGCCAGTTACGAGTATCCACGGCTCTCGACGCATCGGAGTCTGCACGAGGAGCTGTCGGGAGAGACGCTCAAGCGCGCGGCCGAGTACTTCAACGACGAGGGCGTCGTGCCCGAGACGCTCGCGCCGCTCTTTGCCGAGTGGCTCACCAACCACATCCTCATCCACGACATGAGCTTCGCCGCGTACCGACGCGAGCGCGAGGCGGCGTCGTAGGGCGCGGCCGTGGACTGGTTCCGTTGCGGTATGGAGCGCACACGTGGTTGTTCTGTGAGTCAACGAGCTGTACCATTAGCTGTACGGTTCGATATCGGAGGTAGCCATGGACACCATCCCCTACACGACACTGCGCGCCAACCTCGCCAGCCAGATGGACCGCGTGTGCGAGGATCACGCCCCTCTCATTGTGACGCGAAAGGCATCCGCATCCGTCGTGATGATCTCGCTCGACGACTACGAGGCGCTCGAAGAGACGACCTACCTACTGCGGAGTCCGAAGAACGCTCGCAGGCTGCTGGCGTCCATAGCCAGGCTCGAGGCCGGACAGGGCACGGAGAGAGAGCTCGCAGAGTGAAGATCGTCTTCGACGAGGACGCGTGGGACGACTACCTGTACTGGCAGAAGACCGACCGCAGGGTAGTCCAGCGTATCAACGCGCTCGTCAAGGACATCCAGCGCTCGCCGTTCGAGGGGATCGGCAAGCCGGAGGGCCTAAAGCACGCCCTGGCCGGCTACTGGTCGCGGCGGCTGACTGACGAGCATCGCATCGTGTATAGGATCAAGGGTGACGAACTACAGATCGTCCAGTTGCGATACCACTACTGACGGGTGCGGGGCGGTATGTCAGTCCGGCCGCTGGCGGAGAAGGGTCTTGCCACTGCGACAGTCTGCAAACCCTCGCATGCCACGAACGGCGCTTCCGTGCTACATTTTGGACTGGAGGTACTGTCCTATGAAGCTTCAGTTCACTGCAGTTTTCGAGAAGGTGCCGGAAGGCTACATCGGCTATGTCGAGGAACTTCCCGGCGCCAACACACAGGCGACGACTCTCGAAGAGGCCCGAGCGGGCCTTTCTGAGGCAGTTGAGCTCGTCTTAGACGCCAATCGTGTCCTGGCAGAGGAGCGTCTGGGAAGCCGCAAGGTGATTCGCGAGCCCCTCCACATCACTGCGTGAAGCGCGTCGACCTCATCCGGCATCTTCAGGCTCAAGGCTGCGTGCTGTTTCGCGAGGGCGGCAATCATTCGGTCTATGTCAACAGAAGCGCGGGGAAGGTGACCGCGATTCCTCGACATCGCGAGATCAACGACTTCCTTGCCCGCAAGATTTGCCGGGATTTGCAGGTCTTAGAGCCGTGATGGCCCGCTAGCCCCCACCTCCGGCCCCGCCCCGTCCCGCACTGCGCTGCGCTGCTACACTACCCTCGGGCGGCACACGGTCGCCCGCACACGGCTCGGGGGGTGTTGATGGGGAAGTCCATGCTCGTGGGCGCCGTACTCGCGATCGTGCTGGTTGCGCTGCTGGGCGTGGGCGTCTACTTCTACCTGCACGACCCGGTCGCCGCCAGCATTGCCCTACAGGAGCAGCGCGTTGTGCTGGTCTTCGAGTCACCTGCCGAGGACGGCGCCACCATCGCCGCGCTCATCACGGTGGTCGCCGACGGCAAGATGCGCGACGTCTCTCCGGACTCCACGGTCACCATCCCCGGCACCACCGCCACCCGCCTGAGCGACGCCTACGTCTTTGGCGGCGGGGGAGCCGTTGCGCGCGCGCTGGGTGCGCCGGATGCCGGCGGACCTACGGCCTTCGTCGCAGTGCCGACATCCACCTGGCGCGCCGCGGTGGATGCCACGGGCGGCGTCACCGTGAGCATCCCGCAGAAGCTCACCGTCTTTGACGGCACCCAGCTCGTCACCATCCCCGCAGGGCAGCAGAAGCTCTCGGCCGCGCAAGTCACCGCGCTGCTCAACGCGCAGTCCTACCTGACCGCGGCCCAGAGTGCTGACCTGAGGGCCGAGCTCGCATCTCAGATGGCCGTTGCGCTGGCGGCGGCGAAGCCGACCGCGGGTCAACCGACGGTAGCCCTCGAGAGCGATCTAGCGCCCGAGGCGCTCGCCGCGTGGCTGCAGACGTCCCTCTTGAGGGCGGCGACTTCGCGGTAGTCCGTCGACCCAGTGTGTGACTGCCTTTCATCCGGTTGAGGCCGCGGTCGTTTCGGCAGTGCTACTCAGGGTGGGTACGAACCGGCGACCTCGTTGACCCAGTCGTTTGGTATCGTATATGATACCTTTATGAACCGGCGCATTGTCATCGACACCAACGTCCTCGTGTCCGGGCTGCGAAGCTCTCGCGGGGCGTCGTATCGACTCCTGCAACTGGTGGGTGCATCGGGCTTCGAGATCACGCTCTCGGTACCGCTCGTTCTTGAGTACGAAGACGTGTTGAAGCGCGAGAGCGTTGGACTCGGGCTTTCGCACGACGATGTCGACCGGCTTCTGGAGTACCTGTGTGGTGTCGGGCACCTCCAGGAGATTCACTTCCTGTGGCGCCCGGTGCTGCGCGATCCCAAAGACGATCACGTTCTCGAACTCGCAGCGGCGGCGGGGTGCGGCCTCATCGTCACGCACAATGTGCGGGACTTCGCGCTGTCTCAAGGCTTTGGCGTAACCGCGGTCAGACCGGGTGAGTTCCTCAGAAGGATAGGAGTCACGTCATGAGTACCATTAGCCTGCGTTTGCCTGAGTCACTGCACAAGAAGGTGCGGGAACTCGCGAAGACCGAGGATGTCTCGATCAACCAGCTCATCACCACCGCGCTGGCCGAGAAGATGTCGGCGCTGATGACCGTCGACTACCTGCGTGATCGCGGTGCTCTGAGTGATCGTGCGGCCTACGACGCGGTTCTGGCAAAGGTGCGCGATGCGGAGCCAGATGAGGGTGACGAGCTGGTCATGCGTAACCAAGGTATCGACGGCTAGAGGGTAGAGACGTCCCTCTTGGGCGCGGCGATGCAGCCGCCGAACGTGCTAGGCAACAGCCAGCGGCTTGATGCGGCGCACATCTGCCTCGACATCGCGCCTGCTCATAGCTAACGCATTCTGCGCAACCCTGCAATCCCTCGACGACAGGCTTTGGGCGATACGTTATGATGTACCTACTAGCGTCCCGTGTGGGAGGTACCGACGATGCCGACTCTTCGTCCTTCAACTGATGTCCGTCCGGTCACTGAGTTTCGCGCCAACACCTCTGCCGTAATCGAGCAGATGCACGCCAGCAAGCGGCCGGTGATTCTCACGCAACATGGACGCAGTACGGCTGTCCTTTTGGACGTCGGTGTCTATGAGGGGATGATCGACGAACTGGAGTTCATGCGTGACCTGCAGGTCGCAGAGGCACAGATTGCCGCCGGCCAGGTTATCCCACATCAAGAGGTTGTCTTCCGGATGCGCGAGAAGTACCTCGGGTGAAGGTGTACTGGTCTGAGTTGGCCAGTGTGCAACTCGATGAGGCGATGACCTATATCGCTCAAGACCGTCCTGCAGCGGCGGCGCGCTGGCTCGAACACCTACTCGAGAGCGCGGAATCGCTTGCCGAGTTCCCCGACAGCGGCCCGGTGGCAGATGAGGCGAAGCGCGACGACATCCGTGAGTTGATTGTGAGCCCCTACCGAATCATCTACCGCCGCGACCCTTCCGCCGTCTACATCACCATGGTCTTGCACGAACGCCAGCAGTTCGAAGTTGACGTTCTCGCGTAGAGGCGGTGTGCTGAACGGCTCCACCATTGACGATGGCTGCTGACTGAAGTGGCTTCACCCACAGGTGTCAACTGCGACCGCGCCAGTAGTACGGCTTCTGCCGCTGATGCGCCATCGCGGTCATGCCCGTCGCGCCCGGGCGCGCATGAGCGACTCCTCAGCCGAGACCGTTCCCGCGATACCCGCATCCAGCTCAGCATTGCGGCGAACAGCCTCCTCGATCCACAACTGCTCGATCTCAGCTTCCGAGAGGGAATCAAGGCTGTTCAGAAGTTCATGCGCCATGTTCGCGCGCGTCGACGCGTCAAGCGCGAGGACTTCGCGCATGAGTTCCTCGACCGTCATCGAGCTCGCCTCACTTTGGGATGGGATGACCACGGGACGATTGTGCTCAGCTAGCGTGGCTCAGCGGCACCTCCCGCGCCCACGTAGCGAAAGAACCGTGACATAGGAAAAGCCAATGTAGCGCTGAGCGCAACATTGGCTC
>JBAXEO010000156.1:0-4694 GCA_037140395.1 Coriobacteriia bacterium
GGTTCGCGCATCAGCGCGCTCCCCTCGCCCTTCTTGACCACCTTTGAGACGGGACATCCCATGTTTATGTCGATCAGAGCGACCTCGTCGGCACAGCGCTCAAGCAAGCCGGCCGCCTGCTCGGCCATCATCCCCGGGTCTGACCCGGAGATCTGCACCGCGCAAGGGATCTCATCTGCCGAGAAGGACAGCAGCGCCTGCGAGGCCGGAGAATCGCGGTTGTAGTACAGGGCTTTGGCGCTGATCATCTCGGTGTAGGTGAGTCCGGCCCCCATGCGCTTGCAGATTCCTCGGAAAGGAGCCTCGGTGATGCCGGCCATAGGCGCGAGCAGCACGTTGCCGCGCGCGAGGAGTTTGGCAACGGATTCTTGCGGTGTCACAGCGGTATTCACGGCAGAACCGCTACTCGTCGACCTTCAGAATCGCCATGAACGCCTCCTGAGGGACATCCACCGACCCGATGCTCTTCATGCGCTTCTTGCCCTTCTTCTGCTTCTCTAGCAGCTTGCGCTTGCGAGAAATATCGCCGCCGTAGCACTTGGCGATAACGTCCTTGCGCATGGCACGGACGGTCTCACGGGCAAGAATCTTCGCACCGATGGCGGCTTGAATGGGCACCTCGAACATATGCCGAGGAATGATGGTCTTGAGCTTCTCGGTGAGCACCTTGCCGCGGTCGTAGGCTTTGTCTTTGTGCACGATGAACGACAGCGCGTCGACCGGCTTGCCGGCGAGCAGAATGTCGAGCTTGACCATATTGCCCGGGCGATAGCCGATGGGTTCGTAGTCAAGCGACGCATAGCCTTTGGTGCGGCTCTTGAGCTGGTCGAAGAAGTCCATGATCAGCTCGGAAAGCGGCATCTCGTAGTGCAGCTCGACCGTGGTCTTGCTGAGGTACTGCATGTCCATGAAGGTTGCTCGGCGGTTGGTAGAGAGCTCCATGACCGCACCAACGAAGTCTGGTGGCACGATGACCGTGGTCTTGAGGAACGGCTCCTCGATGCGGTCGAGCTTGGAGGGATCGGGCATGTCCTGCGGCGAATGGATGATGACCTCGTCGCCGTTGGTGAGGTACGCGTGGTACTCCACCGACGGTGCCGTCGCGAGCAGCTCCAGGTCGAATTCGCGCTCAAGGCGCTCCTTGATGACCTCCATGTGCAGCAATCCGAGAAAACCGACGCGGAAGCCGAATCCCAGCGCGTGGCTCGACTCGGGCTCGTAGATGAGCGCGGGGTCGTTGAGCGTCAGCTTGTCCAGAGCGTCACGCAGCTCCGGATACTGGTCACCGTCGATCGGGAAGAGCCCCGTGAAGACCATTGGCTTGACTTCTCGGTAGCCAGGAAGCTGCTGGGTAGCACCGTTCTTGGCCAGTGTGACGGTATCGCCGACCTTGACTAGTGACGGATCCTTCAGGCCGGTAATCAGGTAGCCGACCTCGCCAACGCCCAGCTCGTCGATCTGCTCGTTGGCGGGACGCCTCACTCCGACTTCTTCGACGTCGGTCACGACGTCGGTGGCCATGAACCGAATCTTGAGGCCTTTCCTGACCGAGCCGTCGATGACTCGGATGAGCGCGACCACCCCGCGGTAGGCGTCGAAGTAGCTGTCGAAGATGAGTGCCGTAAGCGGAGCATCCGGGTTGCCGGAGGGCGGCGGCACGTGACGCACCACGGACTCGAGGACTTCTCGGACGCCTTCGCCGGTCTTGCCGGAGGCCAGGACGGCCTCATCGGCGGGGACGGCGAGGCCCTCCTCGATCTCGTGACGAACACGCTCGGGATCAGCGGCCGGCAGGTCAATCTTGTTGATGAGCGGGATGATCTCGAGCTTGGCGTTCATCGCCATGAGCGCGTTGGCGACGGTTTGCGCCTCGACGCCCTGTGTGGCGTCGACCACCAGAATCGCACCCTCGCAGGCTTCCAGCGAACGGCTGACTTCGTAGGTGAAGTCGACGTGACCGGGCGTGTCGATGAGGTTGAGCTGATAGGTCTTGCCATCGTCGGCGTCATACATCACGCGGACGGCCTGCGCCTTGATGGTAATGCCGCGCTCCCGCTCGATGTCCATCGAGTCGAGGACCTGCTCCATCATGTCGCGCTCCTCCACGGTGTGGGTGAGCTCGAGGATGCGGTCTGCAAGCGTGGACTTCCCGTGATCGATGTGAGCGATGATCGAGAAGTTGCGTATGTAGGCGGGGTCAGTCATAGCGGTTGAGTGTAGCAGGGTGCGGGATGCTCAGGCGCAAGCGCCTTTGCGCCCACGAGGTTGCCGAGGATGATTCTAGGCTCAGGCGCCATCCTCAAGAAGTAGAAGGCCTTGAGATGACCATGATCATCGGCGCGTTTAAGGCTGCCCTTATGCGAATTGATAGCAGCGTACTGCAATCAATTTCCATGAATTGATGTCCCTGGACAACAACCCATTGGCCGGCTTCACATATTCTCAGCACTGGTTGGCGACTCCCGAGGCCGTGTGCTAGAGTATCGAGGTTCGTACGCACCCCACTGCGACGGGCACCATCGTATTCGTTATGGAGGAACAACCACCGTGGCAAACATTAAGAGTCAGAAGAAGCGCGTTCTCACCAACGAGAAGGCACACCAGCGCAACAAGGCCGTCAAGTCAGAGCTCAAGACGGCCACCAAGAAGGTCCACGCCGCAATCGAAGCCGGCGACGCAGCCGCTGCCAACACCGCAGCACTCGACGCTTGCCGACTCCTGGACAAGGCTGCCAGCAAGGGCGTCATTCACGCCAGCCAGGCTGCAAACCGCAAGTCCGGCATCATGAAGGCTGCCAACGGCGTAGCCGCTTAGCCGCACACCTTCACAATCCAACGCTCGAAGGCGAGTCGGGGATCCCGGCTCGTTTTCATTTCCGCCTCACTTGCCGCCGCTGCTTGCAGGAGCACCACCAGCTCACCTGCCGAGAAGCGCTTCGCTTGACCTGCAAGGTTTCGCATCTGCCACGCAGGCCTGCCCAGCGCCCTAGCGAGATCGTCTTGCGAGCCGGTGCCGCGATCGATCAGCGCCCGAGCCGATAACAGGTCTCTTAGCTGCCTGAGCGCGAGCGCATGCAGGCCAAACACCGATTCGCCGTCGCCAAGGAGTCGGTTGAGCAACCTAAGTGCTGCCGCGCAGTCGCGATTTCCCAGCGCAGTACCAAGCTCAAAGACCGACGTCTTGGCGGTGGTCGACGCGACCTCCTCGGCATCTGACAGACCGACCTCAACGCGATCGCCCACGTAGGAGACGGTCTTGCCGACCTCGACAGAGAGACGCTGCAAGTCGCGTCCGACGGCGCCGACCAGATACTCGGCACCCTCCAGCGAGATCCTCTTGCCAGCGCGCGTGAACATGTCCTGAACCAGCCGCGGAAACTCACGCGGCTCGGGGTTCTTGCGCTCGATCACGCCACCAAGCTTGTCGACGATCTTGAAGAGCCGCGTGTTCTTGGCGAGCTTCTTGGCAACGAGCGCCAGTATGGTCGTGGGCGACGGGTCCTCGGCATAGCGCACGAGGGCATCGGTGCCGTCCTTGGGCATCTTGTCGACTCCGCGGACGATCACCAGGCGGCGCTCGGAGACGAAGGGCAGCGTATTGCACGCGGCCACCACGTCGTCGACATCTGCTGACTCGCCCTCGAAGGTCTCCAGGTTGAAGTCCAGGTCGGCGACCTCGGCGACGCTGGCCTTCAGGGCCTCCAGTGCAGAATTGAGCAGCAGGTCCTGCTCCCCCACGATCAGGTAGACGGACTTGTATTCGACGAGCTGCTTGGCCATGACGCTCCAGAACGGGGTCGGGGGTACGAGCGAACGCGGTGGAGAAATCCTTGGCCAGTGTCGCATATGCCGCCAGCGGATCGCCAAGGTCGCGCGCGGTGGCCGCATGAGCTGCGCGAACGGTGTAGCCGCCGTCGCCGATTCGGACCGTGATGTCACCAGACTCGTCGGTGCGCACAACCCGCGAACCGCCCCGCGCGAGCTCGTCGAGGGTGGACGGCTTCGGGTGCCCGAACTTGTTTCCGGTGCCCACACTGATCAGTGCGTACTCGGGATTCAGTGTCGCAAGCAAGCCGTCGCTTACCGCGCCAGCGCTACCGTGATGCCCAATCTTGAGCACGTCGATGTCACCGAGCACGCCCTTGTCGACCAACGGCTGAAGCACGTCACTCTCGGCGTCACCGGTCAGTACCGCCGAGAACCCCTGCGCCGTCGCCAAGATCACCACGCTGGACTCGTTGGCCGACGCATCCTGGACCGGCGCCGAGGGCGAGACCACCGATAGTGTGATTCCTCCGGCCGAGAACGTGTCGCCCGCGGTCAGCTCGCGAACATTCTGCGCACCGCAGAGATTCTCGGCGATCGAGATTGCCTGCGACTCCTTGGCGCGAGCTCCCGCGGGAAACCCGACGAATCCCACCTTGACCAGCCCCTCGAGCGCCGACAATCCGCCTGCGTGGTCGGCGTGCAGGTGTGTGATCACGATGCCGTCCAATGAGCGAACACCTGCCCGTGCCAGGGCCGATCGGAGTACCGCAGGTGACGGCCCTGTATCGATGAGCAGCGCGTGCCCCCCGTCGCGCAGGAGTATGGAGTCGCCCTGCCCCACGTCGAGTACCTCCAGCGTTGGTCCCGAGCTGACGCGCGGTCCCACGGCCAGCAGCAGTGTCCCGACTACCAGCACCGCCGCTAGGC
>JBAXEO010000157.1:0-4648 GCA_037140395.1 Coriobacteriia bacterium
CAGTCGGCTCTCTCGTGCTGACAGTCGGTCTCGCGTTTGTGTGGGCGTCACGCCGAGGGCGCAAGCGCTAGCCCAGAAGCCCGATCACTCGCTCGGCGACCTCACGCGCGGCATCTGGGCGCGAAAGCGCCGAGGAGGCTGCGCGCATGTGCGCCAGCCGATCGGGTCGGCCGAGCGCGCGTCGCACCACCTCGGCGAGTCGTCGAGGGTCGTCGTCGTAGATGGCTGCTCCGGCTGCCAGCAGCGACTTGGCGTTGGCTCGCTCTTGGCCCACCGCAGGGCCAACCAGCACCATCGGCAGGCCAACCGCCACGCATTCGGCAGTGACGAGACCCCCGGGCTTGCACACAACCACGTCAGCGGCAGCCATGACCTCGGCCATCTGCTCGACGTAGCCCAAGACGCGCACGTTGGTGGTCCCGAATCCGGCAACACGCGAGCGGAGTTCGTCGGCGAAGGCGTCGTCGCGGCCGGTCACAACCGCGACTGTTGTGCCGGGCACTGAGGCGATGGCGGGCAGCGACACGGCGAGCGATGCCTTGAAGCGCGCGTAGGGGCCCGGCTGGGTTGCGCCCGCGAGCGCAAGAACAACCCGGCGGTCCGGTGGCAGGTCGAGTCGCTCGCGCACGGCGTCGATATCAATCGGCACGGCAAATTGCGGGCGGACTGGGATGCCGGTGACGCGGATACTGCTGTCCTGGGTTCCTCGGCGGAGGAGCTCTTCGCGCTCGGAGTCGTCGGCGACGCAGAAGAGGTCGAGTCCTCGGTGCGGCCAGAAGCCGTGGAGGCCGTAGTCCGTGGCGACAGCGGCGACCGGCGTGGTGGAGAGGTCGGGGTGGCGAGTTGCCCGCACGGCAAGATTGGCTGCGAGACCGTGGGTGGTCACGACGGCATCCGGTCGGTTCTCGGACAGCCACAGCGCAAATCGCTTGTAGACAAGTCCCAGAACCGGTCCGGCAATCGCCATTGCTGCCCGGCCAATCGCAGCGTTACCCCACACCGCGTTGTAGAAAGGCGCGGTCGGTCCCGTGAAGGCGGTGGTCGCACGGTCGCCAGAGATCTGCACGGAGCCAAAGGAGAGTATGTCGAGAAGCTCGATCTTCGCATCGGGGAGGAGTAGCCGAAGCTCGGCCGCGACCGACTCGGCAGCTATGCGGTGCCCAGAGCCGACCGAGGCGTGCACGATGGCTATCGTGGGCGGGCTGCTCATGGGTGGTACTATACCGCAAGCATGCGGGGCCTCGAGGGCTTCGAACCGCCCATGAAGGAGCATCTCACGTGGCACTCTCACTCGGTATCGTCGGCCTGCCCAATGTGGGCAAATCCACGCTGTTCACCGCACTCACTCGCAAAGAAGCTGACGCCGCAAACTACCCCTTCGCGACCATCGAACCCAACGTCGGCCTGGTCGAGGTGCCCGACAACCGCCTTGATGCGCTCGCCGAGATCGTGACCCCGCAGCGCATCATGCCGGCGGTGGTGGAGTTCGTTGACATCGCTGGCCTAGTCAAGGGCGCGAGTGAGGGCGAGGGGCTCGGCAACCAGTTCCTCGCTAACATCCGAGAGACCGACGCGATCTGCGAAGTCGTGCGCTACTTCTCAGACCCCAACGTCATTCACGTTGAGGGTCGCGTGAACCCCGAAAGCGACATCGAGACAATCCGCACCGAGCTTATTCTCGCCGACCTCGGCACGATTGAGCGTGCGCTTCCGCGTCTGGAGAAAGAGGCCAAGCGCGACAAGACGGTCGAGCTCAAGATCGCGATCGCCAAGAGGCTTGCCGAGTGGATGGATCAGGGCCACCGCGCCCGCAAGATGGAGATGACGGCCGAGGAGCGCGCGTCCGTTCACGACCTGCACCTACTCACCATGAAGCCGATGCTCTACGTCGCCAACGTCGACGAATCCCAAGTCGCCAAGGAGTTCGAGCATATCGACGGAGTCAAGCCGATTCCGATCTGTGCGAAGGTCGAGGCCGACCTTGCCGAGCTCGAGCCCCACGAGGCCGCCGAGTACCTGGCCGACATGGGCCTTGCCGAGCCCGGCCTCAACGCGCTCATCCGCGAGGCATACCGCCTCCTTGGGTTGCAAAGCTACTTTACCGCCGGCGAGATGGAGGTTCGCGCTTGGACGGTGCCCATCGGCGCCAAGGCCCCACAGGCTGCCGGCGTCATCCACACCGACTTCGAGCGGGGCTTCATCAAGGCCGAGGTGATCGGGTTTGCCGACTACGTCGCACTCGGCGGCGAGAAGGGCGCGAAAGAAGGGGGTAAGATGCGCCTTGAGGGGAAAGAGTACGTCGTCCAAGATGGCGACGTGGTGCACTTCAAGTTCAACGTATAGCCCAGTCTCAACGGTTGTCGGCAGCAGGTGAGTCGGCGACGGGGGGGGGCTTCTCGGCGAGGTGGCGCAGAAGCGCTTGCCTGGAGGAGTGAGGGGCTCATGATCGAGTCTGTCGAGGGTCGGCCCGTTGGCGATGAAGAGGGTCTCTATCGGCGTTTCTTCGACCTTTCGCCCTTGCCGACAGCCATTCATGACGGCAAGACGGTTCTCTTTGTGAGCCCAGCGGCAGTCGCGGTCTTTGGCTATGAAACTGCGGGTGAGGCTATCGGCATTTCGGTTGACCGACTCGTCCATCCGGATTGCCTGCCTATTGTTGCCGAGCGCACGATTGCAGTCCTGCGAGGAGAGCGCGTGCCCGCGCGCGCTGAGCTGTTTGTTCGCAAGGATGGCAGTGTGTTCGAGGGTGAAGCATTCGCATCGCTAACCACTTACGAGGGAAAGCCGGCGATTCTCGTATTCATCCGCGACCTCACTGAGATTCGGGCGGCGGAGGCCGGACTGCACCGTAGCGAGACGAACTACCGGCAGCTCTTCGAGCTCTTGCCAGACCCCGCGGTGTTGCACGATGGCGGAGTCCCTTTGGTTATCAACGGTGCTGCCAAGGAGCTTCTCGCCTTGGGCGATCACCCCGACATGACGACCAACATCTGGTCTGTGCTTGCCAGTGACGAGCGTGCTTTGCTCGCCGCGAGGATGGAGGAGATGCTGCGAACCGGGCAACCTTCAGAACCACGAACCGTGCAGCTCCGTGCACTGAACGGGGAGATCAAAGAGGTCGAACTCAGGGGTTCTGCTGTCATGTGGGAGGACAGCCCGGCAATCCTTTCCGTATTCCGAGATCTGACCGAGAGGAAACGCGTTGAGAGCGAGTTGCGTGACGCCGAGACTCGCTTCTCGGCGGTTGTGGAACAGGCACCCATCGCGATGCACTTCTACCAACTCGACTCAGACGATCGGCTGATCTTCATTGCGGGGAACAAGGCTTCGGTCGACGCACTCGGCATCGCTCCAGAGCCCTTGGTTGGGCTGGAGATATCGGAAGCGTGGCCGGGACTCGCCGACTCAGACATCCCGAGCACGAATCGTGCGATCGCGCTTCATGGCGGTCTTGATGTGCGCACAATGGAGTTCAAGCAGGGCGACGTGGATGCCATGTTCGAGACGCACGTCTTTCCGTTCGGGGAGCGCGGTTGCGTCGCGATGTTCATTGATGTTACCGAACGCATTCGCAACGAAGAAGAACTCGATCAGTACCGGCACCGTCTTGAAGAGCTCGTGGCCGAGCGCACCAGGGAACTCGATCAAGCGCATCGTGATGTCGAGGCGATCACGTCCGTCGCGGCTTCCGCAGTCGAGCTCCGCGATCCCTACACGGCAGGTCACCAGAGACGCGTGGCGCAACTCGCGCGCGCTATCGCAGTTCAGCTGGAGCTTCCCGACGAGACCTGCGAGCACATACGGATTGCGGCGCTCCTGCACGACATTGGGAAACTCTCGGTCCCCACCGAGATTCTGAGCAAGCCCGGCAAGCTCAGGCCGGTCGAGTACGAGCTGGCCAAGGGCCACGTGCAAGCCGCCGAGGAGATGCTCAAGCGAGTCGACGTCGACTGGCCGCTCGCCGAGATGGTCATGCAGCATCACGAGCGAATGGATGGCTCGGGCTACCCGCAGGGGCTGTCAGGCGATGAGATCATTCTGGAAGCGCGTATCATGGCAGTCGCAGACGTGGTTGAGGCGATGAGTTCGCATCGGCCATACCGCGCAGCACTTGGTATCGACGCTGCGATCGCGGAGATTGAGGCGAATCGAGAGCGCCTCTACGATGCCGACGTGGTCGACGCTTGCGTTGCCGTCCTCGGCTCGGGATTTGAGTTCGAGCTGCAGTCGTAGGGACCGTCGCAGCGGCGTGATGCATCCAAATCCCAAACCAGCGCGCGGGTTTGGGCCACAAAGTGCCACAAAGTGCCACAAACTCGCACGCGGCGGTTCACGAAACGCCTCGGCTCCACTAGAATGTCTTGCACCGGCCCACAGTCTCTTTTGGTGTGTCCGGGCCCGCGGGCCACTCTCTTCGCAGCACTTTAGTCGAACCAGGCAGCTCGCTTCAGTTCCGTGAGCGACGTGCGCCTGGTTTCTTCGTATCCGAAAACTGCCGATGAAGACCCGGATGAAACGGTAACCGCCGCCCTTATTGGGCGCCAACGTGTCAAGGAGGATGCTGCCAGATGGAGATCGAGATCGGACGCGGCAAGACCGCCCGCCAGGCGTACGGATTCGACGACATTGCGATCGTCCCCTCGCGCCG
>JBAXEO010000158.1:0-4643 GCA_037140395.1 Coriobacteriia bacterium
CGCCTTCGGTAGACCCGAACCACTTACGCTCGCGAAAGAAGTCGAGCTGAGCTTTCGTTATGGCGACTTGGGGTTGAGTGCGCAGGGCCTCATCGGCGGCAATGAGCAGCGCGAGCTTATCTTCCAGTGCAACCGCGAACGGGTCGATGACGCATGTCGAAGACCAACTCCCCCGAGCTGGTTCGACGGGTGCAAGAACGACGGGCGCCGCCTTGACCAGCGCGCTCGCTCGCGCAATGGCGACCGCCTGCCGAGCAACCTTCACGGCTTCGGTCGCCGTAACTTCGCGTGAAGAGGCGAATCCCCAGGCGCCGTCGGCGAGTGCTCGCACGCCCAGTCCGAAGCTATCGGAGTGCTCCACCTTCTCGACAACTCCCGAGGCAATCTGGATTGCCTCGCGGGAAGTGTCAACGATGCGCACGTCGGCGTAGGACGCGCCGGAAGAAGCGGCGGCATCTAGAGCGGCTGAGATGATGTCGTTCACGATAGAGTTCCCTCCGGGACGGGCTTGGTGCGGTCGCAACAAACGGGCGAATTTGAACACAACACATGAATTCTAGCGCTCGCAGCGTGCAATGAGATGCGAATTCTGCAAGAACAAAAGCTCCGCTGATGCGAAGCTTTTGGCGAGTCGGGTAGAGCGGTTGATGCGTGTCGCTACTGGACCTTGCCCAGCGCGTTGGAGGTGCTGCTTACGGCCTTCAGGGGAGGGCCAACGCGGTACGCCCACGGGTACCTTCGCGCTCCGGCAAAGTCCGTGCGATCTGCGAGCTTAGAAATCTTGACGAAGTCGCCCGTGCGTGGCGCATGCAGGAAGTAGCCACCGCCGATGTACATTCCCACGTGGTGAATCGGGCTGCCAAAGAACACGACGTCTCCGGGCTGCAGGTCCGCCGGCAGCACCTTCGTCCCGAGTAGGAACTGAGATCCCGAATAGTGCGGCAGCGTAACGCCGTGCTGCGCGTAGACATAGAGGATGAGGCCAGAGCAGTCGAAGCCGCTCGGAGTAGCGCCGGCCCACAGGTAGGGGACGCCGTGGTAGGCCAGCGCGGTCTCGACAGGGGAACCCGGCTCGACAACAATACCGGCCTTGCTCGTGCCCGAGAGCACGTCGGTGAGCAGCGCTGACTGATCGGAGGAGCGGCGACCGGCTTCCTGATCCAGCAACGCTACTAGGTCGCTCTGTGCTGCAGCCATCATATTCTGGCGCTCGTCGATGCGAAGCGTGACCTCGATTTGCCGAGCCTTCATCTCAAACTCAAGTGCTTCAGCCTGTATTTTGGTTTCCTGCAAGTCGGCGACTTGCGCTTCCATAAGTTCTTTCTGGCCTTTGAGCGATGCGGCGATGTCCGCGTCAGCCAGTCCAATAGTGTTAAGGAACTTCACGCGGGCCACGAAGTCCGACATCGACTTGGAGTCGAGCAGGATCTCAAACGTTCCTATGCTGCCGTCTTTGTAGTTGGAGGCGGCGCGCTGGGACAGAATCTCGGACTGAAGATCGTAGGCTTGGCGAGCGTTTTCCAGGTCCATCTGGGCCACTTGGACCTTGTTGCTCATCTCTGCAAGGCGATCGGCAGCGTTGTTGTACTCCTGCGAAGCAATCTCAAGCTCACGATCTAGGGCGTCAAGCTGGACGTTGAACTCATCCACGCGCCGTTGCTTCTCGGTAAGAGCAAGGTGGAATGCCTCGGTCTGTGGGGTGACAGTAGCTGGGATTGCGGAGCTGGTGTCGGCGGGAGCGCGGTCTGCGGGCCTAGTGACTGCAGTCTTCGTCGAAGAGACCGGGGTTGGGGTGGGTGTGGATGTGGCAGTGTCACCAAACGCGGGCACGGCCGACAGGAGCATCGCGGCAGCGACAGCGAGAGTGCCCGCTTGTCGCATATGACGTGCCAGCGAAACTGAGGTCATTACCCTGCCTTCCGCACAACAGACGACGAGAGCGCAGTACAACACACGAACATCGCCATCAGACGAGTCCACCGCGAACTATAACAAGAAAACGCAGGTCGTGCGACCTATTGGCGTGATCGGGGTGGCATTGGGAGTGCCACGACGCCAAGGCAAGTGCAAACACGGTGCCGAAGCTGGCCGAGATGGTGAGAGTTTGCATCGCTTGAGCGGGGTGTGCTACCTTGTGCGTCCGCCGATTAGGCGAATTGAACATTGCGGGGTGGAGCAGTCTGGTAGCTCGTCGGGCTCATAACCCTACGCGAATAACCGCAAAGAATAGAGCACGGTCAGAGAAACAGCAGGTCGGAGGCCATTAGGCCCCCGGCCTTTGTGCTTTCAGGGCGGATTGTGCTCTGGTTGTGCTCTAACAGAACCCCTACCAGCCCATGTTCTCAGCGGCCTTACGACCCTTGCTCAGGGTGGTTGTCGGGTCGTTGCGGAAGTATCGCATCGTCGTCTGGGGCTGGGTGTGTCCGGCGAGCGTCTGGACTTCGAGCAGGTTCATTGTGCCGCTTGCGACCCACTGGGTGATTGCGTAGTCCCTCAGGTCCTTGATGGTGAAGTCCACATGGGCTCGTTTGGCGGCTGGGGTGAACACCCGCTTCCGCCAGTCATCCCCGCACAGCGGCTTGCCCTTGCCGTTGCTGAACACGTAGTTCTTCTTGTCGAAGTCCGGCTGCTCCGTCGCCAAGGAGTATTGGAGCTGGATGGCGTCCCGGAGCCGCCCAGTGAGCGGCACCGTTCGGATACTCATCTTGGTCTTCGGCGGGCCGATGACGCCCCGCACGAAGTCCCGTGAGATGTGGACTTCGCTTGCCCGCCAGCCACGCACCATGAAGTCCTGCCATTGGAGGGCGAGGGCCTCGCCGAACCGGAGGCCGGTGACGCTCAGCAGCCATACGAGCATCTGGTCCCGTGTGAGGGTTCGGCCCGGGCCTTGGGTCCTCCACGTCCGCTCCCCGAGCTCGTCGAGCACGGCGTTGATTTTCGGGCCGGTGATGCTTCGTTTCTCGCCGCCCTCGGGGTTGCCCTTGCTGATGCCGCCCGCCGGGTTGTGGCTGGCCAGCCCGTGTTCGACGCACCAGCCGAGAAACGCCTTCATCACCTCGATGATGTGGGCCCGCGTCTTGCCGCTCAGGCCGACAGTCGTTTCATCGAGGACCTCCCTCAACCGGGCCTTGGACACCTTCCGGACAGGCAGCTCTCCGATGCGGGGTTCCAGGTGCTTCCGCCAGATGCTCTTGTATCCCTGCCGCGTGCTCTTTTGGAGGTCGCACAAGCGGTCAGCCTCGTAGAGGGTCCAAGCCTGAGAGACGGTCTTGCTCATGCCTCGCGGCACCGGGTCTTGCCCGCCGTCGAGTCCTCTCAGGAAGTCATCCGCACGCTGGTTCAGCTCCCGATTCGTGCCCCTGCCCAAACCGGCCCAGCGGGGGTGCCCGTCCCGGTCTCGGTAGCGGAGTCGGTAGTAGGGGTGGCCTTGCCGGTCCTCGCGTCCAGGCATCGCGTGTATACCGCTGTTCAGGCTTTCCTGCCTCGGCATGTGCCCTCCACTCGTCGGGTTCTGTGCTCAGGCTACCGGACTGCGGTCCCTTCAGCAACTAGCCGTTCGTCGTGCCAGGACGACCTTCCATCGGGAAGTGGCTTTCCGCCCCTATCGGAAGTGGAGCCCGCGAGTATACCTCCTGGCGGTCGGTCAACGGACTGGCCGGTGGGGCACGGCGGCATTGGGCCGCAAGGGCGGGAACGCCCGAGTCTGAGGAGGTAGCGACATGCTCGCAGTCAAGGAAGTTCTGATTCCGGCGGAAACGAAGCTCGGCCGGACGTTCGTGACCTCGGGTATCCCGGTGGCGGCCTACGTCACCGACAGGACGGTCAAGCCTGCGGTCCGGACGACGGTCATCGAGAAGTGGGTCTTCTCGGACGTGAAGGCCATCGACGAGTGCCTCCGCGTGGACATCTCGGTCAAGGACCCGGGCATCAAGCCCGAAGAGTTCCCCGCCGGTTCGTCCGTCGTCTTCCAGGACCTGAACCTGGGCATCTGGGGGGACGACGCCGGGAACCAGCACGTCTTCGTCAACGCCACGGGCATTCGGCTCGCCAAGCCCGCGAGCGACAAGTCCGCTCAGTAGGGCGTCTCTTCGTGTCGGAGGGGGCTTCGGCCCCCTCCCTGGGGATTGGGGGCAGGGGATGGACGCACGCAGGGTCTTTGAGGATGACGAGTTCGACACCGGGCTTTCCTTCGAGTGGCGAGGCTCGGCGACCATCAACGTCTTCGCCGACGGTGAAGAGGTAGACATGATGACCCGCTACGGCGAGGACGGCCGGGGCGGGAGCACCTACACGCCCTCCGAGGAGCAGGTCGAGGAGGCGGTCCGCGACTACATCCGCGACGCCTCAGAAGGGTGGAGGTGAGCACCGTGGAAGCAGTCTCGGTCGAGTGGGAGCAGGGCCGGTCCTGGCCCGCCGCTCTCGCCCCAATCCAGCCGCACGCCGTCCCGCCGTTCTTGTGGGCGGTGCCCGCTCTGGCTGTCGCCGGGTCCGTGCTCGCCTTCACGCAACACGAACCAGGTTTGGGCGTGCTTGCGGGAGTCGGGGCCGCTGCCCTCGGGGGGTTGCTCGCCTGGCGGGCCTCGGTCGTCGTCAAGCAGCCGGACCATCTGGCGAAGCGGGACCGCTACCGCACGCTGCTGAAC
>JBAXEO010000159.1:0-4623 GCA_037140395.1 Coriobacteriia bacterium
AACTACGCGCGAACTGACGGAGCGATGGTCGGAGAGGCGCGCAAAGTCGACGCGAATATCCCGCCTGAGTCCGGCCCTGCACCGGCACCCGCGCCCGCGACGGCGGAGGTCGAACCCGAGAGCGTCTAGGGTGTCTCGCGCCAGCCGGGGGGTGTAAACGCGCTCGGGCACACGTCGCTCAGGAAGCACGCGCCACACGTCGGCCGCTTGGCCGTGCAGACCGCGCGCCCGTGGGTGATGAGGTCGTAGTTGACGCGGTGCCACATCGCGGGCGGGAAGATTGCCATGAGGTCACGCTCGACCTTGTTGGCGTCGGCCTCGGTGGAGAGCCCGAAGCGATGGGAGAGCCGGAAAACGTGTGTGTCCACCGCGATCCCCTCGACCTTGCCAAACGCCTCGCCCAACACGATGTTCGCGGTCTTGCGCGCGACGCCGGGCAGTGAAGTCAGTCCATCCATTGTGTCGGGCACGTGGCCGTCAAACTCGGTGACGATGAGTTGGCACGCGCGGATGATGTTCTTCGCCTTCTGGTGGTAAAACCCCAGCGTATGCACATACTCCTCGACCTCGAGCTGCTCCGCTTCTGCCAGGTCAGCCGGGGTGGGGTAGCGCGTGAAGAGCGCCGGCGTCGCCTTGTTCACGCCCACATCCGTGGTCTGTGCCGAGAGAATCACTGCGATCAGCAGCTGATAGGCGTCGGCATACTGCAGCGCCGCATGCGGGTCACCATACTGCGCCGAGAGTCGCTCGGCGTAGATGGGAGCGAGTCGCTTTCGTTCCGACAAGGGCAGATTGCGAGTCGACTCTGAGGACTGGCGGGCGGTCACGCCTGGTTGTTCTCGGCAAGGCCGCGCGTGAGTGCACGGGTCACGAGCAGGAAGATCCCCCAGCCCATGAGCACCACGGCGCCAGCCAGCACGGCCTCAGAAGGCCCGACGGCCTGGGCGATGGGACCAAAGACCGCTGCCGAGATTGGCATGATGCCCATGAACGCCATGACGAACAGGGCCATGACCCGGCCACGAAGCCGACCGGGAACGGCGGCCTGGATCGAGGTGTTGGTCAGCGAGTTCACCGTCAAGAACGCAGCGCCCGCGAGCACGGAAAGCGGGATGCTCAGCCAGAAGTTGTGCGACAGCGCGAAGGCGACAAGGAGTGCGCCCATCGCGATGATTGCGACAGGAATGAGGCGCTCTCGGCGCGTGGTGGTCGGCATGCTCGCGACTATCAGGGCACCTGCTGCGGCTCCAAGGCCGTTGGCTGCCATGAGCCACGAGACCTGAGCCTGCTCGGCCTGTCCGGTGGCGCCGAGGCTACTGTGGACGATGGCCGGCAGAAGCATCATGTAGGGCATCGCGAAAACGGTCATGAATGCGGTGCTGACGATGAGCGCCCCAACTGTGCGATCCTCTCGCGCGTAGCTGACTCCGGCGGTCAATCGCGCCCAAGCACTCTCGGTGGGTGCCCCATGTGGGCGACTGTGGCCGGCCGATTCTGACTCGGGATGTGGTTTGATCGCCCACAGTGCTGCGATCACAAACAGGAAGCTTGCGGCGTTGAGCATGAAGATATTCCCGAAGCTGGCGCCGATGAGCACGAAGCCTCCGGTCACCAACGGTCCGAGAAGCCGGGAGCTCTGGAACTGAGCGGAGTTCAGAGCGATTGCGTTCATGAGTTTGTCGCGAGGGACGAGATCAGGCAGCAGCGCCTGCCACGCCGGAAAGGTGAGGGCCGACATCACTCCACCCAAGAGTCCCAGTGCCGAGACCCACACCATGGCAGTGACTGGGTCCACGCTAGAGAGTCGACCCTGGTAGTACAGGATTCCGAGTGCTGCGGCCTGAAGCATTAGGACCGCTTGGGCGATGATGAGCAGCATCCGCTTGTCGACGCGGTCGGCCAGTGCGCCGGCGGGCAGAGCCAAGAACAGGATGGGGATGCCCGAGACGAAGTTCACGACTCCCAGGTCGATTGAGGACTGCCGAAAACTGAAGACCACCAGCGCGAGTGCGGTGGTCTGCATCCAGGTGCCGGTGTTCGAAACCAGGGAGCCAAACCAGAAGAGCGTGAAATCGCGTTCGCGAAATGACTCGAAGGTGCCACCCCTGCGAACAACGGCCTGCGGGGGAGCTTCGATGTCAGCTTCTTCGAGTGCGATTCGGTCGGCGCCAGTGCATGCGTTCTCGTCATCGACGGTCGCACGAGCAGCGGCCGCCGATGTGGTCTTTGAGTCAGGTTCTCTTGGGGGAGAAGAGGGCATGCGGGAGGGGTCCTTTCGGCGCGGCGGGCGCTCAACAGTCTACCCCTTTGGCGCTTGTCGCTTGACCGACTCCGGGCTCGGGGATAGTGTGCGGTGTCCCCGCCCGGCTTGCCGGTTGCGGGCTTTCGTGCTGTTCGCCTACGCGTTTCCGGGAGTCGCACCATGCTCATCGACCGTCTCGCAGCCTCACTGGCCGCCGCAAAGCCCTACGCCACCATCACCGCGCTGCTCGGCGAGGGATCCGACGCCACGCTTGCCACGCCTGGGCTCATCCGGCCTGCAATTGTTGCTGCCTTGCACAGCCAGGAACCGCGCCCGACGCTGGTAGTCGTGTCCGGAGAAGAGAACGCCGAGCGCTTCTGGAGGCAGACCGCGGCGTTTCTCGGCCAGCGGCGCGTCTTGCGCTACCCGGAACGCACCGACTTCCCGTGGAGCGGGATCGCTCCCGATCTGGAGCAGATAGGCGCTCGTGCCCGCGCTCTGTACGCGCTGGAGAAGAACCGCCCGGTCATCGTGGTCGCCTCGGCTCGTGCACTCCTGAGAGCGGTGCCGCCGCACGGCAGCCGCGTCTTCGACCCGCTGACCCTCGCGGCCGGGCTCACTATCGATCTGGAGGAGTACTCGGCCCACCTTTCGCGAATGGGCTACGAGCGCGTCGAGCTCGCCGAGAACCCCGGGCAGTTCGCGGTTCGCGGCGGTATCCTCGATGTCTTTCCCGCTGGCACTCTCTCGCCGGTGCGCGCCGAGCTTTTGGGCGACGAGATCGAGACGCTCCTACGCTACGTACCCTCGACCGGTCAGGCGATCGGCGATTCCGAGCCCGTCGAGGTCTTCCCCTGCCGAGAGCTCAGCATCGGCTCGCGCGGCATCGAAAACGCGCAAAAGACGCTCCGCGACAAGGCCCTGAAGGATCCGTTCCTGGCTCACCAGCTTGAGCTGCTCGAGCAAGGCGTCTTCTTCAACGGCATCGAGGTCTTCCTGCCGCTGCTCTACAAGCGTCCCGGGATGCCGACCGAGTACCTCGGCCCCGACGTCCTGACCGTGGTCGCCGAGCCGCGCTCCCTCTTCGACGACGCCGTTCGCCGCCGAGAAGAACTCGAGGTTCTTGGCGCGGCGGCCCGCGTCCCGCTCGACGGCCTCTACCTCAAGCCAGCCGAGCTCGACTTCGGCGCCCGCCAGCGGCTGACGCTGCTCTCGATCTTCCGCGCCGGCGCGGGAGCTGACGCCGAGCTCTCCGCGCGCCGGCCTGAGGTCGCCGGTGGCGAGGAGCGTTTTGTGGGCGGTGTTCGCTCGCTGCTCTCGACGGGCTACGCCGTCGCGCTGGCGGTCCCTGATCGTCGAGCCCGCCGCCGCATCACCGATGTCTTAGCCGAGACTGGCGTGCGCATCGAGGCCGAGCGCGACCACGTCGCCCATCCCGAGGAATCCGCACCGCTCCAGTTCTCACCGCTCACCAAGGGCGTCATCGAGATTGCCGACACCGACGTCCCCGCCGGGTTTGTCATCACCGACGCCAAGATCGCCGTCGTATCCATCGACGACGTCTACCCGCGTTCCGCAGTCCGCCGAGCACGCCGTCAGATCGACCCCACAAAGGTCACATTCGCGTTTGCTCCTGGCGACTATGTGGTGCATGCCACTCACGGCATCGCGCTCTTCAAGGAGATTGTGCGTCAGGAGGTGCTCGGCCAGGAGCGCGACTACCTGCTGCTTGAGTACGCCAAGGGCGACAAGCTCTACGTGCCGGTCGAGCAGATCGATCGCATCACAAAGTTTGTGGGTTCGGACGCGCACTCGCCCCGCATTACGCGCCTGAACACTGCCGACTGGTCCAAGTCCACCGGCAAAGCGCGAAAAGCGGCGCGGGCGCTCGCCTTCGATCTTGTCGACCTCTACTCGCGTCGAGCGACGGTCGACGGCTACGCGTACCAAGAAGACACACCATGGCAGCGCGAGATGGAAGCGGCGTTCCCGTTTGAGGAGACCCCCGACCAGCTGGCGGCCATCGCCGACGTCAAGGCGGATATGGAGTCCGACAAGCCGATGGACCGCCTCATCTGCGGAGACGTCGGCTACGGCAAGACCGAGGTGGCGATCCGCTCGGCATTCAAGGCCACCCAGGACGGCAAGCAGGTCATGGTTCTCTGCCCGACGACGATTCTTGCGCAGCAGCACTTCACGACGTTCTCGGAGAGGTTTGCGCCCTTCCCGGTTCGCGTCGAAGTGCTCTCCCGATTCCGCACCGAGTCGCAGCAGAAGGCGGCGCTCGAGGGATTCTCGCGCGGAGAGGTCGACGTGCTGGTCGGCACACACCGCCTGCTGTCTCGCGACGTGACGCCGCCGAGCCTCGGCCTCGTCATCAT
>JBAXEO010000160.1:0-4613 GCA_037140395.1 Coriobacteriia bacterium
CGCCGTCTTCGCGCTCCAACGTATCGATGCGGTCTTTGTGGCGCCAGCAGTCGTAGCGGTCTTGTTCGCGGTCGCGCTGCTTCCGAAGCGAAGCGCGCAGGTCGTGGGAGCCGTGTTAATCGGCGTTCTTGCCCTTGCCAGCGCAGGTTTTGAGGAGCTGCTGGCTCGGGCCCAGGGAACCACGCTGACTGCGATGACCGCTTTGCAGTTGCAGCTCGCTGTTGGAGAGCTGACCAAGGCGCTTGGAGCTTCGGCATCGGCCGAGCTCGTGAGTCGTCTCAAAGAGGTTGCGCTGACGATGTCAACAGCTTGGCCGGCGACGTACTTCGAGTCTGCCGTCTTTGTTGGAGTCCTCGTCATCGTCGCCATCGCTTGGGCGGCTCGCCGAGCAGGACGGGAGGTCAATGTCCCATCGCTTTCGCGTCTGGACCTGACCCCGCACGTGCTCTGGGCGTTCGTCGTTGGTCTGCTGCTTCTTGCAGCATCGTATGGGAACTATCCGACATCCAAAGCACTTGGTGTCGTGGGACTGAACCTCGTTTTGTGCGTTCGCACGCTGTTCGCCCTTCAGGGACTCAGCGTGTCCGCGGGGGTGCTCGACCGGACCGGCGTCGGTCTCGGCGGGCGCATCCTGGCGTTGGCTGCGCTCGCCGCGCTCGACGCGCTCACGCTCGTGGTCAGTTTCATCGGTCTACTGGATTTCTGGGTTAACTTTCGGCGTCTGCCGCGTGATGGCGTGACGCCAGCCGCACCGACGCAAGCCGGTGCATAAGAGATGTACATCGCTTAAGAACTGCCGCCCGGACGGCACGAGTCGTCCGGCGACTGAAGGAGTAACAATGAAGATCATCCTGCTACAGGAACTGAAAGGACGCGGAGGCGAGGGCGACGTGATCGACGTTGCCCAGGGCTTCGCCGTCAACTATCTGCTCCCGCGCAAGGTCGCGATTGAGGCGACCAAGGGCAATCTCAAGCAGCTCGAGCAGCGCTTCAAGAACATCCGCGTGCGCGAAGAGGGTCGCCTCGGCGAGTCCAATGCGCTGGCCGAGGCCCTTGAGGGCAAGGTCGTCACGGTGTTCGCCAAGGTGGGCGAGGAGGGTCGTCTCTTCGGCTCCATCACCACGGTCATGATTGCCGAGGCCATCGCCGATCAGCTGCGCATCGAGATCGACCGTCGCAAGATCGAGACCCACGGCCACATCAAGGAAGTCGGCCCGCACGTCATCAACGTCGCGATCTATCGTGAGCTCAGGGCCGAGCTAACCGTCAACGTGGTCGCCGAAGGCCACGTGGCCGAGGAGGTGCCTGTCACCGTCGTCGCCGAGGTTGAGGGCATCGGTGCAGACGGCGAGCCGTTCGTCGAGGTCGTCGAGGAGACGGTCGAGCAGGCCGACTCAGACGTCGCGCTGGACGAGGCTACGGACGATTCCGACGGTTCCGAGGTCGAGTAGCACCCCGATCGTCACCGCACGTTACTGACCGCAGCGCCGGTTCTCTTCCTGAGGACCGGCGCTGTTTGTCCTCCAGAACAAATCACCGACAAACCCGTGGATAATGTGGATAACTTGCTGCAGCGCAGGTCGCGCGGGATGCGAAGCGCACCGACCCCTGTGGACGCCGCTCAGGGCGTCACCCGCGTGTCGCTCCCGTGTCCTACTATCGCAGCGAGGGGTCGATGGGTCTGACGCGCGCGAGGGAGCGGTGAGTTGATGGTCGACGCGGTGATGAAGAGGCGTCAGAGCGGATTTGAGCGTGAAACGCCCCACAACGTCGAGGCCGAGCAAGCCATTCTCGGTGCCATGTTCCTGTCAACCGAGGCGGTCGAGGGCGCCCTGGCGATCCTGCAGCCAGAGGACTTCTATCGACCCGCCCACGCGCGCATTTACTCGGCGATGAGCGACCTAAACTCGCGCTCTGTGCCTGTGGACCACCTTTCCGTCGCCGATCGGCTTGAGTCCACAGGCGAGCTGGACGCAGCTGGCGGCAGGACGTACCTGCTCGACATCACTGGCGTCGTCCCAATTGCTTCCAACTGGCAGCGATACGCCGATATCGTCAAGCGGATGTCGATGCTGCGGCAGCTCATCGTGGCGGGCACGGCGATCGCGACGATGGGCTATGACGCGCCCGACGACTTGGACCAGGTCGTGGGTGATGCCGAGAAGCTCATCTTCGACGTGACCAACAAGCGAGTCAGCAGCAACTTTGCCGTCATCAATGATTTGCTCAAGCTGTCATTCAAGAATCTCGAGGAGCTTGCCGAGCGCAAGGAGCATGTCACCGGCGTGCATACCGGCTTCAAGGACCTCGACAAACTGCTCGCGGGCCTCCATCCGGGAGACCTGTGCATTCTCGCGGCGCGACCATCGGTGGGAAAGACGGCGCTCGCCCTGAACATGGGGGTTAACGCGGCGAGGCACGGTGCGTCGGTGGCGATCTTCTCGCTCGAAATGGGGGCCGATCAGCTCGTACAGCGTGTGCTGTGCTCCGAGGCGCGGATCAACCTTCAAGACGTGAGAACGGGCCACGTCAAGGACAGCGACTGGTACACGATCCACACGGCGATGGGCAAGCTCGCGCAGCTCGATTTCTGGGTGGACGACACCCCGTCCATCTCGATTCTTGAGGTCCGGGCCAAGGCGCGCCGGCAGCTGCGCAATAAGCCCAAGGGGTTCATCATCGTCGACTACCTGCAGCTGATGCAGCCGCAGGGCCGTCGCACCGAGGGCAATAGGCAGACTGAGATCGCCGAGATATCGCGGGGACTGAAGATACTTGCCAAGGAGCTCAAGGTGCCGATTCTGGCGCTGTCTCAGCTGTCCCGAGCGGTGGAGCAGCGCGCAGGCAAGCGTCCGCAACTCTCGGACCTGCGCGAGTCGGGTGCCATAGAGCAGGACGCTGACGTGGTCATGTTCATCGACCGCAACACCGACCCCTATGCCGACGATCAGGAAGGCCGCCCCCAGAAGGGCGTCGCCGAGCTCATCATCGCCAAGCACCGCAACGGACCAACCGGCCAGGTTCAGCTGGTGTTCAACGACCGGTACACGAAGTTCATCGACTACACGAGCCAGGTGTAGAGGGGTCCCCAAGAGTGCCTTCGCTACATTTTGACGTGGTCATCATCGGTGCCGGTCCCGCTGGCATCTTCTCGGCACTCGAGCTTGCACGCTCGGGTGTCACCGACGTTCTCGTGCTTGAAAAGGGGCACGGGATCGAAAAGCGTCGCTGCCCGGCGCGCAGGCGCACGTGCGTGAGCTGTGAGACCTGCGACATCATGACTGGATGGGGCGGGGCGGGAGCTTTCTCGGACGGGAAGCTCACTCTCACCACCGAGGTGGGCGGGTGGCTCGGCGACTTCGTGGGGCGTGGGAAGCTCGAGGAGTTGCTCGCGTACGCGGACGGGCTGTGGCTGGAGTTCGGAGCTACCACTGAGGTCCACGGTCCAGACCCGGACATGGCCGCAGAACTCGTGCGCGAGGCCACCCTGGCAGGTATGAAGCTCATCCCGATGAACATCAGGCACTTGGGTACGGAGCGTTCACCCGAGGTGCTCGATGCGATGCGCGTGTGGCTCTTGGAGCAAGGAGTGACTGTCCGTACGGACACGCCCGCCGCGCGCATCCTAGTCGACGGCGCACGAGTCACCGGCGTTGAGCTCGCTGATGGCGAGGTCATTACCGCCGGCTCGGTCATTGCCGCGCCGGGTCGCGAGGGAGCTGACTGGCTCACTGCCCAGGCGCACGACCTGGGACTGAAACTGACCAATAACGCAGTGGATGTCGGCGTTCGAGTAGAGTGCCCGGCGCCTGTGATGGAGCGGCTCACGGATGCGCTCTACGAGGCCAAGCTCGTCTACCACACCAAGTCGTTTGGCGACACCGTGCGCACGTTTTGCATGAACCCGAATGGCGAGGTCACTACGGAGAGCTATGGCGACGTCATCACCGTCAACGGCCACAGCTACGCCGAGGCCAAGACCCCCTACACCAACTTCGCGGTACTCGTCAGCACCCGATTCACGGAGCCATTCCGCGATCCCATCACCTATGGTCGTTCAATCGCCAAGCTCGCCAATCTCCTTGGCGACGGCATTCTTGTGCAGCGTCTGGTGGATCTGAAGGCCGGCAGGCGGTCCACTCCGGAGCGCATCTCGCAGTCACTGGCCGAGCCGACGCTTGCCAACGCGACGCCCGGCGACTTAGCAGCGGTGCTCCCGTACCGGCACCTGACCGACATCGTGGAGTTTCTCGACGCGATGGAAGCGCTTGCGCCCGGCATCGCCGGTCCCTCCACCCTGCTCTACGGAGTCGAGGTCAAGTTCTACTCGTCGCGTGTCGAGGTTTCGGCCGAGATGCAGACGCCGATCGAGGGGTTGTACGCGATCGGCGACGGTGCAGGCATCACGCGCGGGCTGGTGCAGTCCAGCGCGAGCGGCGTGATGGCGGCGCGGGCCGTTGTGGCGCGGCGGTAGCCCAAGCACCAAGCGCGCGAGGAGGTCAGGTCGGTGTCTGCGCGGAGGTCAATCAGCCCCACCATCGCCTCCCCGCGAAGCATTCCCGTGACCTCTCCTCGGGCACCCGCCCACCCGCGAGCCTGAGTCGCCACGAGTT
>JBAXEO010000161.1:0-4557 GCA_037140395.1 Coriobacteriia bacterium
CAACTCTGAGGAGGAACTAGTGACTGCACGCATCATCGACGGCAAGGCTATCTCGGCAAAACGCCGCGCTGCTGTGGCCGAGCGCGTGATCGCGCTCAAGGCTCAGGGAATCAACCCGGGACTGGCTGTCGTGATCGTCGGCGCCGATCCGGCCTCGGAAGTCTACGTGCGCAACAAGGAAAAGGCGTGCGCTGAGACCGGCATCTACTCCGAGAAGATCGAGATGCCCGAGACCACGACGCAGGAAGAACTGCTCGCGGTCGTCAAGAGCCTCAACGCGCGCGATGACATCAACGGCATCCTCGTGCAGTTCCCGCTCCCCGAGCATCTGGACGAGGACGAGGTCATCGAGACGATCCGTGTCGACAAGGACGTCGACGGCTTTCACCCGGAGAGCATCGGGCGGCTCGTGGTTGGCAAGGACACGTTCGTGTCGTGCACGCCCGCCGGTGTGATGGTGCTGCTCGAGGAGAGCGGCGTCGACCTGGCCGGCAAGGACGTCGTCGTTGTCGGTCGGAGCAATAACGTCGGCAAGCCCGCGGGGCTGCTGGCGCTTGCACAGCACGCCACGGTCACTTTCTGCCACTCGCGCACCAACGACCTGCCGGGCCATGTGCGCCAAGCGGATGTCGTCATCGTGGCAGTCGGTCGTCCCGAGATGGTCAAGGGTGACTGGCTCAAGCCCGGTGCCGTGGTTATCGATGTGGGCATCAACCGTACAGACGCCGGCCTCGTGGGCGACGTTGAGTTCGCCTCGGCATCCGAGGTCGCCTCGGCAATCACTCCGGTTCCTGGCGGAGTCGGTCCCATGACCATCGCTATGCTGCTCGAGAACACCCTGACTGCGGCGGCTCGCTCCGCCGGTCTGTCCTAGAGGAAAGGAGTCCCTATGCCCTATTCGGATCCCACCGAGAAGCCCTCGGGCCGAATCCGCGAAGTCACGCTCGGCTCCGGCGCGGGTGCTGTGACGTTTGGCGGCGCGGCTGCATTGCCGTTCTACGCATTCGACGGTGAGCTGCCACATGCTCCAAAGATCGCGATGGAGGTGTTCGATGTCGTGCCGGATGGCTGGGCGACCGCGCTCACCGATGCGCTGGGCGACCTCATCGGCGATCCGGCCGCTTGGGCACGTGCGAACGTTGAGCGCTTTGGCGCCGACATGGTGTGTGTGCAGCTTGCCGGCACCGACCCCAACGGCGCGAACCGCACGCCGGAACAGGCTGCCGAGACGGTCGCCGCGGTAGTCGCAGCCGTCGACGTGCCGGTTCTGGTCTACGGCAGCGGTAACGCCGAGAAGGACACCGAGGTCCTCAAGAAGGTCGCCGAGGCAATCACCACGACGATGCTTGCCATCGGCTCAGCTACTGAGGACAACTACAAGCCGATCACGGCAGCGGCAATCGGCTACGGCCACGCGGTCATCGCCGAGACACCTATCGACGTGAACATGGCCAAGCAACTCAACATCCTCATCACCCAGATGGGGCTTCCGTCAGATCGCGTGTTCATTGATCCGTCGGTGGGCGCTGTTGGCTACGGCGCCGAGTACGCGTACACGGTCATGGAGCGCCTGCGGCTCGCCGCGCTCAACCAGAATGACGACATGACGCAGATGCCCATGATCTGCAACCTGGGCAAGGAGGCGTGGCGCAGCAAGGAAGCCCGCGCAACCGAGGCCGAAGAGCCTGCGTGGGGCGACGCGACCAAGCGCGGCGTGCTCTGGGAGTCCGTCACCGCAATCACTCTCGCGCTGGCCGGCGCCGACATCCTCGTGATGCGGCACCCGAGCGCTGTTGCCACCGTCCGCAAGGCCATTGCGGGCCTCTCGGCTTCCTAGCGAGCTACCGCACTCGACCCCGCACAAGGAGGTTCACGATGACCGACACCACGAAGGCCGAGCCAACCGACTTCACTGACTACTCTATCGATCCGACCGCTGCCGAGATGCTCAAGATTGCCGAGGATGCCGGAATTTCGACCGCATTCTCGCGTTCGCGGACGATCACGCCGTGTTCCACGGGAGCGACAGGTGGCTGCTGCAAGCTGTGTGCGATGGGCCCCTGCCGCCTGATCGGAAAGCACGATCGCGGCGTGTGCGGTGCCGACCGTGAGACAGTTGCGGCGCGCAACTTCCTGCGCCAGGTGGCCGCAGGAACCGCTGCCCACTCCGACCATGGCCGGGATGCCGCACTCGCGTTGAGGGCAATTGCGAGCGGCGAGATCGAGGGCGGCAAGATCTCGGACCCGGTCAAGCTCGCCAGCGTCGCAGGCTATATGGGCATTGAGGCCGCGGGCAAGGACATCAACCAGCTCGCGCTCGAGGTGGCCGAATGCGCACTGGCGCAGTACGGCCAGCAGACGGGCGAGCTCATCTACGTATCGCGCGCTCCCAAAAAGCGCCAGGATCTGTGGCGCAAGCTCGGCGTCGTGCCTCGAGGCATCGACCGCGAGGTCGTCGAGGCGATGCATCGGACCGCCGCTGGTACTGACCAGAACCTCGAGAGTCTGCTCGACGGTGCGATCAAGTGCGGGCTCGCCAGCGGGTGGGGCGGCTCGATGCTTGCGACCGACCTGCAGGACATCCTGTATGGAACCCCGACGCCTGTGCGCAGCGCGGCCAATCTCGGCGTCTTGTCTGAGGACAAGGTGAACATCCTCATTCACGGCCACGAGCCGCTGCTCGCGTCCATGATTATCGATGCGACACGCGAGCCCGAGATGATCGCGCTGGCCGAGTCGCTCGGCGCCAAGGGAATCAACGTCGCCGGCATCTGCTGTACCGCCAACGAGTCGCTCATGCGCAAGGGAGTCCCGCCCGCGGGCAACATGCTCCATCAGGAGCTTGCCGTGCTCACGGGTGCGGTGGAGGCGATGGTTGTCGACGTGCAGTGCATCTTCCAAGGACTGACCGAAGTGGCGGATCACTTCCACACCAAGCTCATCTCCTCGAGCCCCAAGGCGTGCGTCGGCGACTCCGAGCACATCGTGGTCGACGAGCACAACCCTCGCGAGAGCGCTCGCATGATCGTGCGCGCGGCTGTCGAGAACTTCCCCAACCGCAAGGATGTGCACATCCCGCACGTCTCCGAGCCGCTCGTCGCGGGATTCTCACACGAGTACATCCGCTACATGCTCGGCGGCAAGATGCGCGCCTCGCTCACGCCGCTCAACGAGAACATCGTCAACGGCAAGATTCGCGGTGTCGCTGCGGTCGTCGGCTGCTCGAGCCCTCGCGCCCAGCAGGACTATGCGGTAGTCAACGTCGTGCGCGAGCTCATCGCGAACAACGTTCTCGTGGTGGTGACCGGCTGCGCGGCCATCACGAGTGGCAAGCACGGACTACTCACCCCGGAGACGATGGACTTCGCCGGCGATTCGCTGAAGGAAATCTGCGAGACGATCGGGATCCCGCCGGTGCTCCACATGGGTAGCTGCGTGGATAACTCGCGAATCCTGACGGTGCTGGCCGATGTCGTTGCGACGGGCGGTCTGGGCGACGATATCGCCGGGCTCCCCGCTGTGGGCCTGAGCCCCGAGTGGTTCTCGGAGAAGGCGCTCGAAATCGCGACCTACTGTGTGGGCAGCGGCGTCCACGTCATCTTTGGCGGCGTCGGTTCGCCGGTTGCCAACAGCCAAGTCGCTACGGACTACATGATCGACGGCTGGACCGAGAGATACGGTGGCTCGCTACGCTTCATCAAGGAGCCCCAGGATATGGTCACCGCGACGCTTGACCTGATCGACGGCGCTCGGAAGGCGCTCAAGATAGACACCGCGCAAGAGCGGGTTCTCTTCGACATGGATATGAGAAGGGAGCTGTAGTGTCTAAGATCATCGCCTCTGCGGCCATTCGCGGCGCACACAGCATCTATGCCAAGACCGAGGCCAAGCTCGCGCGCGCCAAGGAGAGCTTTGGCGCCGAGAAGGCCATTGAGCTCCCCAACACCGGCTACTACCTGCCGGTCATCTACGGACTTACCGGCGAGAAGGTCGAGAAGCTCTCGGACATGGATCGCGTTTTGGCCTACGCCAAGGACCTGCTCCCCGAGGCGCCGTCGGAGCATCTGTGCTGCCTTACCTCGGCCCCACGCTCGACGCCGGTATCGCAACGCTTCTTGCCGAGGAGTGCCACGAGGCGCTGAACTATCTCGACAGCGACCCATCGCCTGTCACCGATCTGTGGCTGGGAGCGGCTGACGACGTCATCATGCGCGCCAAGGGCGTCGAGTTCGTCGATGGCTCGGCACCCGGGTTCGCTGCGGTGGTCGGCGCGGCACCCGACAACGCCACGGCGGTCAAGCTCGCTCGCGAGATGCAGGAGAAGATGCTCTACGTCTTCATGGCGGGCCAGACGAACGGCAAGTCCTTCGGTGCCCAGCTCGCCGAGGAAGGAATCCAGCTCGGGTGGGACACTCGTCTGGTGCCGTTTGGCGAGGAGGTCTACAGCCAGATCTACTCGATCGGTTTTGCGACCCGCGCGGCCATGGCGTTCGGTGGCGTCCAGCCGGGCGACTACGAGCGCATCCTCGCCTACAACAAGAGCCGCGTCTTCGCGTT
>JBAXEO010000162.1:0-4524 GCA_037140395.1 Coriobacteriia bacterium
GTACGGTGACTTCGTCCGCGTGCTCGAGGTGGGCAACTTCAGCAAGGAGCTGTGCGGAGGCACCCACGTGGGCCGCACGAGTGAGATCGGCTTCCTCAAGGTACTCAATGAGAGCAGTGTCGGAGCGAACCTGCGGCGCATCGAGGCCGTGACGAGTTTCGACGCCTACGAGTACGTCTCTCGCGAGGAGAGTGAACTGGTCGAGGCCGCCGACGCGCTCAAGATACAGCGCTTCGACGTTTCCGAGCGCACCGTCACGTTGCTCGCCAAGGTCAAGGAACTTGAGTCGCGAGCAGACCGTTCCAAGCAGATGATGTCTCAGGGTGGCGTCGACGAGCTCGTCGAGGATGTTGTCGACGTCGGCTATCCGCTCGCCGTGGCGCGCGTTGCACCGACCGACACCAAGCAGCTGCGCAACACCACCGACGTTGTCCGCGCCCGCATGAGTGGGGGAGCGGTTGTGTTTGCGAGCACCGACGTTGAGAGCGGCAAGGTCCTCCTCATCGCCGCCGGAAGCGACGAGGCCGTGGCCACAGGTTTCCACGCGGGAGACGTCATCAAGGCCATGGCCACGGTGGTTGGCGGTCGCGGCGGCGGCAAAGCGGATATGGCGCAGGGCGGTGGCGACAATGCAGACGCTATCGACGAAGCGCTGCAGGTCGCCCGAGACACTCTCGGCGTCAGGTAGGGCTCGCGGCACCGTGCGCATCCTAGGACTCGACATCGGAGAGAAGCGGATTGGCGTCGCTGTCTCGGATCCGTCCGGCACGGTGGCCACACCTCTGGCGGTCATCGACGCGCGCAAGGCGCTAGGCGACGGCCGAGAACTCATCGGCCTCGTGGCCGACTATGAGGTTGAGCTGCTGGTAGCCGGCCTTCCGCTGTCCCTGGACGGCAGCGAGGGAACGCAGGCTGCGCGCGTTCGCAGCGCGGCGCAGCGTCTTGCCAGCCTCGTATCGCTGCCGCTCGAGTTCGCCGATGAGCGCCTGTCGTCGACGGCGGCGCGTCGCGCCATGACCGAGGCGGGCGTCTCGGACAGGAACAAGCGTGGCAGCATCGACATGGTTGCGGCCGCGATCTTTCTGCAGAGCTACCTTGATGGTTCCCGAGAACCTGGCGCGGAGCGGCAGTGATGGTCTGGCTGTCACGCGATGAATCCGGGAAGAAGTTTCTTGCACCGAGCGGTGCGATCAAGGTGCTCCAGGTCGCGGCGGTGGTGCTCACAGTACTGCTCGTGGGACTCGCCACAACCGCCGCGTGGCAGGCGTTGCGAGGGCCGGACACTGGGCCCGTGAAGCTCGCCGGTTCGCCGGTGCAGATCGAGATCAAGCCCGGGACCGATACCGAGACGATCGCGCGCAAGCTCCAATCGGTGGGAGTCATCAGCAGCTCGACGGCGTTTCGCGTCCGCGCCCGTGTGTTTGGCGTCGACGGCAAGCTCAAACCCGGCGTCTACGACCTGACTGCCGGCATGTCGGCTTCTTCGGTCATCGACGCCCTAAAGGCGGGACCGCCGGTGGTCTACGTGTCGGTGACGATTCCCGAAGGCTTCGTGATCGACCAGATCGCGGAGCGCTTTGAGAAGCAGGCGCAGGTCCCCAAGAATGAGTTCACTCGCTTGGCCAAGTCAGGCGCGCTCCAGTTTGTCGAGGGCCATCCGTATCTCGCTGGCGCGTACAAGGGATCGCTCGAAGGCTATCTGTTTCCCAAGACCTACCGGGTCAAGGCGAGTTCCTCGGCGACCGAGGTCATCGAGATGATGCTCGACCAGTTTGGCAAGGAGAGTGCTTCTGTCGATTTTGCGCAGGCCACGTCAAACGGATTGAGCGTGAACCAGCTCGTTACACTTGCGTCGATGATCGAGCGTGAGAGCAAACTGGACGCGGAGCGGCCTTTGGTCTCCTCCGTAATCCACAATCGCCTTCGGACCGACTCGTTCTTGAAGATCGACGCCACGATTCAGTACGTGCTCGGCAACAATCGTTTCCGTCTCACCAACGCCGACATCCATATTGATTCGCCCTACAACACCTACGCACACAAGGGGCTTCCACCGGGTCCGATATCCAATCCGGGGCTCAAGTCCCTCCAGGCCGCGGCCGCGCCCACCAAGACGCAGTTGCTCTACTATGTGCTCACGGGCAAGGATGGCTCGCATACGTTCACCACTAACCTCACCGAGTTCAAAGCTGCCAAGAAGAAGTCAAAGCAGGTGTTCGGTGAGTAGCCGCTTCAAGATGAGCGCGACCAAGGCCGACGCGACAGTACCGCCGGGAGAGCGCCGATGAGTGACGATTCCACCAGGGTTCAGCAGGCCGCAGTGAAGAAGCGTCGGAGTCCGTGGATTCTGGTGAGCGCAGTGCTCGGGGTGATTTTTCTGCTGGTTCTGGCAGCCGGAATCGCTGGATGGTGGCTCTTGTTGCGGGTGGAGAATCCCTTGCCCGCCGGGACGCCCGTCAACATTGTGGTGAAGAAGGGATCAAACGCGACGGAAATCGCCGAGCAGCTTGCCAAAGCTGGCGTTGTCCAAAACGCGCTGATGTTTCGCTTGCGTGCGCGCGACTCCAAGCTGTCGAGCCAGTTCAAGCCTGGTGCCTACGCCTTCGCGACAGGTATGCCCAACGATGTGGTTTTTGAGAAGCTCGCTGCAGGTCCCGACATCGTCTACATCGATTTCACTATCCCGGAGGGATTCACCGACGAGCAGGTTGCACAGCGGGTTTCCGCCGAGACGGGCATTTCGCAGGGCGAACTCACGAGGCTCATGACCACAGGAGCACCCGAGTTCGCGGCGCAGCACCCCTACCTGGTCGGAGCGTACGGCGGTTCACTCCAGGGGTTCCTCTTCCCCAAGACCTATCGCATCAAGAAGGGGGCCTCGGCTAGGTCAGTTGTCGAGATGATGCTCGACCAGTTCGACAAAGAGCTTGCCTCCGTCGACCTCTCGTACGCCACGTCGAAGAACCTCACCGTGGCCGACATCGCAATCATCGCGTCGATAGTTGAGCGCGAGTCGCAGATCGACCGCGAATTCCCCATGGTCTCCTCGGTAATCTACAACCGGCTGCATTCCAAGATGCGTCTGCAGATGTGCTCCACGGTGCTGTACACGATGCCCGAGGGCACGAAAGTCCTCAAGAACGACGACACCGCCAAGAAGACCCCCTACAACACCTACCAGCTACCTGGTCTACCTGCGGGGCCGATCTGCAATCCGGGGCTCAAGGCTCTCGATGCCGCCGCGCACCCTGACCAGACCAAGTACCTGTACTTTGTGCTGACCGGCAAGGACGGGTCACAGACTTTCACCACGAACGAGGCCGACTTCCTAAAGGCGAAGGCAAAATACAAGAAGGTCTTTGGCGTCAAGTAACTCAAGGTGAGTTCTGGTCAGTTATCAAGGGGGACTGGATGCAATGGTTGTGAGCCCCAAAACGAAAACGACGATCGATGGGCGAGAAGAACCGGCCCCCGCGATTCTTGTTGAGCACGCCCGCAAGGACTATGGGCGCGAGGCTGGAGGTCGCCGAGAGGCGGTCGCCGATGTGTCCATCTCGGTATCGCGCGGAGCGATCCACGGGCTCCTCGGCCCCAATGGCTCAGGCAAGACCACGACTCTGAAGATGCTGCTTGGCCTGGTCAGGCCCAGCGCAGGTCGCTTTGAGATCCTCGGCGTTTCCGCTTCCGCAGCGGGAGCTCGTGCCCGGCTTGGCTTCTTGCCTGAGCAGCCCTACTTCCCGTCGCAGCTGACCGCCGGCGAGGCCATGAGCCTGTACGGCCGCCTCACAGGGCTGCGCCGCTCCGCACTCGCCGAGCAGACCGCGGACTTGCTCGACCGCGTCGGTCTCGATGGCCGACAAAAGACGCTGCTCTCTAAGTTCTCGCGTGGCATGCTGCAGCGGCTAGGGCTTGCGTCGGCACTGCTCGGCTCTCCTGAGGTGCTCGTGCTCGATGAGCCGGCTTCGGGTCTCGACCCGGTGGGACAGCGCGACATTCGCAACCTGATGCTGGAGCTCAAGGCCCAAGGCGTGACGATTCTGCTTTCGTCGCACCAGCTTTCGGAGGTCGAAACTGTTTCCGACGAGGTGACCATACTCAACAGCGGGCGGGTGGCGGCGCGTGGCCACATCGATGACTTGCTCAATGTCGCAGGCGAGACTTCGATCTCGGCACGCGGAGCTGGCGAGCTGCCGGCAGATGTCGCCGGACTGGCGCGAGATGTGGCTCTTCACGGCAGCACTAGTGTCTTCTCGGTGGCTGACGAGCATGTCCGGCGCGTTGTCGACCTTCTCGACGACAGCGGTTGGAATCTCCTGTCGGTCAGCCCCAAGCGCGACTCTCTGGAGGACTACTTCGCGTGCCTCGTGAGTGACTCCACCCAGGCCGACGATGCGCCTGCCGACGAAGATGCGAAAGGAGGTGACGACCGATGAGAAAGATCCTCGCGATTGCGACCGCGGTCGTCGCCGACGCTATTCGTCGCAAGGTCGTGTGGGTGGTCTTGGTGTTCGCGGTCTTCTTGGG
>JBAXEO010000163.1:0-4419 GCA_037140395.1 Coriobacteriia bacterium
GTTCATCCCAAACGGCCAAACCGCCAGCGGGACGAGGAGTATTGCAGCCGAGACGCCCGCGATCAGCAGTCCTTCGGCGACTCTCTTGGATCTTCCTGGCAAGTTGCGAGAACGAGCCACCGAGGAATACCCTGCCGAGGTCGGCCGTTTGCTCGGACGTCTACTTGACATCGCGAAGACTCAGGACCAGCACGTCGCTCTGCGGGATCAGGACAACCGTGCCTTCGTAGGTGCCTCCGAATCCGATCGCCTTCTCCGTCGGGATCCCTGTGATGTCGAAGACCACATTCTGGTCCTTGAACTCAAACACCTTCTTTGGCTTGCCCAGCGCCGTCGACTGCGTGATGCGGGCGACGAGCGAGCGGCCCGCGCCGCTAGGCCCAAACCCATAAGGCGCGAAGGTGACCGCATAAGCGGAGTTCGGATCGGCGGCGTTTGTATCAAGAAGAGCGACTGTTCTGGTCGGCGGCACGCTGACGGTCGCAAGCGGCGTCTTCGTGGTGACCGGTACAGAAGGCGGCTCACCAGTAGAAGACCGGGCGACGGATTGCCCGTTCGCATCGGAAAGACCCGGCTGTGGTGCAACGCCAAGCGAACTCCCGGTTGCACCCGACGACTCACCAGTTGCCTTGTCAGAAGGCACGGCAACTGGCGCACCAGCCTTCAGCGAAGGTGCCTTGCTGCTTGTATTGACCGCCGCGACCACGAGAATCAGAGCGGCTACCGCAACGCCCGCAACAACAGCCAACGTCGTGCGATACCTCAACCTCATGCCCCCTTGGCGGCCAAAAAGGCACAATCCACGAAACTGCGCCAACTAAGACAATCATGCTATCAGACCCAACCGCACTCATCGAGCCGACGGGAAGGTCACCCTTGGCCTCTGCGAAAAGTTCGATCTCCGGCCGAGGCGAGGGCGTTCTCTGCTGGGCTCTGGCCTGCGCTACGGTGCCAGGTAGAACGCTGGCCCTTCCAGCTCCCAGGTACCTTGGAGCGTGGCGGCGATGTTGTCCTTCTCTGCGGGGTCAGCTGAGAGCAGGTAGGTGCCGTCTAGTTTGTTGCGAAAGCGCCACACGGGAAAGCCGCTCGGATCCGTCGAGACACTGTAGGCGAACCCCTCGTAGGCCCATGTCCGAGAGAGCGTGGCAATGATGGTGCTCTTCTCGCTGGCGTCAGCCGAGAAGAGGTAGAAGCCACCGAGGACGCTGCGGAAGCGCCACAACGGCGAGGAGTTCAACGGATTGGCGGTGTTGATCCGATAGGCCACGCCCTCGTAATTCCAGGTGCTGGACAGCGTGTTAATGATGGCTGTCTTCTCGTTCTCGTCGGCGGTCCATAAGTAGTAACCGTTCTTGAGGTTACGGAAGCGGTAGACGTTCCCCACTTGCGAGGAAGCCACGGTGATGCTGGCGATCACATCGGGCGACCAGATTCCGCTGGAGCACTGCACGCGGAAGTGGATGGTGTGGACGCCGGCGGTAAGCGAGGTTGTCGAGAACGAGGCTGCGGTGGATATCGGCGTTGCGCCGTCAAGCCACTGGTAGCCGATAGCACTGTGTCCGAGCGAGTCGGTCGCGTGACCGGAGAACGAGACTGGCTGACCGACCGCCGGATGGTTCGGCGTGGCGCTGTCGATGAATCCTGCCACCGTGTGCGACTCCGTGCCGCCGCCGCCCGCAGTAGCGCCGCGGTGCATCGCCTGACCGCTGAAGGCCGTCTCTGAGTCGCTGCCCTTGTGACAGATTTGGCAGTTGTAGATCCAGTAGTTGTCACCCTGATAGGTTTGGGTGATGACCGCGTCCGCAGGGTTGTTCGTTGCGTACTCGGCATGAGTACCATTGTGGCAGGCCTCACAGTAGATCTTGCCGTTCATGTCACCAGCCACGGAGTTCTTGAGCACGGAATTGCGGTACAGCGTTCCCGCGTTCTCGCCATGGGCCGCGTCGTGGCACTGGCTGCACTTGGGCTCGTCGAGCCACGGCTTGCGACCGGCATCCACCGAGGTCCACAGGGTAGTGGTGGTGCCATGGCAGTCGACACAGCCCTTGCCCGCACGAGCCATGATGCCGCGCATGCACTCGGTCTTCGGTCCGGGATGGCACGTGTAGCACCCATCGGTGTCAGAACTGACTTTGCCGTCATGACGCTTGTGCATCGCGTACGACAGGCTTTCGACGCCCGCCTTGCCGGGGGCCGCCAGCGCGTTGTCGGAGTGGCACTCCGAGCACGAGTGCGGGTGGCCGGCATTCGCGTCGGCAAGAAGGGACGTGCCGTTGGAGGCGTCGTGCTTGGTCAAAATATCGACGGCGGGGTTCGCGGTCCCATGGCAGTTTGAGCACGACATCTCAGTTGAGACCGGAACCACGACGTTCGTCGTGGCGACTACGGTCCCAGCCACATCCTTGACTACGAGCGTTGCCTGACCGTACGGATCCCAGGTGCCATCGTCGTCATACGGTGTCACCGGGATGCCGCTCGCAGTGAACAGGCCCGTCTGCGCATTCTCGAGTTTCATCTGGCCGGACAGGCCATTCCCAGTCAGCCCGACGTTCTTTGGGAGGTTGTACCCGAAGCTCGACGCATACGTCCAGAAGTCCGTGTGCAGTGTGGAGTCCTGCTTCTTGGCGAATGAGTAGCTGATCGTGTACTTCGCCGCGTCTTCGCCCCCGAACACCTGCGCGTGAAGGGTGTTGAACGGTGGAAGCACCATGAAGTACTTGTAGCTGTCTTGGTCACAGTGCATGCCCAGGTCGTTCCAGGCCAGCACTGTGATCTTCTTTGCCGGCACCGGTTTGGCCGGATAGGCGGTGGTCAGGAACCAGTCGACCCGTGCCGAGGAGCCCGCCGACACCGTGCAGATCTGGTACGTGGTGAGGTAGCCAGCCTTAGCCGCGCTCAGGGTGTAGTCGCCCGGGGCGGCGGCGAGGGTGTAGGCGCCGCTCGCGTCGGTAACCGCAGAGGCGCCGCCATCGATGACTGCGGCTCCCGGTATCGGCGCGCCCGTGTTGATGTCCTTGACGGTACCGGTGATCCCGACGGCCAACGCGGACTGCGCGAACGCAAGGCACAGGACTGTGGCGAACAGCGCGGTCAGTAGCGCTCTCTTCATGAGATCACTCCTTCTTTGCGTGTGCGTCCCCTGGTTGGGTCCGCCTACCAAACCTTGATCTTCCAGCTGCCTGACTCGCGAACCAGGTTCTCTCGGACCTTCGTGACCGTGGGAGGCGAGCCGGCCGCCCCGGCAATCGGAGCGAAGGTGAGGCTGACCAGCGCCGCGGCCGAGTCACCGTTCACGGACACACTCTCGACGTGGTAGCCCTTCAGCGCTCCAGCCCGCTTCCTGTGACTGGCGAAATCACCCTCGGGAACCGCAGCCTGATACTGCCGGCTGTAGCAGCTCCACGTTGCTGAGTAGTCCGCCTTCTGCGACGACATGAAGTAGGTTTTGAGAGTTGCGGCCGGCGACCCGAAACCGGGGTAGGTGCGAGTGCACGCAGACAGTGCAAGCACCGCGACCAGCAGAACCACCAGCATGATCGGCTTGCGCACTTGCCACACCTTCTCTCGAGGCAGCGCCGGCACGGCGTGTGTGACCTGCTCTGGCGTGTTGCTTAGAAACTCGCGCGGTCTCGGGCATACCCCAGCGGGTATGACTGTGGGCGCGGTTGATTAGAGCCCGATTGGGCGGAGATGAGAATAGTCACAGACCAGTGCGACCGATATGCTCGCGTGCGTGTCTCCGGCCCTGCACACCCGCTGCACACCGAGACTGAAATCGCCCCGAAACACGCAACAGGCCAGCCCCAGAAACCCTGGCTGACCTGCTTGAATTCGATGGCGGGAGTGACGGGGCTCGAACCCGCGACCTCTGGCTTGACAGGCCAGCGCTCTAACCAGCTGAGCTACACCCCCAAAATGGGTATCCGCCGAAGCGGACAGCGAACGGGATTCTACCGTCCGCACCGTTGGTTGTCTAGCCAAGTGTCGCGGCGGATCTCGGACGAAGCTCGGACCGTGCGCGGACTCGCACTAGGACTGCCCCCGTCTGCGCCTTCACACACGCACGCAACCTGCGCTGATACAGCCGCATGGCCGGCCGCATCGGGTACCATGCAGTGCAGAGGGAAGGAGACTTATGCCCACCACTCAAGACGGCCAGATCGCCGCCAACCTGCTCGATGAACTCCAGGCGCTCGTGGACGCACGCGACCGTTCAGGCGCTGTTGCCCTCACACTCGATGCGGTCGCCTCCGGGCGGATCACCGTCCCCGACCTCTACGTTCGCGTCCTCGGCCCGTACCTCGCCCAGATCGGCGCCCAGTGGTCGCACGGCGCAGAGAGCGTGTGGGAGGAGCACTTGGCCTCGCACGTCGTGCTCACCATCGTCGAGGCGCTCTATCCAGCTGTGCAGCGCGAGGC
>JBAXEO010000164.1:0-4398 GCA_037140395.1 Coriobacteriia bacterium
GCCGTATTCAGCCCGGTGAGCGGTTTGAGCGCCGCGAACAGCGCGTCTGCTGTGGTGCGGGGATCGGCATCCCCCGACACCTTGATTGGGATCGTTGCCGTCGCACACGGCTCTCCCGGCGCAAAGGTTTGGCTGATGGTGTCCCCCGTGAGCTGAGGGCGCGTGGTCTGCATCACGACGACGGCCGCCGCAATGATCAGTATCCCGATGATTGCCCCGGTGACCAGGTTGCGCTTCGCCCTGCCCGACAGAGGACTCCTGGGCGCTGCCGAATCGCCATCGCGAGACGTGGCCGACCCAGAACCCTCGGCGCTGTTCTTCTCGGCAGTTTTGACCGCCTCGGTGGTGGCAACTGCTGCGCCGAGTGAGCCACGGGCGTCGTCAGACGAACTCGACGTCATCTTGCGGCGGACCGAAACGATCAGTCCGATGAATGCCGCTAGCACTGCCAGAACTAAGACGATGGGGATCGCCAGATTGGAGCCGGCCGCCTCGGGAGCCGCCGTGCTCGCAGCTGCCGCCGGAAGCGAGTATCCGACGGCGAGGTCGAGCGTGTCACCCGCCTTTACCTTTTTGACGGTCTTGGAGTAGAGACTGTAGCCGGTTTCCGCCGGTTGCATCGATGCTCCTGGAACTGGCGTCGCGATCTGGGCCGCCTGCGGCACTCTTAGGCTCAGCGTGACCTCGGGGACGTCTTGCGTAGCCGTCCACGTGAGAGATGGTGTATAGACGGAGCCGTCGAAGGCCGGACCGTCAGAGGTCGGGACCTCGATCTGAGCCATGCGTGACTTGGTCATTGTGAACCGATAGCGATCAACGCCGTCGGCAGTGGTCTTGGTAAACTGGACTTCAGGGTCCTCCGATGCCGGACCACCCAGGATCTCTCCAATCCATTGGAGTTCGGAACCTGCGGGGACCGAGAGCTCCGCCTCGGCTGGCAGTGATGCCGTTGCCGGCAGCTCCCCGGAGACCATCATCACGCCGCCGTCTTGGGCCGAATGCCGCGTGACGTCGATCCGCTCCCAGGTGACCGGAGCAGCCAAGCTGATGGTGGCTAGCGAGACCGCAAGAACGAATGCGGCGCACACAAGAATGAGACGAATCGAACGAAGCATGGTAAATCTCCTGCCCTAGGACTCGACAACGACATTGGGACTGTCGTCGGAGTTCAGATTCTGAGCGGAGACTGTGCGAGAGGGGTTAACACGGAGATGGAGAAGCAATCCAATCGCGCGAGCCGTCCAGTCGTCAACGATGGTGACCACCGGGCAAGAGAAAGCGCCGATGCGAACACACCGCGCAGCCCGCTTGCAACACGCACCATCGACCGAGAAGGATTGGTACCGTCGATGTAATCGTGCGAGCATACGGAGCAGAAGCCCTCCGCACACACGGACAACACGACTATGCCGGCAAGAAGCACGACGGCGATGACGAAGCACTTCAACAATCTGCTCATGTCGGCGAAGACCAACACGCATGCCTCCAAGACGGTTTCGCTTTGCCCGAACTGAATGAGCCTAAACGGGTGCGCGTCAAACGACAAGCGGAGTTAGTGTGGAGAATCACTCCAGAGCGGCTAGCCGAACAGCGCGGAGCCGATACTCAGCAGCCCAAACAGTATGAAGATCACACCCGACACTCGGCGCATCAGCAGCTCAGGCATGCTCTTGCCGAGAAGCCTTCCAATTCCGATTGCAATCGCGTCGGCAACAACCATCCCTATCGTCGAGCCCAGCGTAACCGCCCAGAAGCGGCCCACCTGGCTCACGTTCGCGGGCGAACCGGCGGTGGCAAGCCAGCTCTGGACGGTCGGTCCCGCTCCTTTGAGGTAGGACAGCAGGGCTCCGCCGGGGTCTACCGAGATGCTCAGCGTCATGATCTGAGTCTTGTCGCCCAGCTCGGCAAGAAAGAACGCGATGGTCGTGGCGACGATTGGCCCATAGCGCGCGCCCTTGTCGGCATCGTCGTCGTCGACCTTGTCGCCCCGCAGCGTCCAGACGCCGAATCCGATGAAGAGTAGGCCCGTCATCCATGGGATGACGCCCTTGGGGATGGCGGCGCCCAAGAACTGTCCGGCGAGCGTTGTGAAGAAGTGGATGACGAAGGTCGCGATGAAGATGCCGACGAGCACCTGCCATGCCTTGTAGCGCGTGGCAAGCAGTAGCGCTAGGAGCTGGGACTTGTCGGCTAGTTCGCCGATCATGATCAGGATGAACGCCACCAGGAAGATGTAGGTCACGAAACGACTCCAGCCTGGTGGTAGGCGTCAATGCTTCTCAGCATCGTGGATATCAGCGGCTGGGACCGAGCTCCCTAAACCTGCGTGAGCGAGAAATCTGGGGAACCGGTGCTCCGACGCCGCAGCTTCTCGGCATACACCGCCGAATCCGCCACCGCACGGAGCTCTTCGAGCCGACACGGAGCCCCAGGCTCGCTCCATGCGGTTCCCGTGCTCACGGAGAGTCTATACGAGCGCTTGCCGTCCTCGTCAAATGCTGCGAATCCCGACTGCAACCTCGTATTCATGTCGACAATATCTTCACCACAACTGCCAACAGTGAGCACAACGAACTCATCGCCTCCGGTGCGAGCGATGGCATCGGCGCTCCTGAGCACGAGCTGCATCACTGATGCAGCATCTTCCAGGACCCTGTCCCCCTCGATTCGCCCCAACTCGTCGTTGACTGAGGCCAGTCCATCGATGTCGCACAGAATCAGCCCTACTCCCTGATTCGCACGCTGCGCTTGCGAGATCGCTTGCTTGGCTATGAGGTCGAATCCTCTCCGGTTATGCAAACCGGTGAGACCATCAACGTTGGCTGTCAAAGCCGTACCTCCGGCTCTTTCTTCCTCGGCGCGCTTGCGATTCGTCACATCCTGCACAAATCCGACAGTGGCGACGGGCGCGCCATCTTCGCCGGTTTGAAGAGCCTTCTCGGCACAAATCCAGCGGATCTTGCCGTCCGGCATGGCAATTCTGAAATCTACCGAGGCGTCAGTTTCGGTCCATGACTCTCTGTTCATCCACTGCCAGAACGATTCGCGATCATCGGGAACCATAACGCTGTCGATTGCTTGAATCGGGGAGCCGTCACACACCTCGCGAGTCAATCCCAGGATGCGCAGAGCAGCCTCGGACCATTCATCGCGGTCGCCGTTGAGGGATCTCCGCCAGCCGCCGACACACGCGACGGTCTCAACACATGAGAGCAACTCCAGCTCGTGACTCAGCTCGCTGCTCTCCATAACGCGCTCGGTGACGTCGGAGAATGACCACACCCTCCCGCGCAATTCGGCCCCCCGCAACAGTGGCCTCGATGTGCGCTTGAACACCCGTCCGTCCTTGAAGCGGAGTGTGTCAAGGCTCTCCTGGTCCGATCCGTACAGTTCTTGAACCTTGTAGAGGAAGCCTCGCGGGTCGACTAGCTGATCCAATATCCTGTCGAGAAGGACTGAGTCATCCCCCTGCGCCATCGCCGCAGCCGGAATCTTCCACAGTTCGGCGAAGCGTTCATTGGCGAAAATCACTTTGTTGCTTGTGTCGACCGCAAGAATCCCGTCGGCCGTGGATTGCAGAACCGCCTGTAGGGACGCGTCGCTCTCCTGTGCCGCGCTCTCCAGACTCACTCGCTTGTCGATGTCGGCGAACGCAACACGATACGAATCAGCCGCACCGTCAAGCAAGTGCCGAGGGGTTGTTTCGATGCTCGCCCAAAAGCTACCGGAGCTCGCTGCAGCGCTAGAGCGCAGCAATCGCAAGTCATACGACTGCGGCTCGTCGACTTGAGAAAGCAGTTGCTGCTTCGCGTACCAGACATCCCGGTCGGCCGCAGAGACAAAAGCACTGAACGGCTTGCCGACAAGAGCGTCTCGCGCAACACCCAGCAATCGGGCGGCGGTCAGGTTGGCGTCGCTGATGACACCGCTGGCGCCGAGAGCCAGATAGCCCACCGGAGCGAGATCGAAGAGCACGTAGTACTTCGAGCGCTGCTCGTCCAGCTCGAGCTGCGCGCGACGCAGCTCCTCGTTTTGCATTTCAAGCTCGATCTGATGCACCTGTAGCTCGTGGATAGTGGCGGCAGGATCCTCAGGCACGGCCCGGATGAATGTATCTGGCGATTTGCTGAGACGCTGCTCGGCCTTACGGCGAAGCTCCTCAGCGGCGCTCGGCGTGACGTCGTGATCTGGAGGGTCTCCCTTTGTGACCATCAAACACTCCGCTCAATCAGTCGTAAGGAACGACCTTTGGCGGCTTCCGACAACACCTGGTCGAACCTCACTGATTCGCCTTCCGCACGCCGAATCCACACTCCCCGCTCTGGATCCACGCCTTTGCACCAAGCTGGCGTGATTAGGAAGGCTTAGCACTCGCAACAACTGTATACCCGACTTGGC
>JBAXEO010000165.1:0-4396 GCA_037140395.1 Coriobacteriia bacterium
CGCTCGGCAGGATCACCGGGAGAGGCGTGCCTACGGCGACGAGACCTGGGGCGCCGAGAATCAGCCGGATTGCCGGCGTCGTGACAAGGCCGCCGCCAATACCAAAGGCTCCCGAGAATATCCCCGAGACCAAGCCGATCGCAAGAGTGGTCAGCTGCGTCCGCATATGGCGGCTACACCGTCTGTCGCTGGGCGCCTAGGACGGCACGACCGGGAAGCGGCCGGTGATGGCGCTCCGGTCCATCTGCCGCTCGCCCGAGAAGAGCGACTTGAGCGCCACGTCATCCCACAGACCGTCCATCAAGATGGGCCAGCGACGCTGGAACTCAAAGTAGTTCTGACAGTTCTCGCGGGCATACGTGGAAGCGTCGGACGTCCCATGTAGGCCGATGTGGAAGTAGTGACCCTTTTCCGGACGAGCCAACATCCGCAAGAACGCGGTCACGCTGGCGCGCCAGCCAACGGAGGAGTCAATGAACGTACCGGGGTAGGGCATCATCGACTTGGGAGTCACTTGCCGCAAGTCGACTTGGGACTTGGCGAACTCGATCTTGCGGTGCTCGTAGACAAAGCGGTAGACATCCTGACGGAAGCGAATCGCTTCACTCACGGGCTCGGGAGGCTGATGCACTACGCACCAATCCTCGTCGAGATAGACGCCGCCGCCGTGCATCCGCGCGTTGATGACGTAGTCGATGTCCTCGCCGCGCAGGACCCAGGGATCGAAGGAGACATTCGCGAACATGTCGCGGTGCAACGCCAAGCATCCGCCGGCCGCAAGCGACGTCGGCTGAATGCGCGGGGGCTTGCTGACCACCGAGAGCGCCTGGTTGTACGCATCACGCTGACGCCAGAACATGTCGGTCCAGTGCGCTTCATCGTTGCGCTGCCACCTGCCATGCTCGTCGGTGTAGTAGCCGGTCTTGGCGAGCAGCGGTGTGCCGTCCTCGAACTTGGCGCCCAGACCGTACATCGCGGTCTTGAGGAAGTCAGACTGGGTCACAATCTCGTCATCGTCGACAAAGATGACCGCCTCGTGGCCGAGTACCGCGGCAGCCATGAGCCCGACGTTTCTAACCGCACCGTAGCCCCTGAGGGTAATGCCGTCGATCATGTCGGCGAACTCGAGCTGCTCGAGCCGGCGGTGAAGACTGCCAAGCTCGGCGGGGCCGAACACGAACGCGTCGATGTCAGGAAAATCGTCGACGATCTCTCTGACCTTGTCCTCGGCGCGATGCTCGATAGTTTCATCTGTGGCAGCGGCGATGATGACGACGCGACCCAGACCGCCGACCTTTTGTAGCGAACGCAGGCAGTCCGGCAGCGTGCCGTCAGAATCGATGGGTGTTGGATGATCGTAGACGGCCGAGAGGTCGTCTATGGAGGTGGCGGCGTTTCCGCGCTTGGACTTGGGACGCGTCCAGAAAGTCGGGATGATGACGATGGGTTCCACAGGTGAGCAACGCTCCCTTGTTGGGGACAGTTCGCGGGCCCGTGTCAGGGCCCGGTACATGATACCGCTCCTCGGCTCTCGGGTCGCCCTCGTATCAGCGCGCGGGGTACATGACGATGTTGAGTGGCTCGCCACACGAACCACACAACCCGTCCGCGGCGAGGTTATCGGAGAGGACGACAAAGCCGCGCCGGCTCACGCAAAGGGTGCCGCATCGGGGGCAGTAGGTGTCTTCGGCACCTGGCGCATCCACGTTGCCGAGATACACGAACTTAAGCCCGGCCTCGCGAGCGGCAGAGCGAGCACGCTCGAGCGTGGCCAGCGGCGTTGCTGGAAGCTCAGCGAACTCGAGATACGGGGTGAACCTGGTCACGTGCCACGGCGTGTCGGCTCCGAGCTCTGCCGCAATCCAAGTCGCGATCAAGCGCAACTCGTCTGTTGAGTCGTTAACTGTGGGGACAACGTTGGTTACGCACTCGACGTGCATTCCGTGCACCCTCTTGGCGCGAACCGCCTGTTCACGCACGGCCTCGGCATGCGGCACATGGCACAGCCGCCTGAAGGGCTCCTCGGAATACGCCTTGATATCGACACGCCAGACATCGGTGACCTCGGCGAAGGCGTCGAGGCCGGCCGGTGTCACGTAGCCGTTGGTGACCATCACCACGAACAGCCCCGACTCGTGCGCGAGTCGTCCCGTATCGAGCACCCACTCAAGCCAAATGACAGGCTCGTTGTAGGTGAACGCAATGCCCTCGGCACCGGTCTTGAGCGCAAACGAGACCGCATCGCGCGGCGTCATCTCTCGCACGGCAACCGAACCGTCCGCACCCTTGGGGCGGGAGATCTCCCAGTTCTGGCAGTGGCCGCAGCGCATGGTGCAGCCGATGGAACCGAAGGATGCCACCTGACTGCCTGGGCGATAGTGAAAGACCGGCTTCTTCTCGATTGGATCTACCGCGGCCGAGCTCACGAGCCCGTAGGTGAGCGCTCTGAGCGTGCCCGCGACGACTCCCCGGGCGCCGCAGATGCCGCTCGCGCCCTCGGCGATGAGGCATGCGTGCGGACAGAGGCCGCATCGCACGCGATCTCCCTCGGCGACGCACAGCAGCGCGTCATGCATGACGGCTCCCCTCCTAGCCAGGTGCTAGTTCGACCCTGCTGCGGCCGCTTTCCTTGGCGCGGCGCAGCGCTGCGCCAGCCGCTGCCACAAGCGCAGAAGCCGAGTCGGCAGCGGGTCCGTACCCAGCGACGCCGATCGACCCACTGACCGAGATTCGCGTTCCATCCGACGCCAGCAACCACAGCCGGGCAAGCGCGGCGCGGATTCTCTCGGCGACAGCCCACGCTTCGGTTTTGTTGGTCTCCGGAAGGATGACTGCAAACTCGTCTCCGCCATATCGGACAACGACGTCGGTCGAACGCAGGGTTGCTACGAGAGTGTGCCCCACCTGAATCAGCAGCCGGTCTCCCGCGGGATGCCCGCAGCGATCATTGACCTGCGAGAAGCCATCCATGCCGATCACCACGAACGCCAACTTCAAGCCATGGCGTTTTGCCCGCGCCGTCTCGGCCTCGAGACGCTCGTCAAGCACCCGGCGATTGCCGAGGCTAGTGAGCGCATCCGTTGTGTCATCCTCACCGGCGTCGCAGTTGGGGGTGCCGACGTGACGGTCGAACACGCCCTCGGCGGGAACCGTCGCAGCTTCCTCGATGGAGGAGACGCGGTCTGGGACCGGCCTGGGGCTGAAGAATCGGCGCGTATCAATCGTGGGCAGCGCGTCGAGCAGCTGGGAACTGTCGACGCTCGGCCGAGGCTGTCGGGCTGTCTCGGCCGCAATCACGTTGCGCTTTGCGAACACCGAGAGTGCGGGATTGACGGCTGGGCCATCAGCGCAGCCTTCGCAGTTGAGCAGATCAACCACTCTCGGGGCGATCTCACCGCTCTCGATAGCGGAGAGCAGCCGGTCGATCTCGGCAAGGCCACGCGCGGCGACAAGGTCTTGGCTCGTCAGGTCGCGCTCTGTAAGAAATCGCCGCGGGAACCCGTCGGTCAGCGAGAGCTCTTTCGCCGCTTGTGGCCGGCGCGTGGCTGATGGACCCGGCGCAGCAGTACCGTGGCGCGAGGGCTGCTCGGCAAGCAGCGACCTGAGCTCATCGAAGCCGATTGCGACGTCGACTGCTCCCGCCAGTTGAGGATCGAAGATTTCATCCTTGCGAGCCCAGCATGGCGACACGTAGACGACCGCCACATCCTGGAGTGCGGTGGCTTTGATGAGACGCGCTTGTGCGATGTAGGGGGGAATGATGGTCACCAAGGCGCCCGACAGTTGCGGGTGATAGAGCTCGACCCACGACACGACCACCGGGCAGGTCGAACGCAGCTGCGGAAGCGGGCTTTGTGATTGTGTACACGCCAGCTCCCAGGCAACGGCGATGAGTTCCTCGCCAAGGACCGTTGTCTCGATGGAAGAAAAGCCGGCCGTTTCGAGAGCGAACTCGACCTCAGACGCCGTCATTGGGTGGAGCGCTGCCAAGTACTCGCTGGCCAGCACTACAACCACGCGCCTCCCGCTTGCAAGAAGCGCGCGCACAGCTCCCAGATCGTCGCGGACGGCATAGCCCCCGTTGCCGCACTCAACGACGCACGCGCCACACTTCACGCAGCGGGACTCAATGATCTGGGGATGGCCGTCCTCGACGCGAATAGCTTGAGCCGGGCAGTGGCGAACGCAGCTGGAGCAGGCGTGACAGTCGGAGCCATCGCACGCGATTAGAAAATCGCCGGGCGCGCTCTGCGCGGGGGCCGTCAGACATTCCCTGGATCGGTCGACCTCGGACAATCTCCCAGCTCCGATTCTCAGACTAGCTCCGCCCGCTGAACAGATCCTGCACGCCGAGGCGTCTGAGCGCCAGCAAGAGCGGCAAGCCCAGCCCGTACAT
>JBAXEO010000166.1:0-4222 GCA_037140395.1 Coriobacteriia bacterium
GCGTCGCCACCCCGGTCCATGAAGTACTCGCCCAGCGCGCATGCGGTGTAGGGCGCCAAATACCGAAACGCCGGGGTCTCGCCCGGAAGCGCCACGACGACGGCCGTGTACTCGAGCGCACCGTATTCCTCCAGCGTCGCGACGACGTGGCGCACTGTCGAGGCCTTCTGGCCAATCGCACAGTAGATGCACGAGACGTTTCGGCCCTTCTGCGCGAGGATCGTGTCAACAGCGAGCGTGGTCTTGCCCAGCTTCCGGTCGCCGATGACAAGCTCGCGCTGACCGCGGCCGATGGGCACAAGCGCGTCAATCGCCTTCATGCCGGTGTGCAGCGGCATGTCGACCGGCCGCCGCTCGACGACTCCGGGGGCGGGTCGCTCGGCAGGCATCCATGCTGCTGGGACGATAGCGCCACGCCCGTCCATCGGGCGTCCCAGCGAGTCCATCACGCGGCCGAGAACGCTCTCCCCCGCCGGGACCTGCAGCAGATGCCCGGTGCGACGAACATCACTCCCTTCGCGAACCCCCTCCTCGCTGCCGAGAAGAGCGATGCCGACCTGGTGTTCCTTCAGCGAGAACGCGAGGCCGAGCGTGCCACACTCGAACTCGACGATTTCCTGGCTTCCCACGTCTCGCAGACCGGTCACCATTGCGACGCCGTCACCAGTCCGCAGCACGCTGCCGGTATCCTGGAGCTCCTCGACAATCGGCTCGAGTGCGGTTTGGACAAGTAGCTCACGGAGGTGCTCAAACGCGTCTCCGGCTGATGCCGACTGTCCGCTCTCGAATCTCTCGCGAACCGCCCGCTCTATCCCGGATAGCCACATCGCCCGAGGGTCGAGCACCACTCGGCCGGCATCGCCGATGTTGAGGACGGCACCCGCATCCATGGTTGGGGAGACGCGAACATCCAAAGCGATCTCTCGCCCGGCTGCCGCGCAGACAAACTCGCGAACGAGCGCGGTCACACTCTCGTCAAGCGGGGTCCGAGAGCAGAGCGTTACACGCGAGTCCTCGCACAGGCTCAAGAGCCGCGAAAGCTCGGCCGAGTCCAGAAGACCGACCTCGGGCCTGACGCCACGTACCTGCCCGTTGTCGCTCACGACGCAGACCCACTCCGAGAAACAGGCCGAGCTCGCTTGTGCGACGCGCCGTTGTCCGACACCTTCGGCTTGGGCTCGGCACCGAGGCTCGCCGCGATCGAACTCTCGATGAGCTCTCGCTGTTCTGAGACGCTCATCTTCTCGTTGAGTATCGACCGCGTCGCCTGGGCCACGATGCTCACGAGCTCCTCGCGAAGCTCCAGGTGCATCTCCTCTGTCTCCATGGTCAGCGCACTCTGCGCCCGCTCGGTGATGCGGCTGACCTCCGCGTCGGCCTCCGCCCGAGCGGTGCTCTCGATCTGCTCGGCATCTGCATGCGCGGCCTCGAGAAGCTGACGCGCTTCTGTTTCTGCCGAGTCGATACGTTCAGTCGCAGACTTCTGGGCAAGAGCGAGATTCTCCGGGGCGCGCGATGCGATCTCAAGGTTGCGGTCGGTTCGCTCGGCACGCTCTGAGAGGAGGTTTGCAACGAAACCCTTCCGCTTGCCAAAACCTATCGCCACCACCCAGACGATCCCGATGAGAAGCGCGAACTGGGTGATCTCGGCAATCATGCGCACGGGCTCCTGCGTGACCTCCAAGCCCATCTCCTTGAAGATCTCCTCGAACGCCACTATCACTTCGTGGAGCACCGTGGATACCTCCTAACGTGCTTTTCGTTCCATGAGCCGGACGACCGTACTCTCGGCTGTCTCGGCATCGACGTCGCCCACCAACTGCACGCATGCGGCGGTGACACACTCGACCGCCTGAGTCTGGACGGAAGCCAGTTCCGCCTCTCGGGCGGTGCGAAGATCGGCACGGCCCTTTTCGAGCAGCTCCGAGGCCTGCAGCGAGGCAGCAGCGACCTGTTCCTTGCGGTAGGCATCGGCACGGGCCTTGGCAGCAGTGCGGAGATCCTCCGAAGCCGCAACGGCTTCAGCGACCGCAGCCTCGGCGCGCAGCTCGGAATCCTGGGTGACCGACTTGGCCTCGGCAGACTGCTCCCGGGCAGTGTCGAAGAGCCCTTCGCGCGCCTCCATCACCTCCAGGTACGGCTGCACATAGAAGCGCTTGAGAAGCAGATACGTGACGATCACGATGATCGCTACGGCGACAATCACGACCGGATCGATCTGAGTCAACGGATTCAGGTTGAGCTCTGCGGGTTTGATGCTAATTGCTGTAGCTTCCATGCGTGCTCCCCCTTTGGAGCAACGAGTCAGATCTTCTGCGAGATGACGAGCGTCACAACCAGCGTGTAGATGCAGAGCGCTTCAATGAGCGCCATGCCGATAAGCATCGCGGTGAAGAGCTGCGGTGCTATCTCGGGCTGCCGGGTCATGCCGTCGATGGCGGACGTTGAGACGTAGCGCATTGCGATCGAGGCGAACGCCGCTCCTATTGCGATGGGCATCACAGCGATAAGTGCAAGCCAGACTTGGTTCATGACGTGAGACCTCCCTCCGAAACTAGATTGCCGTCTTCGACCGGATCGGCCGAGGCTCGTGCCTTCTTGGCCTTCTTCTCCTCGTGGTGTACGGCGTTGGCCAAGAAGCTCGTGGTGAGCAGTGTGAAGACGAGTGCCTGCACAAATGCCGGAATGAGTCCCAACGCGTGCAGGATCAGCGGGATTCCAAACGGAACGACCAGCAACACCAGCGCGACCGTCATGTACTCGCCGGCGATGTTGCCAAAGAGCCGAAGCGAGAGCGAGAGCACGTCGGTAATTTCGGAGACCCACTGAAGCGGGTTGGGCCACACCAGGTGCTTGAGCGTGGCTCCCACACCCTTGACTGCCGCCGACACGGCCAGCGTGCCGAGCACCGCGCACAGTGCGAGCGCCAACGTGACGCTAAAGTGCGACGTCGGCGGCCGATTAACGATGGGCAGAGGAAGCATCGCAAAGAGGTTGCTCACGATGATGAACAGAAAGAGTGTCGCCAAGAACGGCGTGACTATTTGAAGGATCTTGGTCCGTTGTGGCCCGTGCGCGATATCGCGTGCCTTGGACAAGAAGAACTGGAGGATGTACTCCCCTATGTTCTGTCGGCGACTAGGAGCATCCACAGACAGCTCACCACGGGCAAAGAACACTCCCACAAGAACAACGATTGCAGCGACCGCAAGCGAATTCACAATTACGATCACCGACGAAGGACCGAACTCGGTCACTGCGTTCACCTCCCTAGCTTGGAGCCGCGCATGACCCGCGTAGCGGCGATTGCGCTGCCTACAACGGCCAGCGTGATGTCAAAATCAAGAACTCCCACGACCGTACCGGCGAAGCTGAGAATGTGGGGAAGCAGCACGGCTAGAACCAGAATCCCGGCCTTCGCGGAGAGGCGGCCAACAAACAGCATTGGCGCACTTCCGGCGCCCGGACGACCTGCTTCGATCTCTCGACGCGCGCTGGCTGCAATCGCGCGAATGAAGACGACGTCGAGCGAGGCCGCGAGCATGCACCCCAGCGCGAAAAGAGCCTGCCGGGTCACGATCGTGGCCACCACCGAGATGGCCACGGCGATACCGAGTGACCACCAAGAGACCTCCTCGAGGAATCCCCATGAGAAGTCGAATGCAGACTTGGTTGGCAAGGCATGCCTCCTCTCAGAGACCCCTAGAAACTGTCTCGGAGTCGAATCACATCACGCACTGAGAGCGCAAGCCCGACCACAAGGCCGACACCGATTCCGTAGGGCCAGGGAAAGCGCAGCCAGAGCGAGACGAGAAAGCCGAGAAAGGCGCCGCCGATCAACCAGGCAGGCACAATCGACCAGATTGCGACGAGTCGCATGAAGTCGCGGGAGATGAGATCGGGTTTCCGATCCGCATCGATCTCATCGGGGTAATCGCCGAGATCGGTGGCACACACAGATACCGCCCCCTCAATAGCGAGGTCGCGCGGCTCCGCTGTTCACACGGTTTGAAAGATCGTGCTTTGCGCCGAAGCGAAGGCGTTTGCCTCACGGCACGAGATGCTTACACCAAGAGTGTTCCCCTTAACAAGGATTATCACGCACTTAGCTGAGATTAACTCGGCGTCACTCCTGTGCATACGTTCGTGCGCGGTTTGTCCGCAGAGCGTGAATTGCCAAAGTTAGTGCAAAGCCTCTTGCACTTAGTCTGGCAAGGATCCG
>JBAXEO010000167.1:0-4212 GCA_037140395.1 Coriobacteriia bacterium
AAGTATGGCTCGCCGTTGTCGCTCATGGTCTACACACGCGAACACGCAGTAGAGGTACTGGCCGATGGTAAGAGTTCGTTTACATTCGAGTTAGAAACGACTGGCATGATCCTCCACGGGCTCGGGGTCGACGAGTGGGGGATCGATGGGCAAGAAGCGGCGAGTACGGACGGTGTCGGAGGCTGAAGGACGTCGGCTCTTGGCCAAGGCTGAGGAGTTCGTGAGTGCTGCACGGGCCAGTTTTGAGGACGGACGTTTCACTGCTTGCGGCCTGGCGGCCGTGCACGCGGCCATCTCGGCAGCTGACGCGGTCACGGCGCACAATCGCTCTGAGGTCAGTTCGGCGCCCGATCATCTTGAGGTCGTCAAACTGCTGCGTGATTCGCTGCCTTATGGCCTGCCGCCACACAATGAACGTCAGCTCGTCGGACTGTTGCACGTAAAGAACGAAATCGAGTACTCAGGCCACATGCTCACCCCCGCGAAGGCCAAGATCCTGCTCGACCAAGCTACGCGCTTCGTTGCGTGGAGCCGCTCGGTCATCGACAACCTGTAGCCCGCACTCCCACCTGCGCTATACTCCCCGCATGACTATTGCAGCTCACATCCTCGCTTCTGACGCGCGACTTATCCAGCCGGCCCCCGTCGCCTGACGGTGCACGCCGGCCCTCGCCGTCCCTGCTCGCACTACAACCCAAGGAGCGTCCTGTGAGCACTTCCGAGCACCCCACGTCACCCGCCTCCCAGCGCGTGCACATCTTCGACACCACCCTGCGCGACGGCGAGCAGTCTCCCGGCGCGTCCATGAACACCGAGGAGAAGCTCGAAATCGCGCGTCAGCTTGTCCGCTTGGGCGTCGACGTGATCGAGGCTGGCTTCCCCGTTTCCAGCCCCGGCGACTTTGAGAGCGTTGTGCGGATCGGCGCGGAGGTGGGCGATGCAGCCATCGTCTGCGGCCTGACGCGTGCCGTCCCCAACGACATCGAGGTCGCCGCCGCCGCGCTCAAGACAGCGGCCCGTCCGCGCATCCACACAGGCATCGGCGTGTCGCAGTCACACCTGCGCGACAAGCTGCGCATCAGCGAGGACGAGGCGATCGAGCGTGCCATAGCCGCCGTCAAGCTCGCCCGCACCTTCGTTGAGGACGTCGAGTTCTACGCCGAGGACGCCGCCCGAGCAGTCCCCACCTACCTCTACCGCATGATTCAGGCGGTCATCGACGCAGGTGCCACGGTCGTCAACATCCCCGACACCACCGGCTACACCTATCCCGAGGAGTTCGGTGCACTCATCGCCGGTCTCGCCAACAGCGTCACCGGCATCGAGAACGCCATCATCTCCGTGCACTGCCACAACGACCTCGGCATGGCGACTGCCAACGCGCTTGCCGGCGTCAAGGCGGGCGCGCGGCAGGTGGAATGCACGGTCAACGGCATCGGTGAGCGCGCGGGCAACACGTCGCTGGAAGAGGTCGTGATGGCGATTCGCCAGCGCGGAGACATCCTAGGCGTGCATACCGACATCCGCACGCGCGAGATCATCCGCACCAGCAGGCTGGTCTCCAGCATCACCGGCATCCTGGTGCAGCCCAACAAGGCCATCGTCGGCGCCAACGCATTCGCGCACTCCAGCGGCATCCACCAGGACGGCGTCCTCAAGGAGCGCTCCACCTACGAGATCATCGATCCCAAGGATGTCGGCGCGGGGGGCTCGGAGATCGTGCTGACAGCGCGCAGCGGCCGACACGCGCTCAAGCATCGCCTCGAGGAACTGGGCTACACGCTACCCGCCGAGGAGTTCGAGCGCGTCCACACTGCCTTCCTGGAGCTCGCCGACAAGAAGAAGGAAGTCTTTGACGAGGATCTCGAGGCGCTGGTGGGCGAGAGCGAGCGCACCATCAACGAGATCTACCATCTCGAGCAGATCCACTTCACCAGCGGCGAGCCCGGCATCCCCACCGCCACAGTCGAGCTCATCACGCGCGACGGCGAGCACATCATCGATTCCAGCCACGGCACAGGTCCGGTCGACGCGGTCTACAAGGCCATCAACCGCATCGTCGACGTGCCCAACGAACTGACGGAGTTCAGCGTGCAAGCGGTAACCCGCGGCATCGATGCGCTGGGTGAGGTCACGATTCGCGTGACGGCTGCCGATGGTCGCGTCTTCACCGGCCGAGGAGCCCACTCCGACATTATCGTGGCCTCGGCACGCGCCTACACCAATGCGCTCAACCGCATGCTCAATGCTAGCGCGATCGACACCGTCCCCGATGAGGATCGCCCTTGATGGCAAAGCGGCGCGTAGGCAAAGGCATCGTCGAAGCAAATGCGGCCCGGAACGACGACCGCGGCAGAGCGTATGCGGTTGGGAGGGGCTTCTTCGTTGCGCTCGTAGCTGTTACTCCACTGATCATGGGTTCCTTGCCGGGCAAGTGGGGCCCGATTGCCCAATTCGGCACGTACGACATGGTCGCCTTGCCCAAGATCGTCGCGATTCTGATGCTTTCGGGCCTCTCACTCCTTGCTTTGTGCGTGAGCGTTGTTCGGGGCGAGTCTGAGTTGTACTGGCACCCCGCCATGTGGATACTGCTCGGACTCTTGGGTTGGGCTGGCGTGTCGACACTGCTCTCGGCAAGCCCCGCGCATGCGCTGTTGGGAAGCTACAGTAGCTACGATGGACTTGCTGCGATTCTTGGTTACGTGCTGGTCGCCTTCCTAGCGATTCAGTACGTCCGATCGACACGTGCACTTCGCGTCGTCGCGATGACGGCGGTCGTATCCGGGTCGATTGTTGCCGGGTACGCGCTGCTCCAGTTCTGGGGTCTCGACCCGTACGTTTACAAGGGCGGGTTCGATCGCGTGATCTCAACATACGGCAACGCCGATATGCTCGGTGACTATCTCGTGTTTCCGTTTGCACTTGCTCTGGGATTGGCACTCTCGACTCCGGGCAGGTGGTCTGCATCTCGCTGGTGGCTGGCGTCGGCGCTCATCGCTTCAGCACTCCTTGCGTCGGGGACACGGGGAGCGTGGCTCGGCGCGATTGCCTTGGTGCTGAGTATTGGCCTTCCGAGTTGGCGCAGTATCCTGAACGCGTCGCCGTACAAGAAGGTGGTATTGGGCGGAATCGTCGCTGCCGTAACTGCCATCGCAGTCCTTCTTATCGCGTATTTTCGACCGCTTGTCGGTCGCACTCTGGTGTGGTCAGAGGGCCTTTCAAAGTTCAGCAATGGGCGTTCGGTGATATGGCTTACGGGCCTACGCGGATGGTTGCTGCACCCGATTACCGGTTGGGGCCCCGAGGGATTCGCGCGTGCTTTTGGGTTCGCAGCCGGACCGGACTGGTACGCGATTATTGAGGGGCTTCAGAGGGCCGAGAATGCCCACAACTTCCTGCTGCAGACTCTTGTGACTCTCGGGATTCCGGGGCTGGTACTCACTGTGTGGGCACTTGTGTACACGGGGATACTTTCGTTCCGTGGTACGCGTTCGACGGAAGGGCGCCCGCGCGTCCTGCTCTTGGCAATCTGGGGCGCACTGGTCGGCTTGATCGTAGCGATGTTCTTCGGAGTCGCGTTGCCGCCGGTGGCGGTGTGGCTATGGGCGACTGTTGGTCTGCTCTTGGCGCCGATCGCCCACCGAGTCTCGGCTCCGCCCAGGGCCGTGCTAGCGGGTGGCGCTGCCCTTGGTGTCGCGGTCGCTGTATGGGCGGGTTCGTGGCTGGTCGCCGATGTCGTCATGGGCTCGGCTCAGCAGCAGCTGCCCGGGCCGGACCAAGTGCTGTTACTTGAGACTGCCACGAGGATCAATCCCATATCGCCCGACTACCGATGGCTCTTCGCCGAGGCACTCGTGAGTCAGGCGGTCGCTGGGCGGAGCGCCGGAGCGAGCCCCCAATTCGTTGATGCAACCCTGCGCAGGGGAATCGCTGCGTTCTACGTCGCCGCGCAGGCTGACCGCGGAGATGCGATGGTCCGCGTTGCGCTCTCGAACACCCTCCTGAGACACGCAGCCCAAGACCCAACGGGCAACTCGGCTCAGCAAGCAGTCCAAGTAGCGCAGGAGGCTGTCCGACTCGCTCCCCGCAATCCTGCTGCGCTTGCCGCGCTCGCGATGGCCTACCGGGCCGTCGGACGCCTCGACGAAGCCGAGAAGACTGCGCAACTTGCTCGTGAGGTTGCGCCCGAGTACTCTAGGCAGACCCTCGGCT
>JBAXEO010000168.1:0-4210 GCA_037140395.1 Coriobacteriia bacterium
CCCTGAGTGCTGAGGGGCATGACGCGCACTTCGCCGTCAACAGCCGTGCCGTCGCACTGATGATGACCGAGTTTGGACGGCGCTCCATTGAGCGTGGCGGCACATGGGGCCGCATCATCAATATCTCCACTGACGGGTCCTACTGTCATCCGTCGAACGTTTCGTACGGTGCGAGCAAGCATGCCGCTGAGAGCTTTACCCGCTCCGCTGCTGTTGAGTTCGGTCCCTATGGAATCACCGTGAATGCGATTTCGCCGGGTGCGGTTCAGACCGGCTGGATGACCCCCGAGTTCGAACGCGAGATCGCTGCCGGCTACCCGCTTCGCCGAATCGGACAACCAGGGGACATCGCGGATGCAGCAGTCTTCCTGGCCTCGGAGCAGGCCGGGTGGATCACAGGGCAGATTCTGAACGTTGGTGGCGGGAATCGAATCTGAGCAGACAGACGTTCGCGACCTGGTCATGCAGTGCTCGCTGGTGTGAGCGGAGGCACCGCCTGAGATTGTCGTCTTCGGGTCATCGTGAGCGCGACAGCCCAACTGCGTCTTCTCGGGGCCACATGGAACAATGCCATATGGGTCGATCGGCCCATATGGTTCAGGTCTGTAGGTTCAATCGCCAACCGTGCACCGCAAGACAGACTACTAGCAGGGGCTTCAGCCGACAGGCTGGGGTCCTTGTTTCGTTTGGGGGATGGTCATCTGCTCGAAGGTCTAACACCTTGGCGAGAACCGCGTGGTCAGCGAAGCGCTCGTCGTTGGACGCCACCACGGCAGAGCCTCGGGTGGCTCCACAGTCTAGGTCTGAAGCAGGGTGAGAGGTTAGCGCAGCAATCTGCGCGAACCTCTCTGCGCGTCGATATACCTGACCCTTTAGCGCCAGGGGTGCACTGGACTACTTCGCCAGGTGCTCCCTGCGCAGGGCGACCGCACCGAGCGCGACAGCCGCGACGCCACGCAACGCCAGACTCCAATTAGTAGATGTGGGTGTTGAGACGGGCGGTAGATAGAAGTTCTCGGTGACGGACTTGTCGGCAACCACATCAGTGTCGGTGCGGGCCGCCGTCCTGACACCATCGGGCCAACCTCAGCTACCTTCAGGAGTGGCCGCGGTGCCCTGCCCGCACCGGTGCACACGCTTGGCTTCATACATGCGCGCATCGGCGATGCTTACGAGCGCGTGCAGGTCGGCCGGATCGGAAGCCGGGTCCCAGCGCGCTATGCCGATGCTCGTCGCCACAGGAACGGGTAATCCCGACGTTTCGTTCTTGCGCAGCAGCGCGTCGTCAAACCGGGCGATCAGCGCCTCATCGGACACGTCATCACGCGAAACGGCGAGGACAGCGAACTCATCGCCGCCGAGACGCCCCACGATGTCGGACTCGCGGAAGGTCTCCCTCAGGGTTTCGGCAAGAACGACGATGGCCCGATCTCCCACCGGGTGACCGTACTCATCGTTGATCTGCTTCAGGCAATCAACATCCAGGAACAGGATCGCTGCGCTTGAATCGCCGATCGAGGCAAGACGATTCTCAGCGACAGCGTAGAAGGCGCGGTGATTGAGAACACCTGTCAGCGGGTCTCTTTCCGCCATCTCAAGTAGCTGCTGCTTGGCCAGCTCGCTTTCGGTCGCGTCGTGGATGACGGTCAACCCCCGTTGACCTTCCTCGAACTCGATGCTTCTACCGGAGAGGATCGCCGGAAAGAGCTCGCCGGACTTTCTGCGCGCGAGGCACTCGAACCCGGTTACTTGCCCGTCGCTCACAAGCCGGTCGAGGTACGCGGTCCTGTCGGCCGGATCGGCCCATATGTCCAAGTCGAGCGTGCTACTGCCGATCATGTCGTCTTTGCGATACCCGAGCACCGTGCAGCTGGATTCATTCGCTTCGACGATCATCCCATCAGAGACTCGGGTGATCAGGATCGCGTCGAACACGCTGTTGAAGGCAACCGAGAACTTGTACTCGCTCTTCCTCAGAGTCTCGGCGGCCTCCTCGCGTTCAACCACGTCGCGCTCCAGAGAGTTCAGGAATCGGCGGCTGACAAGCAGGAACAACAAGAAGGTCAGTGAGATGAAGACCATCTCCTGAACGAGAATCGCTGCCACATCCGATGGTCCAGATTGAAATAGGTCCTGCACTTGCGGACCGGTCAGATTGACGTAGGCACGAGTAGCGCTGACCAGCACCAGGCCGGCAAAGAGAAGACCTGTCGCAGTGCTGGCGGGTCGGTACTCACCTCCCGCCTTGGACAACATCAACCATGCGATCTGTGCGCTCATGAGCAGGAGCGCGATTGCTGAGTTCACATTGCGCAACATGAGACTGGGCTGCACGTACGTCAGATAGGAGTGGATGAGTACATAAGCGGCGAGGATCACGTAGTTGTGAAGCTGCGCGAGATCCTTACCGAGAAACCGTCCCAGCCCTTTGTAGAGGGGCAATGTAGCACCTATGATCAGAGCGTTTGCGATGACGATCGAGAACAGATCGGGGACCGCACCTCTCAGTGTGATCAGCGCAAGGCCGACGAACTGCATCGAGTAGAAGACAAGCCACAGGCCGACTCCGGGAGTGCGCTCTCTTCCTTGGCCCCACAACAGACCGATCACAATCGCGCAGATCGCCGTACATGCGACGTAGCCGGCAAAGACCGTCTGCATGTCCAGGAATTCCACTAGGCACCTCCGTGGATGGCGACGGGTCTGACAGGTGGACGGCGTTGCGCCTAGCGGCTTCGCGGCGAATCTGGCTCCGGTCTAGGCTGTCCCTGCCGGCAGGTTCAAGTGCTATTCCTGTAGCCATTGTCGTGTCGGCCGCCGATTCGTGAACCACGCCCCCATTTGCGGCTCTCCTTAGGGAGTATAGCCATTATCTGGGTTGACCTCGGAGGGGCTGTGCCTCATGCGCGTCGGCCACGCGGATGATTCCTGGACCTCACGTCACTTCTTCGTGGTCCGGCCCCCGGACCAAGTTGGCTCGTCATGCTTCCATTCAGACGACGCTGGACCGCTACGGGCACCTGTTGCCCGATAGCAAAGAAGACGCAGCGAAGCGTATCGGGGAGACCAAACCGCGCACCGCAAGACAGAACACTAGCAGGGGCTTCAGCCGACAGGCTGGGGTCCTTGTTTCGTTCTCGGGGTGGTCATCTGCTCGAACATCTAACGCCTTGGCGAGAGCGAAGTCCGCTAGAGGTCGTGATTCTGCCTGCGTCACTGGCCAGCTGCCTGACGGGCCGCCGCTCATGCCCAGCACGGTTCGACAGAGTACAAGGCCATGGTCTAAGTGTCGGGGATTCCGTCCTCCTGCGTGGGATGGGTACAACTTCTCTAGGGCGCGGGGGCGCTCATCGACCTAGAGGGCGGGGATTCTCATGAAGCGTTCCGTTCGCGACCTTACCGTCCTGCTGGTGCTGCTCGCTCTCGGGTTCGCAGTCGCTGGGTGCGGAAGTGGCATCTTCGGCTTGGCGACGCCTGAGGATGAGAAACGGGTAGCTGACGACAAGGCCTGGGTCGAACAGATCGCGGCAGGCACTGCGGCACGGAAGTCGAGTTCTCAGAATCCGTCGCAGGAAGGCGATTCTGTCATGAAGTCAGTCGCCCGCCCCGAGGGCGATCCCGTTGAGATATGGAAGGTCACGAACGACGGCGTCGTCGAGAACGGCGGCAAGCCTACTACAGTCACCATGGGCGAGGCGTGCTTCGTGACTGAGATCGTTACCTATCACTGGAATGGCGGTGCGGGGGCGCCTGCGGGTGAGATAGCATTGCAGGCGTCTGATGGGACGGTCTATGGACCGTGGAAGGCCACCGCTCGCAACAATGTCTACTGGGTGGCAACACCGGACCAGGACGTTCCGGCCGGTACGTACACGGTCACCGACTCAGACACAGCTACCTGGGCGCAGAACTCTGGGACCAAGGGCCTTGGGATGACGTGGGCAAGTGGGATACCGATTCAGTGATGACAATGGGGGGCAGCTGCATGTCCGCAAGCGAATCGGCGACTCCGCTCACATCGCGCGGACGGTTCGTCCTGCCGACCAAGGGCAACAGCAGAGCGCCAGAAGGTAGAATCGACCAATGAGCGGAGTCCCGCCTGCTCATCCCCAACACTAGACGCACCAACACAGTCGTGGGAGGGTCAGCCAATGTTGGATACTGGGCTATCAGGTCGGGTCGCACTGGTGACCGGCGCAAATCACGGAAT
>JBAXEO010000169.1:0-4161 GCA_037140395.1 Coriobacteriia bacterium
GTATCGAACTAGTATCGTCAGCAACCTCTCCCCACCGAGAACCCCGGAGGATCGACCATCGCACCCGCCCTCGACATGCTTCTCGCGCCGACGCCGCCCGGCGTGGCACCCTGCCTGCCCACCACGCTCACCTGGCGCGACACCCTCAAGCGCTGGTCGCTCAGGTGGGGTTTCGCACGCAACGACTCAATCGTACCTGCGGGCCTCTACCGCATCGGCTCGCCAACCTCCATCTCGCCGGTTCTGGCGACCTGCAACTATCGGATGACCGTCGACCTAGTCCGAGGAGACCTCGCGGGTGTGGACGCGTGGCTGCTCGTGCTCGAGACCTATGGCGTCAACGTGTGGTGCGCTGCTGGCAAGGGCACCTTCTCCACCGACGAGCTCGTCCGCCGCATCTACGGCGTCCACCTCGCCGAGATCGTTGACCACGAGCGGATTATCCTGCCGCAGCTCGGCGCCGCCGGGGTGGCGGCACAAACCGTACGCGAGCTCACCGGCTATCGCGTCATCTGGGGACCGATTCGCTCGGCAGACCTGCGCGCTTTCCTCGCTGCCGAGCAGAAGGCGAGCCCGCGTATGCGCGCCATCACCTTCACATTCGCCGAGCGCATGGCACTGGCACCCATCGAGCTTGTGGGCGCGTTTCGGTGGATCTGGACGGTGCTCATACTCGTCGCACTCGCCGTGCTCGGCGCGTCGATTGGAGCTCGCGCATTCGTTCCAGAAGCCGCGCTGATGGCGTTGTTCCCGGCTACTCTGGCCTATGTTCTGGGCGCCATCGTCGGTGGTGCGGTTGTCCCGGCGGCGCTGCCGTGGCTGCCGTTTCGCGCGTTCTCGGCCAAGAGCGCGGTCGCTGGTGTGCTCGTAGCGGTCGCCGCGTTGCTGGCGCTTCCGGGGATGCTCGGCATGATGAGTCCGTGGGCGTGGGCAGCGGTAATCTTGGGTGTCACGGCGTTCGCAAGCTACGTGGGCGTGAACTTCACCGGCTGCACTCCGTATACTTCACCCAGCGGCGTTGAACGCGAACTCCGCAGCGCTATCCCGCTTCAGGCCGCCGCACTCGCACTGTCGCTGGTGTTTTGGACGGTCGCTTGGGCGACTCAGATCGGAGGCTAGACCGATGCAAGGACTCCGCTACATCGAAGACGCCGTCACGCTCGGCTACGACGCCGAGAAGTGCACTGGCTGCCAAATCTGCACCATCGTCTGTCCGCACGGCGTATTCGCGATGGGTGCCGACAAGCGCGCCACCATCGTCGACCGCGGCGCGTGCATGGAGTGCGGCGCATGCGCGCTCAACTGCGCGTGGGGTGCGATCAGCGTCAAACCCGGCGTGGGCTGTGCCGAGGCCATCATCCACTCGTGGATCTACGGCGGGGAGCCCACATGCGGCTGCTCGACGCCAGGAGCGCCTGCGAGCGCGGGCGCCGGGAGTTCGTGCTGCGGCGGCGGGCCCGTTCTGCCCCGCGAGCTGACTCCGCAAGACGGCGCGGCCTCCGCCGGTTGTGGCTGCGGGAGCGCCGTCGGCGACGACGCCGAGCAGGCCCCCGGCGCTGCTTGATGAGCCCCCGGCTCCCAGTTGGGAGCTAGCAGCGTGACCGTCGTCAGCATCGTCATCGCAGCTTTCTGCGCGTTGTGGGTGGTGCAGGCGACGCTGGTGTTTTTGCACCTCGCACAACTTCGTGACCTCGCCAAACTCACTCCACCCGATCCGCCGCGCTGGCCTAGCGTCAGCGTCATCAGCGCCGCTCGCAACGAGGCAGCAGACATCGCCGAATCGCTCACCTCGCGCCTCAGTGACGGCTACCCAGGGGCGCTCGAAGTCATCGTCGTCGACGATCGCTCCGACGACACCACGCCGCAAATCATCGCCGAGTTCGCCAGCCGAGACCCCCGCGTCCGACCGGTTCGCGTCGACGAGCTGCCCGATGGGTGGCTCGGCAAAGTGCACGCACTGCAGCGGGGCGTCGACATCGCAACCGGTGAGTGGCTGCTGTTTTCAGACGCGGACGTGCGCATAGAGCCGGGGGCGCTCGGCAAAGCGGTGGCTCATTGCGAGGCCGACGGCTTCGACCTGCTGGCGCTGGTGCCCGAATTCAGGAGCCGCAGCGCCATCTTCTACGTGCTCTGGGCGATCTTCATGCGCGTGATCGCCATGGCTATCAGTCCCGATGCCGTGCGCGACCCGGCCTCGAAGGTGGCGATGGGAAGCGGCGGCTTCACGTTGGTCCGACGCACCGCGCTTGATGCAACGCCCGGACTTGAGCATCTGCGGCTGGAGACGGGCGACGATGTCTCGCTTGGCGCGATGGTCAAAGGTGCCGGCGGGCGGTGCGACTTTGCGAACGGACGCGGTGCGACCTCGGTCAGCATCTACGATTCGCTGGGCGAGTTTTACCGCGGCGTCGAGAAGAACGGCTCATCGCTCGCCTCGCTACCATTCTGGCTGGTGGCGGTCGTGTTTGCACTGCTCGGCTGCCTGGAGTATTCGCCGCTGGTGGCGCTCATCGCCGGGCTGTGGGCTGGCGTGAATTGGCTGGCTTGGCTCGGCGCGGCGACGACGGTGCTGGCTACAGCCGCAACGGCGGCACCGCTGCACCGTAACACCGGCCTGGTGTGGGCGGCGTTGCTGTGGCCAGTGGGGTGGGCACTCATGGCGAGCGGCATTCTGCGCTCGGCGTGGCTGTTCCATCGCCGAGGCGGCGTGTTGTGGCGCGGAACGTTCTACCCCAAGGCCGAGATTCTCGCAGCGCAACGCCTCAAGCTCGGGTAGCGCCGGCCCCTTCGCTTGCCTCCCTAAATCCCTGCGCGCCCGTCCCCCGTCAGCGCCACTGCAGTAGCGCCAAATCGGCCAGAGCGACCACGATTGCGATGATCACCGTGAACGCTCCCACACCGCCCAGCAGCCACCCCGCTACGCTTCCCAGCAGAATCGCCACCACCGCAACGACGCCTACCGCCCACTCGCGGTGGCCGCCACTCGCGCGGCGCGACGCCTCGGCGGTCGCCACTCCCCACAGAAAGCCGCCAAAGATGCCGAAGTGGAGAAAGCCGAGTACGATGCCGCAGCCGATGCCCACCGCGCCGCCGACGACAATGGCCCGCACGAGCTGCCCCGGCTTCACCACCACATACTGGCTGCGCGCCGGCTTTGCGCAGATCTTGCACTTGTAGCCGACGGGCGTCGAAATCATGTCCTTGGGACAGATGGGCCTGTCGCACTCGGCGCAGCGGACCTCGGTCTCGACTCCGGGGTGAAAGGCGCACTCAGGCATCTCGGCGACCCTTTTCGCGCGGCACCAGCGGCTCAACATCGGCTTGGCTCGGCAGTGCAGCCATGCGCCGGCCCGTAAGCCCCTCGGCAAGGGTCGGGGTCGCATGAGCGCAGATGGCGATTCGAGGAAACATGAGTTCAGCATAGGGCAATCGGGCGAGCTGGATAGGAGCCGACGCCTCCATGCGCGAACTTCCCTTGCAAGGAGGCTGGATGCTCAGAGCCATCGTCTTTGTCTGCGGGGCCGCGCTCATGGCGCTCGAGCTGGTCGCCGCTCGAGTGCTGGCTCCTGCGCTCGGCAACTCCATCTTTGTGTGGGGCAGCGTCATCTCAATTGTCATGCTCGCGCTGAGCCTGGGCTACTGGGCAGGCGGTCAGCTCGCCGACAGTGTGAGCGCGGCCCGTGCCCTGTCGCCGCTCATTGCGGGTGCCGGTCTGCTCACGGTGATCGCTCCGCTCATCGCAGCCTGGACACTGCCCTGGGCGGCAAGCCTCGGGCCGCGCGCTGGTTCGCTCGTGGCATCGGCGGCAATCTTCTTCTTGCCCGCGCTGCTGCTCGCGACGGTGTCTCCACTCGCGGTGCGCCTCATGGCCTCCGAGGGACTCGAGCGCATCGGGCGCTCGGCGGGCTCGCTCTATGCGATCTCAACAGCGGGCAGCATCGTCGGGACGCTCGCTACGTCGTTCTGGCTGATTCCGGCGCTGTCGCTCTCCCCCCTCATCGTCGCGATCGGCTTCACGCTGTTCGCCTGCTCGCTGGCGGCGCTTGCACTGCCTTGGCTCGCGCAAGCACCCTCGGGCAGCGAGGCGACCGATGCGACCGCGAGCGATGCGGATGAGGAGCGGTCACCGGCTCGCAGACAGTTCTCTCCGCCGGTAGTGGC
>JBAXEO010000170.1:0-4148 GCA_037140395.1 Coriobacteriia bacterium
TGCCGGGGATGACCTCCATGCGCCGCCAGTGGCTGGCGTCATAGGTGGCCGTCTCATCCGGGAGCGGCGGCCGTGGGCCCACAAGCGACATCTCTCCAAGCAGGACGTTGATTAGCTGTGGAAACTCGTCCACCGAGTACTTTCGCATCCATCTGCCGACACGAGTGACGCGCGGATCGTCCTCCATCTTGAAGAGCGGACCCGTGGCCTCGTTCGCACCTGCCTCGCGTAACTCGACCAACTGCTCTTCTGCGTCCGAGCACATCGAACGGAACTTGAACATCCCAAATGGTTGGCCGTCACGACCGACTCGCTCCTGGCGATAGAGGACCGGTCCACGAGAGTCGATCTTGATGGCGAGTGCGAACGCCAGCCAGAGCGGGGTACCGATGAGCACGATCATCGTCCCGACGACCAGGTCAAAGGCACGTTTGACCAAGCGCTTCCACGGCGCAAAGGACACGCCCCGGATGGTGATGAGCGGGATGCCGGAGGCCTCGTGGATCATCACCCGAGAGGTGGTAACTTCGAACAACCCGGAGGAGAGCTGGATGTCGACATCGCATCCGCGCAGCTCGTTGATCATGCGCGCCAGCACATTGTGGTCGAATGCGCTCGACGCGATGAGGACGGTGTCGATGAAGCGACCATCGATGACCGACCGGATTTCACCAGCAGAACCGAGGCAGGGAACATCATCTCCCACGCACGAGACGAGCCGCCGGGTCTCATCCTGCGTGCTGGCCAGACAGCCGACAGGCACCAGGCCCGACTCGGGATTCCTGCGAAGCGCGCCAATGATGTCAGCTGCCTCAACGTTGAAGCCGACGATGAGCGTTGGACGCAGCAGCTTGCCGCGACGCCGCAGGGTAGCAGTCCATACACGGACCAACGCCCGACCAATGATCACACTGATGCAGCCGAAGGCCCAGGCGAACGCGGTCCAGCCACGCGAGATAGCAACCGCATGCAGGAGGTACTCGATGACGATGACGCCTATCGCGCCAATGGTGAGCGCGCGAACGACACGTGAGTACTCACCGGTACCCCAGAAGACGCGAGTCAGGTCATAGAGCCCCTCAGACCCCAACGCGAGAACCCAGATCGCAATCATGGCAATCGAGAGGTCCGCGACGTTGAACCAGATGGGAAGGTCTGGAGTGGGTGCGATGTTGAATACCCGACCAAAGCGGACAATCGATGCGAGTTGGGTGGCGAGGACAAGAGCGACCACGTCGGAAGCGAACAGTGCCGAGCGCACGATTGCGCGACGTCTGCGCCGAGATGGAAAGGTCCGATCGTCCAACTTGCCCCCTTGTTCGCAGCTCAGGTTAGTATGGTATCCGTTCGGCGCAGACTGTGCGATGCGACCGAACCGCGGTGTGAGCCGGGGGTCGCAACCCGAGCGTCAGCTTGGGCGAGTTTGCCACGCTGTACAATGCTCAGATACCGCTGGCAGGTGTTCGATTCAGCTTGTGAAGATGGGAGTACCATGCGCAAGTGGTGGATCGTGGTGGTAGTTGTAGTGGCGCTCTTGCTGGCGGCTGGAGCGCTCTGGGCAACAAGGCCTCTCACTCCGCCGGTGAGGTCTGGCACAACCGGAGCGTCGGCCGGGACAGAGACCGCAACGGCGACCGCAGCCGTCCCCACGAGTGGCGCCACCCCGACGAATGCGAGTGGCGCCACTACAGCGTCGCCCGCACCGGGCGCAGGCTCTGGTGCACCCGCAACGGCAGCGACCAGTCCCACGAAGCTGCCTCTAGTGACGACTCCACCCAAGGCCACTTTGGCGTGGATTGAAGACTCGATGGCCACCCCCGACAGCCGCTACGCCGTCGTCTTCGTTCCGTATGGTGCCGGTCCGGACGGCCCTTTGGTCGGAATAGTCATCAAGGTGACGTCCTCAAAGCCCGTGGGGTCGGTTGCCAAGCCGTTCGACTTCAAGGACCGAAACGTGATAGTGGATGTCCGTGATTTTCCCCCCGCTCAGGCACTGACGGCGGGCGGCACCTACGACGGGGAGATTGCCCTCACCGAGGAGAATGGACTTCTGGTTCCGCACCTCCTCACGTCGCCCAAGATGCAGTAGCCCCAAGTAATCGCTTTCGCTGTCGACCACTTCGGCATAGCCTCCGGGAGGGCTCCCACAACAAGGCGCTGGCCAACTTGACATGGGATGGTAAGGCTCCACCGTTAGCGCGCGTGACCACGGAACGTCTAGAAGGGCGCGGCATCTCCGAAACCGGCCAACACGCGTCACCTGAACTGTCTTTGGGCACCCCGGCCGTCAGCGCCGAGCGGAGCGCGGACGCCACGGGCAACTGGTGGGGTCAGCGCATTGGGCCGGTCTCCGGCCCGGTCGTCGACCCGTTCACGACCTCCCCCCGGATACACTTCGACAGGAAGACCCGATGCATGACGCGCCAAGCTTCTGGCAGATCGACATAATGCTGGGTGGACTGCGTGCGATCTCAGGCACGGCGACCGGTGGGAGGACCAGCGGGCCCGGCATCTCGGTGGCTCTCATCAAGCACGTGGCCGACGCGTACAAGTGGCCGACCAGCACACTATTGTCTGCCCGGTCCCTACCGTCCGTCCTTCATCGATTCGAGCGCTGAATGCCCGACTGAGCCCTGGGACAACAAGGCCAGTCTGTCCACTGCCGACTTCCCGGACCTGAAGGTAGGTACTCTCCAGACGGCAATGCAGACATCGCGGGCTACGCCGCATCTCAGGCGCTGTGACCGAGGGTGCAACCGGTCTGTGACCAGCATCAACGTCTACGTCTACATGGAGTCCAGCGCATAAGCCTCGCCACATGGACCCGGTACAGCTAACGCGACAGTGACTACCACTGCGCCCTTCGGGTGCAAGAGGGCGCTCTGCTGGTCGAACTCTGTCACTCGCGAGCGATTTGAAATCAACGGCACATGGGGAGATACTGACTCAGGACGTGAGAGATTCTGTACGCCGTAACGCTGTCCAGACGGTCATCGCGGGGGAAATGAAAAGGAGATTTGAGATGCGAAGTCGACGTTGCGTGTTCCTGCTCGGAGTCGTTCTTGCGATGGTGATGGTGTTTGCGTTCGGGGTTCAGAGCGCGATGGCGCTAACTTCTACCGACGGGAACTGGGAGTTCAACGACATCGGCGGCGGGAACGCGGAGCTCTTCGCATACACGGGAACCGCCACCGATCTTGCCATCCCTGATTCCGTCACTGATGCTGCCGCCCCTGGGAACACCTACACAGTCACGGTACTTGGTAATGACCTTCTCAACGTGCAGAGCACGGGCATTTCGTTGGACACCATTACCCACATGCCCTCCAGCTTGAAGCTCATCGGTGAACGGGTTTTCCAAGATAACCAGTTGGTGCCAAGCATCGACATCCCCAGTGGAGTCACCAGCATCGGAAGCAGCGCGTTCATAAACTGCCAAGGGCTCACTAGCATCACTATCCCGAACGGTGTGCCCACAATCTCCGACAGCCTCTTCCAGAACTGCTCGGGTCTGGAAAGTCTGGTCATTCCCCCTGACGTCACGAGCGTAGGCAACAATTCCTTCAACGGCTGCACAGCGCTATCGAGCATCTCCATTCCGAACAAGGTGACCCTCATCGGGACCAGCGCATTCGCAGGTTGTGCTTCGATGACGAGCATGACCCTCGGCACTTCCGTGCAGAGCATCGGGGTCAGCGCGTTCCAGCTCTGTTCGGGGCTGACAAGCGTGACCATCCCCAACAGCGTCACCATCATCAACAACAACGCGTTCCGAGGCTGCACCGGGTTGACCCAGGTCACAATCGGCACTGGCGTGACGACCATCGGAACGTACGCGTTCGCGGGATCGAGCACCCCATACAAGCTGCCGAACCTCAAGGCCGCCTACTTCATGGGTCTGGCTCCCACCAGCATGGGCGGCGACGGAACCACCATCTTTGGCTCCAATACCGGTCCAACAGGCTTCAAGGTTTACTACTTTGCCGGCAACGGCGGCGGCACGTGGGGCTTCGAGCGCTTCGCGCTCCCGCCCGGTCCCTGGCCGACATCGGGCCGCTACGCGACCGACTACACTCCGAACATCCTGGGCGTCGTCACCGGAGCCGGCTCGATCCTGCCTGGTGCCCAGGTCGACCTTTGGAAAGTGG
>JBAXEO010000171.1:0-4140 GCA_037140395.1 Coriobacteriia bacterium
CCGGCGAGTCGGCGGTGACAAACGGCTTCGTGGGCGTCTTGCTTACCCCCCAAGCCAACATCGCCGAGGACTCCCGCGTGCTTATCGGCACGAAGGCGGCGCTCATCATCGCCGCTGCACTGCTCGGCGGGTTCGGCCTTGTGGCCGTCGTGATGGCGCTCGGTGTCAGGCGTGTCATGTCGTGGCGCCCACAGATCAACGTGCCGCAACTCCCGTCCATCGCCGAGATTCAGGAGCGCTTCGCGCGCGTGCGCAGTGAGCACCGCTCGTAGAGAGTCCGTGAAGGTGGTAGAAATGCGCGCAGTCAGTGGTATACCTTTCTTTGAGAGTCCGTTGTGATACCAAGAACTTGGAGGAACTATGTCTGACGACACGAAGACTGACGCTCCGCTCGATCCCTCGAGCATTGTGGAGAAGGCGTTTCTGCTTGGCATCGGGGTGCTTGAGATGACCAAGGAAAAGACGCAGGATTTCGCGGGCGAGCTGATTGAAAAGGGCAAGCTCTCTCAAAGCGACGCCAAGAAGGTCGCCGACAAGTTCACCGAGCTTGCCGACGAGCAGCAGAAGACTCTTCGCAAGACCGTCGCCACGGAGACCGACAAGGTCTTGAAGACGACCGGCGTGGCAACAAAGGCCGAGATGGATGATCTCAAGGCCCAGATCGCCGAGCTCAAGGAAATGCTTACCGCGGCGCACAAGCCGGCCGACTCCCCTGGCATGCCTGACGCCGGCTAGCGATCGCGTACTTCCCGCAAATCGTCGCGGCGCCGGCACGCCGCTCTTGAGCTGAACATCCTCTGATGCATCGGGAGTCGCATGCCTCCGTACAAGCACCTGGACCGGTATCGCCAGATAGTGGGGGTTCTCGCCGATGAGGGCCTGGACAATATCCTCAACGTTACCGGCCTGCGTCACTTCCAGCCGGCGAGCCGGCGGCTGCGTCCGGACCGGGGAAGCCCAGAACCTTTTGGCGTGAGGCTTCGCCACACGCTCGAACGGCTTGGCCCGACGTTTGTGAAGCTCGGCCAGGTCGCGTCCACCAGGCCCGACCTCATTCCCGATGAAACAATCCAGGAGCTGCGTCGACTGCAAGATGACGTGGCGCCGTTCTCGGACTCCGTCGCGATTGCGCTCATTGAGAGCGAACTCGGCGCGCCGGTCGACGAGCTCTTCGCCGACTTCGAACCCAAGGCGTTCGCGGCCGCATCGCTCGGCCAGGTGTATGGAGCGATGCTGGCATGCGAGACCGTGGAAATCGATCTCGAGGGTGCCGACGAAGTCGACCTCGAAGTCGACGGAACCTTGGATGTGGATATCGAGACTCCTGCGTCCCGACTCTGCATTCGCCCGGTGGTCGTGAAGGTGCAGCGCCCCGAGGCCGCAGAGCTGGTCGACACCGACCTCGACATCCTGGTTACCCAGGCACGCTTCGTCGCATCCCATTCAGAACTGGGAGAACGCTACGACGTAACCGAGATTGCAGGCGAGTTCGCCGAAGCCGTTCGCGGTGAGCTCGACTACATGGGTGAGGGCCAGAATGCAGAACGTCTCGCCCACATGTTCAAAGACGACGAGACGGTGGCCTTCCCAAAGGTGTACTGGGAGTACACGACAACTCGGGTGCTGACCCTCGAGCGGATTATTGGAATCCCGTTCAATCGACCCGACCTGCTCGACCAAGCCGGCATGAACCGGCCGCAGCTCGCACAACGCGGCATCTACTGCTATCTGGAACAGATTTTTGAACACGGCTTCTATCATGCAGATCCGCATCCCGGCAATCTCTTTGCACTTGCCGACGGGCGCGTTGGGTTCACGGACTTCGGCCGCTGCGGCACGATCTCCAAGGTTGGCCGAGACCAGCTAGCCGACCTGTTCATGGCCATCATCGATGACGACAGCGCGCTAGCGGTCGACACGCTCATCAACGCCGCGGGTAACCCCGGTGACATCGACGTTGCCGAACTGGAGCGCGAGGTTTCTCGGCTGATCACCAAGTACTACAACAAATCGCTGCAAGAGATTCAGATGGGCGACCTGATCAACGAGGTACTCGGCTTGGTGAGAAACCACAACCTCGTGCTTTCCTCGGAGCTCGCGATGCTACTCACCACACTCGTAGTACTCGAGGGCCTCGGGCGACTGCTGGACCCGAAGTTCGACTTTGTGGCGGTAACGGCGCCGGTCGCTCGCAAAATCACGGCTGCTCGCCTCTCGCCACAGGCGATGTCTCGCTCATTCGCGCAGTCGCTCCGGCGCATCGCGCTTATCGGCAGGGAACTGCCTGAGTCGCTGACCAGGCTGCTTCGCCGTGCCGGGCAAGGGGAGTTCCGAGTCGCCGTGCACCCCACCGGGTTTGAGCCGATTATGAAGCGCTTCGAAGAGGCGACCAACCGACTCGCATTCGCGATGGTGGTCGCGGCCTTCGTGGTGGGACTGTCCATGCTGCTTGCTCGGACACCACTTCCCACATCATTTGTTTGGGTCGCGCGCTTCGCGTGGGCCGCCGCTCTGGGAGTGGGTTCGTGGTTCTTCATCTCGATTCTTGCGACCAGGTATCGCGGCAAGTGAGAATCGCCGCCTGAATGCTAAGAGAAGAAGGGCGACCCGGCTGGGCCGCCCTTCTGGTTGTGTGGACTGGCTGGATGACTCGCTACTGAGTCGGCGGCCCAGGATGCTGTGTTGGGGACTGTGCCGAGGGCTGTGCGCCGCCCTTGTTGCTGGCGACCAGCTTGTCGATCTGCTCAAACACCGGAGCCATGAAACTGGGCGCGACCTGGTCGCTCTTTCCAAAAGCGGCCCTGACTTCTTCGGTGTACAGGTAGTACAGAATCGCAATAGCCACCAAGATGCCGATAATGGCTCCGATGAGACCGCTGCCGCGGTTTGCGAAGACGCTAAGGATGTTGGTTGCGACCGACACCCATGTCCAGATCATGCCGAGCGTCCACGCCCACGGCTTAAGCTGCAGCGCACCTGCACCGAATGCGATTTCGACCGCGCAGAGGGCGGCGGTCCATATGGACAGGGCGAGCACCAGAAAAGCGCCGCCAGCCAACGAGGCGCCCCCGGCGACGGCGCCGACACCAGCAGCGCCAGCGCCCAATGCCATCAGCGCAATCGCCGCAAAGACTCCCATCACCGCCATAACCAGTCCGATTGCCCCAAAGACGACGGCAACCCAACCCAAGATCGTGACCCCTGTTGGTCTGTTCATGAAGCACTCCTTTCCGGTCAGAGAACTCCGTGACTGCCGTGGCTGGGTCGTCATGTGCCTCCAACGAGTCACATTGCGGGGCCTCGTGCCTCACGGATGCTGCCACAAACGCTACATACCCAATTGAAATGCAAAAGGGCCGCCGCAATCGCGACAGCCCCTTGGTTGAGTTTTGCCTCGGTTATTTCTAGACGAGCGCAGCCTTAATCTTGTCGATAGCAGCCTGCTCTGAGGAGTCAACGGCCCCTGAGGCCTCGGCGGCAGCGTCGGCCACACCCAAGATGAACGCCTTGTATGCCGCAAGCTCCTCGGGAGCCGTGTCGGCCACGATCTTGGATGCCTCGGCGAGAACTCCGACGACCTCAGTCTCAAGAGCCGCGGAATCTGCTGTGAGTTTCTTGTCGCGCTTCAGTCCGTCACCCATGGCCAGGTCACGCACGAGTGTGCTCGTGCTGGACTTGGCCTGCTGGGTGATGAACTTGGCGGTCTCCGTGGCTTCCTTCATCGACTCCCAGAAGTGCGCCCCGTTGGAGAAGGCGACAAACGCCATCGCGCCCTGTACTGAGAACACGAGCGTCTGCCACTGAGCTTCCGAGAAATCAGCCTTTGTTGCCATGTGAGGACTCCTCTTCGTCGAGCGTCTGGTGGACGGGTATCGCAAGCCCAGGCCTCGGGCGGCTAGCCGATAACGAGCGGGCTTCGCAGATCGAGAGCCAGATCACGCTCGAGAGCGGCGGCGGCCTTGAAGACCGTGGCCTCAGCGAAGTAATCCCCGATGATTTGTAGGCCGATAGGGAGACGTCCCACGCCGTTGTCGGCCGAGAAGCCGCACGGGACGTTGATCGCGCAGTTACCGGCCAGATTCACGGGAATCGTATAGATGTCGGCGAGGTACATGGTCAGCGGATCGGCCTTTTCGCCGA
>JBAXEO010000172.1:0-4110 GCA_037140395.1 Coriobacteriia bacterium
ACTTAGCCTCTACGAAGTGCCGCGTGCAACCCCCGAGAGGGCCCCATGCCTACCGCAACGCTCGAGGAATACCTAGAGTCCATCTACCGGCTTTCCGACGCGGGGCCGGCGGTCCGACCGACGCAGATCGCCGAGTCGATCGGAGTCTCCGGTCCCACCGTGACCGCTACGCTTCGTCGTCTGGAATCCCAGGGCTTCATCGTCCGAGAAGGCACGAGCGTCGTGCTGACACCTGTGGGTCGCGAGCGGGCTCTCGACATCCTGCGGCGGCACAGGGTCGCGGAGTCGTTTCTCGTCGACTCTCTGGGCCTGGAGTGGGACGACGCTCACGAGGAGGCGTGCCTTCTTGAGCATGCGCTCTCGCCGCGTGTCGTCGACGCGCTTGAGGTGTTTTTGGGCAATCCGTCGTTGTGCCCTCACGGACAGCCCATCCCGGCGGCGGATGGTTCCGTCTCGGTTGGCGAGTCCGGTGAAAGGCTGTCTGAGGTCGCGCTGGGCGCAACGGTCTCGGTGTTGCGAGTCTCGGCGGGTAGCGAGCATATGTTGGGGTACTTGGGGGTGCTTGGGTTGCGACCAGGGGCACGAGTCACCGTCGTCGAGGCGGCTCCGTTTGCCGGTCCTCTCACTATCGAAGTCCAGGGTCTCCGAACCGCGATCGCACGTGAGGTCGCTGCGTTGGTGACGGTCGCCCTCATCTAGCTCGGCCGCTTGCAGTATCGAACACATGTTCGTATACTTCAGGGCGCCGGAGGTTCTCGGCAGTATGTACCGAGACGACCGGGGAGCCGCTGCATACCGTGGGTCGAAACTCCGACATCAAGCGGTTTTCTGCGAGCAATGCCGGTCAGCCGCTCGAGCTCTTTGGCGGCAAGCGCAGCCAGATGCCCGTGATTGTCGAGCTGCTCGCAAGCCCCTGGATCGTCCGGGCATCTGATCTGGTCCGCAAGGATGGTTCGGGCGCCGCCAAGCGTGCCGAGGAGTTCGTAGAAGTCGCATGGGATTCCGAGCGCCGCTACCCGACGGCATTCACTCGAGAAGGCCGCGTGTATCGCATCGACGCGATTGTGCAGGTCTGGGCTACCGAACGCGCTTGGTGGGACCCGCGTAAACGGGTCTCTCGGCGGTTCTGGCGCGTCTTGGCGCGTGGCGGCGTCTACGACCTCGCTTACGACCGCACAAGTGCGAGCTGGCTTCTTGTCGGCATACAGGACTAGGGCCGGTCTTCGAGATGTCTGGCGGATTCGTTCACCTTCACGTTCACTCGCAGTTCAGCTTCATGGACGGCGCGGCGCCGTTGCCGGCACTCGTCACTCGTGCAGCCGAACTTGAGATGCCCGCACTTGCGCTGACTGACCATCAGGGGCTCTCGGGGGCGATTCGGTTTTACAAGGCGTGCCAGGCGGCGGGGATCAGGCCGATCATTGGGTGCGAGATCGTCGTGGAGACGGCGGGCATTCTGGGAAGCGAGGCTGATCTGCCTCCCGAGAGACGTCTGCTGCTTCCGGCGAGCGCGGGATTCGGGCGCGCGTCGGCTGCCGGACACCACCTCACGCTGCTCTGTCGGGACTTCGCGGGCTACCGAAACCTGTGCCGGCTACTCTCCAGGACCCACCTGCGCGGCGCGACTGAGCCGAGCATTGTGAGCCTGCACGACCTGGCGGCTCATGCCGAGGGGCTCATCGGGCTGTCCGGATGCTTGAACGGTGAGGCGGCGAGTGGGGTGCTCGCCCGCGCACCAGGTCGCGCTCGGGAGGCGCTCCGACGGCTCTCGGCGTGCTTTGCTTCTGGCGACTTCTACGTCGAGCTCATGCACCCGCTGACGTCGGATGGTCCGCGGCTTGTCGGCGGACTGACGACGCTTGCCGACGAGCTCGGTCTGCCGGTCGTGGCCACCAACAACGTGCACTACCTGCGCGCCGCCGACCATCGGCTTCACGACGTGCTCTCCTCGGCGGGTGCGCGCACCGGGTTGCCGGGACCCTACGACCGCCCCAACGCCGAGTTGTGGCTCAAACCCGCCGCCGAGATGCGCTCACTGTTCGCGGGGCTGCCGCGCGCGTGCGACGCTACCCTGGAGATCGCGGCCAAGTGCCAGCTCGAGCTGCCGCTGGGCGAGTTCCACTTTCCGAGCGCTGACATTCCGCGTGCCGAGACGCCCTATTCGGTGCTCGCGAAGGTGGCGTGGCGCGGCCTGGAGCACCGCTACACGCCGATGACCCCGGCTGCGATCTCGCGACTCCAGCACGAGCTCTCGCTCATCGACTCCATGGGGTTCTCGGAATACTTCCTGGTGGTGAAGGAGATCGTCGACCACGCCAAGTCGGTTGGCATTCGGTGTTCGGGGCGCGGGAGTGCCGGCGACAGCATTGTGAGTTACGCGCTCGGCATCACCGATGCCGATCCGATCGCGCACGACTTGCTCTTTGAGCGGTTCCTCAACCCCGAGCGCCGACAGATGCCCGATATCGATGTGGACTTTGACTCGGCCCGCCGCGACGAGATCATCGACTTCATCTACAAGCGGTTCGGCGAAAGGCACGTCGCGATGGTCGCCACCGTCAATACGATGACCGCGCGGAGTGCCGTGCGCGTCGTGGCGCGGTCGTTTGGGCTGCCGATCGCCGAGGTCAATCGGCTTTCGCGCCACCTGCCGTGGGTGAGCGCGCGCAAGATCCGCGAGGTGCTGCGCGAGTATCCGGAGTGCGCGCACCACCCGCTACGCGACGAGCACACGTGGGGGATGCTATTGGACCTCGCCGAGCAGCTCGACCACTGCCCCATGCATCTGGGCACCCATCTCGGCGGATTCATCATCACCAGCGATCCTATTGCGAGCTGGACGCCGCTGCAGTGGGCGGCCAAGGGAACGGTTGTCTCGCAGTACGACAAGGACGACATCGAGGCGCTCGGCCTGGTCAAGATGGACATTCTGGGGCTGCGGACCCACTCGGCAATTAGCGATGCGGTGGAGATGGCGCGGGAGCGGGTGGGCGAAGCGGCGGTTCCGGAGCCGTTCGATCTGCCCAAGGACGACCCGCACGTCTACGAGATGATCGCCAAAGCGGACACGGTGGGGATGTTCCAGCTGGAGAGCTCGGGCCAGCGCAACCTCTCCACGCGACTGAAGTCGTCCACATTCGAGGACATCATCGCGCAGATTTCGCTCTTCCGGCCCGGCCCGCTGGAAGCCGAGATGATCACGCCGTTCATCCGCCGCCGACACGGCATCGAGCCGGTCGAGGTTCCGCACGAGGGCATGCGCGAGGTACTTGCCGACTCCTACGGCGTCATCGTCTACCAGGAGCAGGTGCTGCTCGTGGCGCGCGCCGTCGCCGGTTTTGGGCTGGCCGAGGCCGATTCTCTGCGCCGGGCGATGACCAAGGGCCGAAGCCGAGAGGAGATGGAGCGTATCCGCGGCCACTTCTTGCGCCGCGCCGCCGAGAACGGTGTGCAGCACGAGGTCGCCGCCGAGGTCTTTCGGCAGCTCGAAGGGTTTGCGGCCTACGGCTTCAATAAGGCGCACGCGGCGTGCTTCGCCGTGGTGAGCTACGCGACGGCGTGGCTCAAGACCTACTACCCGGCCGAGTTCGCCGCCGCCATCCTCAATCACGAGCCGATGGGCTTCTACACACCCCGGCTGGTGGTCAACGACGCGCGCCGACACGACATCGCGATTCTGCCGCCGCACGTTAACGAGTCAAGCGCGCGCTACACGGTTGAGGCTGACGGCCGAGCTATCCGCGTGGGATTTCGCGATTTGCACCGGATGACTGCGCGGCTTCTGGGACAGATCGAAAGCGAGCGGGCGGTGCGGCCCTTTCGCGATCTCGCCGACTTTCTGCGGCGTACACGTGCCGAGATCGCTCCGGCCGAGTCGCTCGTGCGCGTGGGTGCGCTCGACGGGCTCGGCATCACCGAGGAGGGCCGACCGCCCACGCGCGACGAGCTGCTCGCGCTGCTGCCCGAGCTCAAGGCGGTTTTAGCGCGCGAGGGCGTGGCCGGCGACGACACACTCTGCCTCGCACCAGCTCCCACCCGGCCGTCTGAGGACACGTCGCACGTGAGCGGATGGAGCGCGGCGCGGCGGCTCTCGGCGGAGCTCGAGCTCAC
>JBAXEO010000173.1:0-4103 GCA_037140395.1 Coriobacteriia bacterium
GTCCAGCCATCGGCCTTGCTAACCAGCCGTACCACGGTGAACAGCACAAACAGCGCAAACAGCACCCAGAGGTACCACATCTGGAATCCACGGTGGGGGTTGAGCAAAGCCGAGCCAAGCCGCGGTAGCCAGTCAGCGGGCGGAAGGTGGCGCAGCGGCATCACGAGCGCGACCCAGGCGAGATACGGCACGAGCAGTACGAGCGCCTTGGTTCGCAAGAAACGCAGCGGATGCGTCCCTTCTCGGCCGGGAAGCACGTAGCCGGAGAGGAATGTGAACAGCGGCATGTCGAACGTGAGCATGGCCGCAACAAGCCACGAGGCTCCTGGCAGGTGCATGAACTCCGAACGCAGGCTCAGGAGATGCTGCGCTGGCACCAGCGCGATAGCGAAGAACTTGAGCGCGTCGACCAGGAGGTTGCGTTGGCTTGGCGCTGTTCCCACTGATCTCCCTCGGAGTACGAGCCTGAAGGTGCGTGCGCGTACCAGTATGCACGCGGCAGGGCCACTCTGGCAGGCAACACCGAGGTGTCCGGCTCAGATGCGAGCCGGGGAGGTCAGAGGCCGAGGAGGCGCAGCGTCTGCGGGCCGACCACTCCATCGGGAGCCAGCCCGTGCGACTCCTGGAAGCTCTTCAGCGCCGCCAGTGTCTCGGGGCCGGCAACTCCGTCGGGCGTGAGGCCAAGCTTCTCCTGCAACGCCGACACCGTCACGCGGGCCTTGGCTGGAGTGCTGCTACGGCCTGCCGCACTCGCCGAGGGAGGCTGCCCGTGCGCTCCATGGCAGTAGGTGGACGTGCAGCCGCTCGCCGGGCACGTCGTCACCTCGACGCGTATCGCATTCGGCTGCGTCGCCTGCAGCGGCGAAGTAGGCTGCTGTGGGCTGCTCGGCTGCTGCGCTACCTGCCCTCCACTGGATGGAGGAGGCTCGCCCAGCTCGCCATGACAGCTCGTCGCGGCGCATCCCGTCCGAGGACACACCCGCTCACTGGAAGTCGTACCCGTCTTGCTCGACGCCGTCTTGGCCCCATCGCTGGGCGTGATTGCGATTGCGGCGGTCACGGCGACCCACATGACGAGCGCGGTGATTGCGGTGGCGACCAGGGCGGAAACGATTCTTCTTGGCATCCTCTTCATTTGATCCTGCCCTCGCATCGGATAACCAGCGGGTTGAGACATTTAGAATCCATTTCCAGTGCAAGACTCCGTGAACGACGAACAGCGCCACCACTGCGACGGCAGAGAGAGAATGCAGGCGATACCACAGCGGCGCGGTGCTCGGAGTCAAACCGACCAGCGGGCCGACCACACGCGAGATCACTATCCCGCTCAGACTCACCATGACGGTGGTAGCGAAGAGGGCAATATCGACTACAAGATTGACGGCCGACATCCGGAGCAGACGAGCCAGGAATGATTCGGCGGTGTGAACGACCCAATCCCAGTTCAGGGCCAAGTGGAAGAGACCGAGAAGTGCGAGCCCGACGGCGATCCACTCGTGCAAGGTCAGACCCGTCGCTGTCATGTTGTACGAAGCCAGGAACGCTGCCACGAGGACTGCGTCGATGCCAAGCCGTGCGCGTGCCGACATCGGGGCCTCCCTTACACGTCCGCAGTTACGAGTGCGCAAGCCTCTTCGGCTTTGCTTTCAGCCACTGTGACGGGCATGTGTGAAGAGACCGTGCAGCCTGAATGTGAATTCTCCAACGCGAAGCGGGCAAGCGGGCAAGGTCGCCGCGGACCCGAACCGCGGCCCTGCCTCTGGGGTCGTGAGCTACTTGTACCAGTTGTTTGTCAGGAGCAGGAGCCTGGCCTCTGGACTTCCCCAGCGGTAGAAGGAGTTCATTCGCACATCGCTGTCGAACATAGTGACAACACGATTGCCGAAGGAGAACCTCATTTCGGCGGTGTAGGGAGGTAGGGAGACGTCTTCTCCATTCGCTTCCTTGCCACCAAACACTCGCATCATGTTGTCGGTGACGATGTAGCTGAAGGTCTGGAAGGGGAGCGTATTCGCAGCGTATTGGGCAGCCATGTATGACCGCGCGAGTCCCGCTTTGTAGTCGAAGACCACCATTCCGTCCTCGCTGACCCAGACTCCCTCGATGGTCTTGGGCGCCGTCGGCAAGAAGTAGTAGACCCCCGCAATCGCCGCCAAGGCGATGACGACGCCGAAGACGATGAGCGCGGTCTTCTTGCCTCGTCCCAAGGCGAGCTCCCTTCGTGACGCTAACCCAGATGCAGCGCTTCTCCTTTGAGAATCGCCCTCTCACGCACTTTGCCGCTCGTCAATCCTTACTGTTCCTGTCGTGATTCTGGCACGACTATCGCTTGATCTTCTCTTACCCGCCGAGAGGAGATCCCCCGTGGCAAACACGCGCACGGTCAAAGCAGTCTTCGCATCACAGCCGACACTCGAGGGAGCCGGAGTTCAGTTGCGTCGCGCTTTTGGTTTCGGGCGCGAGAACCTCTTCGACCCGTTTCTCATGCTCGACGACTTCCGCTCGGACGACCCGGAACACTACCAAGCCGGCTTCCCGTGGCATCCCCACCGAGGCATCGAGACCATCACCTATGTGATCGACGGCGAAGTCGAGCACAGTGATTCGCTCGGCAACAAGGGCAGCATCGGAGCCGGCGACGTGCAGTGGATGACTGCGGGAAGTGGAGTCGTACACCAGGAAATGCCGATGGGCGACTCGGCTGGCAGGATGGGTGGGTTCCAGCTGTGGGCGAACCTGCCTGCAAGTCACAAGATGATCGACCCACGCTACGTGGGCATTCCCTCCGACGAGATTCCCTCGGCGGTAAACCCGGACTTCAGCGTCCGCGTGATCTGCGGCGAGGTGGACGGCATCAGCGGACCCGTGCGCGACATCATCGCTGGCCCGGAGTACCTCGATGTTACCGTGCTGCCTGGGCGAACCTGGACGCACCCGACCGCACCGGGTCACACCGTATTCGCGTACCTATTCGAGGGCTCCGCGTGCTTTGGGCCCGAGGGCTCCGAGACCGTCTGCGCCGAGCAGGGCACCGTCGTCCTCTTCGGCGATGGTGACGGCGTGTCGATCCACGCTGGCAAGGATAGTGCACGGTTCCTGCTCGTCAGTGGCAAGCCGCTCGGCGAACCGATCGCTTGGGGCGGCCCGATAGTCATGAACACGCACGGAGAACTCGAGCAGGCCTTCGAGGAGTACCGAAATGGGACGTTCGTGAAGGTCGGGACGCAGCCGCAAAACTGATCTCATTGCGGCATCACGCGCTCAGAGCCGCGAGGCTACAATCTCGGCGAGTTTGGCCAACTGGCTCACCGACAAGATTGTTGTTGCGCCCTTGTTCCGGAAGTACGTGTCGATGACAACCGCGCGCGAGCCTTTCTTGAATCCGAAGATGTAGGGCTGGCTCGATACCGACTTCACCGGACCGATGAATGATTCGTCACCAACGGCGGGCGTGTAGACGCGCAGGAACGTTCGCCCATCGCCCTTCCATATCTTGTAATACTCGGGGCCATGCACGAGCAGCGTCGCGACCAGTTGACCGTCAGCCTCGGCGATGTTGACCTTGCCACCGGCGCCGGTTTTCGGATCGTGGGGCACCGTCTTCAGGCCGCTCAAACCCGAAACGCCCTCCACGTCTACGGGGGTAAGCAGCGCGGCATAGTCGAGTTCCTGCGATGTCGTAGTTTTGGGAGCTGGAGCTGCAGGAGCGGTAGCGGTCGTCTCTCCAGCGGCCGATACGGCCGGCTTGGCAGCCTCGCCCGATCCGCTGCAGCCGGCTAGAAACCCGACTCCGAAAATCCCCACCAGCACGAGCGCCAACCAGATCCGATTCGGTGTCCACACGGCTATCACCTCGAGACGCGTCGACGCGCGTTGCCCTTTGGGGTCACTCTAGCCCAATAGGGCGTTGCAGCGAGCTTCTCCCGCGAACGGTCGATTCTTGAGGGGCAGCGGAGCAAAAGAACGGCCCCGCCCCTGATCGGGACGAAGCCGCCATTGAGTGCGTTGGTGCGGGTGAAAGGAGTTGAACCTTCACGGGGTTGCCCCCACATGGACCTGAACCATGCGCGTCTGCCATTCCGCCACACCCGCGTAGCGCGAGA
>JBAXEO010000174.1:0-4100 GCA_037140395.1 Coriobacteriia bacterium
CGCTGTAGTCCGACGCGTGCGGGTTGTGACAGCTAAGACACTGTCCTGATGTGAATGGTCGATGCTGGTACTGATCGCCGAGCAGGGCGCCCATGCTGCCGTGGCAGGTCCAACACAGCTTGTCCGCAGGTACAGTGAGATGTGACGCCTCACCCTGGGCATCCTTGGTGGTCTTGGAGATGATCTTGCCGGCGTCGGTGGTGACGACCGTCGCAGAGCTCGATCGGCCAGAGATCCGCTCCCAACCCGTGAGCCACAGCCTCAGAGGCAGCCACTGGAGAAGCGTTCGGAAACGCTGAACGGTTCTGCTGGGGCTCTGGCTGACGATGGAGGTAACCTGCTTGCCGTGCGGCGTGTGGCAGACCGTGCATTCCTTAAAGGCGAACGGTTGGTGCACGGTCGAGCGCGAGAAGTCTGGAATCAACTCCGTGTGGCACTGCAGACAGGTGAGGTTGCGGGCCATGAATCGCGCCTGCTCGGAGCCACGTGTGATGACGAGGTCAGCGGCCGTGACGCCGCAGCACAGCAAGAGCAAGAGGAGCAGGATGACGACTAGAAGGCCGTACCACGGCCTCTTGCGCTCATCTTCGGCACCAACCGAGTCGGGATCTGAGCGTGTATCGACGTCGTCTCCCCCGACGACTTCAGGATCGGGCAACAATCCTCCCTGGCGCCACACTGGCAGATGGTGGTCTTGCACGGTGCGCGGCGCGCGCTTCACCTGTCCGAGTCTACCACGCAAGCGGGCGCTGCTGAACAAACCTTAGGCGCACTCTTGGGGAGAATTAACCGTTCTCAGTTGCTCGCTGCGGTCCGCTTAAGACCCTGTTGTGCAGCTGACATCTCGGGTGCGTACTTGACCGCAAGCTGGTAACAACGGGCTGCGGCGGCGGGATTGCCAAGCTTCTCATAGGCCTTGCCGAGCAAACACTGCAGGTCCGCGAGCTCGGGATGCGCATCAGCTGCGGGTTTGACGGTCGCAATGAGCGACTTGTACTGGCCTTTGCCTGCGTAGTACTCACCGAGTGTCTTGGCCGCCAGCATGTGCGTTGAATCGATGTCGAGGACCTTCCACATCGACTTCACCGCCTTGTCGTCCAGGCCGAGCTTAAAGTAGACATTTCCCTGGTTGTAGAGCGCCGCCACGTTGGTGGGCTCGGACTTGAGCACAGAATCGTACTGCTCCAGGGCTTTGTCGAAGAGCCCCTCGGACTGATAGGCGTAGCCGAGGCCCAGACGAGCTTTGGTGTCGCTGGGATTGGTCGCAACGCGCTCAGTCCAGTTCTGGGTCTCCACCTGCTGTGTCGTGGAGGGAGCCTTGCCGCGGGTGAAGAAGCCCCGGAGGACGAAGCCGCCGACTAGGACCACCGCGAGGATGAGCGCGAGTACGAGTGCGGCGAGCCAGCGCGGGACGAGGTCGCCGGCGGGCTCGGAGGCGGCATCGGTGGTGGCTCGCGGGTTGGGGCGCTTGGTGGGATCGTCGAGGGTGGTCATAAGGGCGATTAGGGGGCGGTGGGGGTTGCAGCTGGGGAGGCGCTGGCCTCGAGTGCTTTGAGGGCGTCGTTAATGGTGGTCACTCCCCCGTTGACCGTGGTCTTGTAGTTCGTCAGGAGCGCAAGCGCAGCATCTGGACGGCCTAGGTTCTCGTAGATGCTCGCAAGGAGCAGCGTCGCCTCGGGAAAGACCGGGTCCATCTTCACTGCGAATTCCATGTCCTCGCGCGCTTCCTCCAGCCGGCCCAACGAGACAAGCGCCCGGGCGCGCTGAACGCGGATAGCAGGCCCAAATTGCTCGACCGCTTTCCCCTTGTCAGCGATAGCGACGGCCTTGTCGTAGTACGAAGGGTTAATCATCTGCCCGGCAACGTTGTAGAGGTTGGAGAGGAAGACATAATTGTCGTACTCGGCTGGCACGAAGGCGATTGTCTCAAGCAGCGCGGCCTCAGCCTCCTGAAACTTCTGCTGCATGGCCGCCATCGGCTGGCGGGTGTCCTGGCCCGAACTCCCAGCCGCTTGAGCCGCGCTGTAGCTATCGAATACCTCATCGGTGAGGGCGAGCCCCACCTCGGCACGGTACATGTCATTGAAGGGGTTAAGCCTCACTGCCTTACGCGCTGCAGCCGTTCGAGCAGGCCCGGTCGTACCGATGCGGGCGACGAGATAGGCCTTGTCGGCGGCGAGAATGACGAACTGGTAGCTGATGCCGACCGCGATAAGCACAAGCGCGACAGCAGCGACAATCGTGCCCCAGCTCGGCATCTTTACCTCGACGACGGACGCGGTGGGTGCAAGCACAACCGCGACGGCGGTCCACAACAAGAAGGTGTTACCGGTGACCGAGAGACCGGTCATGAGCTGCAGGATATAGCCCGCGCAGGCAGCCCAGAATGCACCCACCAGGATGCGCTTTGTGTCATCCGTCTTGCCGAACACCGTGCCAAACGAACGGACTGCCGCCCACGCAAACACGCCGTACATCATCAGTACGCCCGGAATACCAATACCGGTCGCGAGCTGCAACGGATAGTTGTGGACGTTGTCAGCCACTGACAAATAGCCGGCGGCTCCAACGTATTCAACAGGCTTATACGTGGGAAAGACGAGACGGAAGGTGTCGGCGCCGAAGCCAAAGACCGGCCGCGCTTTGATAGCCGCGAGCGCTGCCTGCCATATCTGTGTCCGGGTCTGTCCACTCCCGGAATCGAACTCCCAGATCGATGCAAACCGCTTGCTGAAATTCATGATTTCGTTGGGGTTTGACAAACTCCGGATAATCGCCGAGATGCCAAACAGGCTGGTCACGCCCACAGGCAACCAGTCGATCCACGTCATCTTGGCCGAGTGCCGCCAAGCAATCACAATCATCACCGCAACGCCGAACATGCCACCGAGCCAGGCTCCACGGGTGAACGCCACGATGCACACGAAGACGTTCATGCCAAACCCGACCCAGTACACCAACCGCATCCAGAGCTTTTCTTCGGCGAGTGCTAACCCGAGCGCCACCGGTAGCGAGAACATCAGATAGCCACCCAGGAGATCCGGGTTGCCGTATGTTGAGAAGGGTCTGAAGGTCTCAAACGGCAGCTGTCCCCACTGGATAGGATCCATCCCGACTCGCTGCAGGATCCCGTAGCCGGCAACAACAATGCTGGACCAGAAAAGCGACTGAGCAAGCGCTTTGACGCGCGAGGGGCGATCGGCGAACTGCAGGACCAGAAAGTAGATCACGGCGTAGTTGATGAACGAGAGGAGGCCTTCAAAGCGGCGGTATTTCCCAAAGAATGCGGTCGCAGGATGAATCGACGTGATGGTGGTGATGGTCACCCAGACGAGGAACGCCAGAATCAGCCAATCGACGGGCGTGCGACGGATCTTGCCACCCTTGGTGAGGATGTCCCATGACCACGCACCGAGCGCAACAAGCGTCAGGACTCGCTGAAAGAACACCTTGAGGATGTCAAACTGGTCATAGGTAAGCGGCAGTGTGGACGCAAAGCCAAGGCGCGCAAGCCACGTCATGTTGCTCATGACCACGGGCACCGCAAAGACCATCGCCAACAGCGACCACCACGCAATCGTGCGCGCGAGGCTCATGTCGTCGCGCGGTTCGGCCGCCACCTTCTTGGGGGCAGCCGAGGATGCCTTCGGGTTGATCTTGCGCGACGGTGTCTTGGAAGCGGCTTTCGCCATGTTGTCGTGCTCCTTATCTTGCTCCGCGCCCAGTCAGCACCACGCGCAGTGTCTCGGCGATAATCTGGATGTCCATAGCCAGGTTCTGATGATACATGTAGATGAGATCGTACTTGAGCTTGCGCTCCGGCGTCGTAGCATAACCTCCGCTGACCTGTGCGAGGCCGGTAACTCCCGGTTTGATGCTGAAACGCTCGCGATACCCGGGTATCTGGGCGACGAACTGCTCGACGAAGAACGGGCGCTCGGGACGTGGGCCGACAAAGCTCATGTCTCCCGCCAAAATGTTGAAGACCTGCGGCAGTTCGTCGATTCGCGACTTGCGCAGGAATCGTCCCACGCGCGTGATGCGTGGGTCGTCTTCCTCGGCGAGGACCGGACCGGTGAGCGCCTCGGCATCTTTGAGCA
>JBAXEO010000175.1:0-4083 GCA_037140395.1 Coriobacteriia bacterium
GTTACACGCACGGCGGTTGGGCCCCGAAAGGGCGTGAGGCCGAGGATGGCCCCATTCCGCGGAAATACCAACTTACTGAACTGGTCGGCGGCGGTTACCGCCGGCGCACTCGCCGCAACGTGGAGGACAGCGACGGCACCTTGATCGTCAATCTGGGCGAATTGGATGGCGGGTCGCTGGCGACCCAAGCGTTCGCCCAGAAGATCGGCAAGCCGTATCTCGTCGTGCAGCTCGATTTTGGCGTGTCAGCGGAAATAACGGCGACCGTCATTGCGTGGCTGCACGAACACACCATCAAGACACTGAACGTCGCTGGCCCGCGCGAAAGCAAGCGTCCGGGCATTTACCGCCTAACCGGTGACTTGCTGGAAGCTCTGGATGCCGCGATTCGCCCGGCGTGATGCCGGGGCGACGGCCACTGCTTGTGCATAGGTGCTGGGCGAAATTGGCGAAATCAGCGAATTTAGTGCCGTCACAAGCACTTGCGGCCGACCTGCCGTGGCGAAACCAGCGAAAAAATCTCCGCGCCCGCCGCTATATCGCCGCCAGCCGGTACACACGGAGCGGCGCGCCCGGCGCACCGTCGCTGCGCTCGGCCCACTGCACAGTGATCTTTGGCGGCGTGCTGGCCAGCAGGTGATCCAGGCTGGCGTCGATCTGTGCCTTGGGCACCTTGCCCCGGAAGCATTCGGCGCTGATCTGGCTGCGCGTGGCCTGACCGCGCTCGCGCAGAAAGGCCAGCACACGGTTTGACCGTTCCAACACCCGCGCCAGCTTCGCGTCCTCGCACGCGCTGACGAAGACGAACCGGACCGATGCGGTGGCGTAACGAATCCATGCCATCGCCGCGTCGATGTGCGAGGCGTCGATCCGGGATTGCAGATCGCTCAACGCCATGAGCATCGCCAGCCGCAACAGCATCGGGGCGCGGCGCTCTAGTAGCGCGCCGACGACACCGTCGCCGAAGTTATCGTTCAGCTCGCCCCGGTAGAGCTGCGCGTAGCGCCACTGCCCCTGCGGTGCCAGCTCCATCCGCAGGTGCTCGCGCTCGATATGGTGGTCAGCGCGGACGAAGGCGAGCACCTCCCGCGTCCGCCGTGCCAATCGATCCACCACGGTCTGCGGCGTTTCTCGCGGGAACGGTGGCATTCTCGACCGCTCGGCCCAGATCATCAGGAAGCGATTCGCGAAGCCGTTGGTGAGCTCGCGCGTGCGCATCAGACCCGTCAGTTCGCTGGGCGAGATTGCGCCGCTCAGGCACACGTGCGGCTGACTGGCATAGAGGCGGTTCGACTTGGTGGCGGGCTTGAGATCGGCGCCATCCCAACAGTCGCGCAGGGCCGCCGACAGCGTGTTGCCGAGGCGCCGTCCCTGATGCAGCACGTTGGCGAACTCCGATTCGACCACCCATAGGCGCTTGTCCTCGATTGCGTATTCCGGACCAACGTGACCGGTGATTCCGATCGAACGTGACCGACGATTCCGGAGCAACGTGACCGCGCTTTCCGATTGAACGTGACCGGTGATTCCGGAGCAACGTGACCGGTGATTCCGATCGATCGTGACCGATTCCGGCGCGCGAGCGGAATTGGCGGTCACGGTCCGGAATCGGTGGTTGCAAGCGAGCGGTACGAACACCCGGGTCGGCGCTGGATTTCCATTGCCGCGGGCTACCCTCTCCGATTTCTTGGAGAAGTGGGATGCCTGCCAGTCGGAGAGCCATGCGCAAGATTATCGATGTCCTACGTCTCAAGTTCGAGGCCGGTCTTAGCCACGAACGCATTGCCGCTGCCACCAGGATCTCGAAGGGGGCGGTAACGAAATACGTGCAGCGGGCCGGCAACGCCGGGCTGGGCTGGCCGCTGCCGCCGGACATGGACGAGGCGCGGCTCGAGGCATTGCTGTTCCCGCAGGTGGCGCCGGCGCTGGAGCGCCATGCCGCGCCCGATTTCGCCCATCTGCACCAGGAGCTCAAGCGCAAGGGAGTCACCTTGCAGTTGCTGTGGGAGGAGTACGCCGAAGCCCACGCCGGCCAGGCGTATCGCTACAGCCAGTTCTGCCTGCTCTACCGCGGTTTTGCCCAGAGCCTGAAGCGGTCGATGCGTCAGGTCCATCGCGCCGGCGACAAGCTGTTCATCGACTACTCCGGCGACACGGTGCCGATCATCAACGCCGGCAGCGGCGAGATTCGCCGTGCCGAGATCTTCGTCGCGGTGCTGGGCGCGTCGTCGTACACCTACGCCGAGGCGACCTGGAGCCAGCAACTGCCGGACTGGATCGCCTCGCACGTTCGCTGCTTCGAATTCATGGACTGTGTCGTGGCTCTGTTGGTCCCGGACAATTTGAAGAGCGCGATCAAGCGGGCCTGCCGCTACGAGCCGGAAGCGACCTCGACCTACGAGGACCTGGCCCGGCATTACGGTACCGCCATTCTGCCTGCGCGGCCGTTTCATCCGCGGGACAAGCCGGCGGTGGAGGCGAGCGTGCTCCTGGTGCAGCGCTGGATTCTGGCCCGGTTGCGGCACCGCCAGTTCTTCGCGCTGGAAGAGCTCAACGCCGCCATCGGCGACCTGCTGCTCGTCTTGAACAACCGCCCGTTCCAGAAGCTCGACGGGTGTCGCCGCAGCGCGTTCGAGACCATCGACCGGCCGGCGATGATGCCGCTGCCGGAAACGCGCTACGAGTTCGCCGAATGGAAGAAGGCGATCGTGAACATCGACTACCACGTCGATGTCGGCGGGCACTACTACAGCGTTCCCCATAGCCTGGTGCGACAGAAGATCGAAGCGCGGTTCACCGCCACCACGGTCGAATGCTTCTTCAAGGGCCAGCGCGTCGCCGCGCATGCGCGCTCCAGCCTCCGCGGTCGTCACACCACGGTGGCCGAGCACATGCCCGAGTCGCACCGCAAGCACCTGCAGTGGACGCCGGGACGACTGTTGAGCTGGGCGGTGGACATCGGCCCCGCCACCCGCAACGTGGTCCAGTGGCAACTGGAGAACCGCCCGCATCCCGAGCAGGGCTACCGCGCCTGTCTGGGCCTGCTCAATCTGGCCAAGCAGTTCACCGCCGCGCGCCTGGAGGCCGCCTGCCGCCGCGCGCTGGCCATCGGCTCGCCTACCCGCAAGAGCATCAAGTCGATCCTCGACGCGAAGCTCGATGCCCATCCCGATCTGTTCCCGGCGACCGAGCCGCCGCCGACCACCACCCCGCCCACGCACGGCAACGTGCGCGGGGCGGAGTACTTCCGTTCCACCTCACCCGGAGACGTAGACCCATGCTCATCCAACCCACCCTCGATACATTGAACCGCCTCAAGCTCTACGGCATGGCGGCCGCCCTGTCCGAGCAGCTCACGCAGAGTGCCGCCGCCAGCCTCGCCTTCGAAGACCGGCTGGGTCTGCTGCTCGACCGCGAGGTCGTCCACCGCGACAATCGGCGCCTGGCGCGCTTGCTGCAACTGGCGCAGCTCAAGCAACGCGCCTGCGTCGAGGACATCGACTATCGCGCCCGGCGCGGCCTTGATCGCAGCCAACTGGTCAGCCTCGCCAGTTGCGACTGGATTCGCCAGGCGCAGAATCTCCTGCTTCACGGCGCCACCGGCTGCGGCAAAACGTTCCTGGCTTGTGCCCTGGCGCAGCAGGCGTGTCGACAGGGTCTGTCCGCGCTCTACCTGCGTGCCCCGCGGCTGTTCGACGAACTCAGCGTCTGTCACGCCGACGGCAGCTTCCGCAAACGCCTCGCCGCCATCGCCAAAGTCGACCTCCTCCTGATCGACGACTTCGCCATCGCCCCCATGGGCGCGCGCGAGCGCACCGACTTGCTCGAACTGCTGGACGACCGCGTCGGCACCCGCTCGACGCTCATCACCAGCCAACTGCCGGTCGAGCACTGGCACGACTACCTCGGCGATCCGACCCTCGCCGACGCCATCCTCGACCGCCTCGTGCACAGCGCCCACAAGCTCCATCTCGAAGGCGAATCGATGCGCAAACGCACCGCCGCCGGCGCCGACAAAAGCGCGTCCGGCAAGAAGAAAATTGACGGAGCGTGACCGCTCAAGGTAAAAACCAAGTACAGCGC
>JBAXEO010000176.1:0-4071 GCA_037140395.1 Coriobacteriia bacterium
AGGAAGGGCATGTCCTCGATCGGGAGGATCTTGGAGATGACACCCTTGTTGCCGTGACGACCGGCGAGCTTGTCGCCTTCCTGAATCTTGCGCTTCTGAGCCACGAACACGCGGACGAGCTCGTTGACGCCAGGTGACAGATCGTCGCCGTTGTCGCGAGAGAACGTTGTGACCGAAATGACGCGTCCGGTCTCGCCGTGCGGCACCTTGAGGCTGGTATCGCGTACCTCGCGGGCCTTCTCGCCGAAGATGGCGCGCAGGAGGCGCTCCTCGGCAGTGAGCTCGGTCTCGCCCTTGGGAGTGACCTTGCCGACAAGAACGTCGCCGGGGAAGACCTCGGCACCGATGCGGATGATTCCGGCGTCGTCGAGATTGGCCAGCACATCTTCGCCGACATTGGGAATCTCGCGGGTGATCTCTTCCGGTCCGAGCTTGGTATCGCGAGCCTCGACCTCGTACTCCTCGATGTGGATCGAGGTCAGCAGGTCCTCTTTGACGATGCGCTCAGACAGAATGATCGCGTCTTCGTAGTTGTAGCCTTCCCACGGCATGAACGCCACGAGGAGGTTTTGACCCAGGGCCAGTTCGCCGTTCTCGGTCGAGGGTCCATCGGCCAGAACCGTACCGGCTCGATCACCGGATGGCCCCACGACGAGGTCGCCTTCTGCAACGATCGGCTTGTGGCTGATGCAGGTACCTTGGTTGGAGCGCATGAACTTGGGCAGGTGGTACTGATCGAGCGAGCCGTCGGATGCACGGACCTGAATTGAGGTGCCGTCAACAGTCTCTACTCGCCCGGACCGCTTCGCCGTGATGATCTCGCCGGTGTCGATGGCGGCACGATGCTCCATGCCGGTACCAACCAGCGGAGCGCTGGGGCGAAGAAGCGGAACTGCCTGGCGCTGCATGTTGGAGCCCATGAGAGCGCGGTTGGCGTCGTCGTGCTCAAGGAACGGGATAAGCGCAGTAGCTACCGACACCATCTGGCGCGGGCTGACGTCCATGTAGTCGACGTCAACAGGCAGCTTCTCTTCCGGCTCACCGAAGTCGCCGCTCGAACCCATGACTCGGCACAGCACCTTGGGGTTTACGAACTTGCCTGTCTTGGGATCAAACCTCTCGTTGGCCTGAGCGATGACGTGCTTCTCTTCTTCGTCAGCCGTGAGATAAGAAATGTCATCGGTGACTTTGCCCTTTTCGACCTTGCGGTACGGCGTCTCGATGAAGCCGTAGGGGTTGATGCGAGCAAAGGTCGCCAGCGAGCCGATCAGGCCGATGTTGGGGCCTTCAGGCGTCTCGATGGGGCACATGCGACCGTAGTGGCTCGGGTGCACGTCTCGGACTTCGAAGCCGGCGCGCTCACGCGACAGACCGCCAGGGCCGAGGGCCGACAGGCGACGCTTGTGCGTCAGTCCGGCGACAGGGTTGGTCTGGTCCATGAACTGCGAGAGCTGGCTCGAGCCGAAGAACTCCTTGATGGAGGCGACGATCGGCCGAATGTTGATGAGTGACTGCGGCGTGATCTCGTCGACGTCCTGAGTGCTCATGCGCTCACGCACGACGCGCTCCATGCGAGCAAGACCGATCCTGAACTGGTTCTGAATCAGTTCGCCAACCGACCGGATCCGGCGATTGCCGAAGTGGTCGATGTCATCGACGTGATAGCCATCGGCGCCATCCCAAAGCTTCACCAGGTAAGAGATCGCGGCCTGGATGTCCTCTGGCGTCAAGGTCGACTGCGCGTCCGGCAGCTTCAGACCGAGCTTCTTGTTGACCTTGTAACGGCCAACCTTGGCAAGGTCGTAGCGCTGCGGGTTGAAGAACAAACCGTCGAGCAGAGCGCGCGCGGAGTCCACAGTGGGGGGCTCGCCCGGACGGAGACGCTTGTATATCTCGATGAGCGCTTCTTCGCGCGTCTCGGTGAAGTCGCGGTCGAGCGTACGCTGAATCGCCTCGGAGTTGCCGAACATTTCGAGGATCTCTTCACGCGTCTCGGCGATGCCGAGGGCCTTGAGCAGCACGGTGGCGGGCTGCTTGCGCTTGCGATCGACGCGCACAGAAACGATATCTCGGCGATCGGTCTCAAGCTCGAGCCACGCACCACGAGCGGGGATGACTTTTGCTGTGTAGTTGATCTTGTCGGAGGTCTTGTCGAGGTCCTCGGAGTAGTACACGCCCGGCGAGCGGACGAGCTGCGAGACAACGACGCGCTCGGTGCCGTTGATGACGAAAGTGCCGCGATCGGTCATGAGCGGGAAGTCGCCCATGAACACCTGCTGCTCCTTCATCTCGCCGGTGTCCTTGTTGATGAAGCGGACGTCGACGAAGAGCGGCGCTTGGAAGGACATGTCCTTCTCTTTGCACTCCTCCACGGAGTACTTGGGATCGCCAAACTCGTGCGCACCAAATTCCACCGCAAGGGTGCCAGTGAAGTCTTCGATGGGCGAGATGTCGTGGAAGGTCTCTCTCAGACCGTCATCCAGGAACCATTTGAAGCTATCGCGCTGAAGTGCAATCAGATTGGGAACGTCGAGAACTTCGGGAATTTTCGCGAAGCTGCGGCGTTCGCGCCGGTCGGCGCTGAGGACGGGGGAACCTTGTCCGCGGGGCACCAGGCGATTCCTCCTTCAGGAAGATGGGAAGCTTCCGACATTAGTCGCAAAGTAATAGGATAGCCAACGCCCATTAGGACGTCAACGCATTTCTGCAGCTTTTGTAAGGGCACGAAAGGTCGGGACCCGTTGAAGGTCCCGACCTTCGTGCAACCTGGGCGGCTCTGTAGACGCTCAGGCGAGAATCCGTACGGAGTGAAGCAGGCTCTACTTGATGGTGACGGCAGCGCCGGCATCCTCGAGCTTGCCCTTGGCCTCTTCGGCCTTATCCTTGTTGACGCCCTCGAGCACGGCCTTGGGAGCGCTCTCGACCACGTCCTTGGCCTCCTTGAGTCCAAGGCTGGTGAGCTCGCGAACGACCTTGATGACGGCGATCTTGTTGTCGCCGTAGCCCTCGAGCACGACGTCGAAGCTGGTCTTCTCTTCTTCGGCGACGGCCTCAGCGGCTCCACCGGCGGCAGCAACAGCAACCGGGGCGGCGGCGGAAACGCCAAACGTCTCCTCCATCATCTTGACGAGCTCGGAAAGCTCGAGCGCCGGCTTGACCTTGATGGCTTCGAGGATCTCCTCGTTGGTAAGTGCAGACATGTCGATTCTCCTTCTTGTTCTCTTCTCACGCAGCGGGCCTCGCCCGAGCGCACGGTAATGACGTGACTACCTCCGCTACGCGGCGGCCTTCTGCTCGGCGACCGCAGATACGGTGCGCGCGAATGCTTCCACCGGTCCATTGAGGACACGGGCGAATCCGATGATCGGGTTGAGCATGGTACCCAGGAGCTTGGCGATGAGCTCTTCGCGCGAGGGCAGCATCGCGATGGCTTTGATGCCGCTGGCATCGACGACTTGATTCTCGACGAGCCCGCCCTTGAGCTCGAGTGCTTGATGCTCTCTGGCAAACATGGTCATCGCCTTGGCGGGCGCAACGGGGTCACCGTTGATGAAGACGAAACCGGTGGGTCCAGCAAGATACTCAGACATGCTCGGCATGGCGAGTTCGCGCATGGCGATCTCGGTCAGCGAGTTCTTGTAGACGGTCAGCTCGGCGCCGGCTTCACGCAGCTTATTGCGCAGCAGCTGCATCTCCTTGACCGAGAGACCACGATAGTCCGCCATGATGACGGCATCGCAGTTTGCAAAGCGATCCTTGATCGCTTCCACAATCTGTTCCTTCTCGAGTGTAGGCATAGACTTCCCTCCTCTCTTCACGTACGCGCGACCCGGGGATAGCCGACCATAGTGTCGGCTCGCATGCGTGGGTCGCGCTTCTGGCGATGCCAGAACAAAACGCGACCCCCGCCGATGAAGCAGCGGGGGTCGCGAGCAGATTTCTCAGCTCAGCGTGCCGCATGAAGCGACACTCTTGCGACCACCTCGGCAGGCGTTGCGCTCAATCGCGCTCCATTAGGCCCGGGAAGTACCGGACACCGGCTGTCTTCGGCAGTGGTTCGTGCGTACTGTG
>JBAXEO010000177.1:0-4071 GCA_037140395.1 Coriobacteriia bacterium
AGTAGACCTCGGGGCTACCGCCCCGAAAGCCGAAGACGAGCAGCTGCGCCGGAGATTCCTTGTCGGTGACGTGGATGTCGGTGATGACGAAGAAACGCGCGAGCTTGGCGATGGTGGCAGCCGGCGTGGCGCTGTAGCCACCGGGCATCAGGTCGAGGCGCTTCTCGGCAGGCAGGCCTGGACCGTAGTGCCACTTGCCGTAGCCGTTCTCCTCGTACTTTGCGAGCTCACAAGGAAAGATCGCTGTCGCGTCTGCGGGAATCGGGTCAGGCACGATCGTTCTCTCGCGCGTCGTTACTACCTCTGATGCGATGGGGTAGCCCTCGGTTTTGCCAACGGTCGGCTTCATGCTAGTCCTCGCTTTCCTGTTCGTTCTCGGCGTTGGGTCCTGGGGGTGGGGGAGTGCTGTCTGCGCCGTAGACCGACTTCCAAAGAATGGTGTCGATGAGCCGTTGCGGCGTAGCGTCGAGTTTGTTGAGTGCCAGCTTGCTCGACACGTCGGCCCACGGGGACGCCGGCGTGTTGCGATCCATGAGGTCAGCCTTGGCGGGGATTGCGTCGTAGGGCTCAGCGTTGAGCGGCTTGGTGTCGAACGCGTCATACATGGGCGCGGCGACCGCGTCGTTGATAGACAGCGGATCCATTCCGATAATGAGCTCCATCGTGCGCAGCACAGACGGCTGATCGTAGCGGCTGTTGACGACGGCGCCCCTGCGCGCATACGGGCTGATGACAGCGACCGGAATGCGGTGAGCATCGACGTGGTCGGCACCGTCCTGCGAGTCGTCCTCGACGATGAAGATGGCCGAGGATTCCCAGATCGGCGAGTGGGAGATCGTGTCCACGATCTGACCGATCGCCAGATCACTGTCGGCGACCATCGCGGTGGGTGTGGGGAAGCCGGGCTGGGTGCCGCGTGTGTGGTCACTCATCAGGATCATGTAGTTGAAGGTGGGAACGGTGCCGGTGGCGAGCTGGCTTGCGAACCGCGCTCGGAACGAGTCCACGTGGGACGTTCCGCCTGGAGGAGCATCGGTCGGAAGACTGGAGTCCCAGGTCTGGCCGTCGAGCGGATTCTTGGGGTCGGCGCCGATGTTCTGGCCGACGATGAAGGAGGACGAGTAGGTCCCGCCGGGGGTCAGCCCGGGGCCGAGGTCGGAGTTCTTTGCCACGGCCACTTCCTTCAGGAGCAGCTCCGGTGAGCGGTCCCGGTCCTGAATCTGGGGCAGGTTCGCTCCGAACGCTTCTCCGTAGTTGAAGTAGGAGATCTTCTGCTTCTCGGCCTGATTGAACAGGAACATGTTTCCCGGAAACGTCACCGCGTAGGCGCCAAAGTCGTTGGGACGCCCGCGCCCGGCGTACTCGTGGACCCAGTTGCGATCGACGTAGTCAGGGACGCTTGCCGAGGCGGTCCAGTAGTGCCCCTGAATAGAGGCCTCGGAGTTGGCGTAGGTGTTGTCGAGCAGCGGGAAGCGCGTGACAAGCGCATGGAGGTTTGGTGTTGAGTCCTTGCCGAACACCACGAGCTTGGGGTCGCTGTTGCCCTTGCCAATGTCGCCGAGAAGCTGGTCGTAGCTACGGTTCTCTCGGACGATGAAGAATACGTGCTTGATCGGCCCGCCTGCGCGCACCGGCGTTCCCGGCGGAGCTGGCTTAGCGCCGACTGGTTCGATCTGCTTGAGCGCGACGGGAGTGACCTTCTCGACCTCGGCGTCCGTGGGCAGGTCCATGAGTCCGGCTCGGCCCATCACCAGGCTGGGCAGATAGGTCATCGGGGATGCGATGAACACGTCCGTCGTTGGTGTGGCAGGGTTGAACGCCCAGAAGAGAGGGTCCGCGGCTTTCACGGGGTTGGGCCCCGTCGTGTTGGGACCGACACCCAGACCTCGCGCGGAGACGTAGAAGAGCTGCGCTTTCTTGTTGCCTTGAGCTGGGGCGGTGACGACGACTTGGGGGTCTTCGGCGGTGGGGATCTGGCCGACGAGCTTGTAGTCGAGCTGGGGATTAGCTGTGGCGCCCGGCAGGCGAATGACAGCAATGGAGTCAGTGCCTGACTCAGCCACGAACAGCCGAGTGCCGTCCGGGCTGAGCGAAAGTGCGACCGGCATTGTCCCCAGTCCAGCGCTGCGCCCGACCGAGATTGTGCGCTCCACGACCATGTTTTTCAGGTCGACAACTACCACTTGGTCCATGGCCGACATGGCGACGTAGCCTCGCTCACCCTTGGAGTCGATCGCGATTCCTTGTGGGTGCGAAAGTGGCGGCCCGACGGTGATATCGCTGAGCTTCTTGGCCGCTGCCATGTCGATGACCGACAGAGTGCCGGATGCCTCGTTGCTCACTAGACCGACGCGCCCACCGGGCAGAACGGCCGCGCCAAAGGGGTGGCTCCCGATTGGTACGTAGTCGACCGTGTCGGAGGTGTCGAGACTGACCACAGCGGCGCGATCGGCGAGGCTGAGCGGAACCAGCAGGTGGGTGCCGTCAGGAGAGATCGCCAGCTTCTGCGGCCACGAACTCGTAGAGCCGGTCGGTGCATTGGACCGCTGGGGGACCGGAGGGAAGGATTGGATGTTCGGCGAGCCCACCGGGGTGGGGACGGGGATGACGCGGACGAAGGTTGCCTTCCCGGTGTCGGCCGCCCAGCTGTAGACAAGGACGCAGTTGCCCTCCGCGCCCGGCAAGTTCTGCAGCGACGGTTGCCAGCGGGAGAGAGTGATACCGGAGACGTAGGCCAGCCGTTTTGCGGAGTCCAGTGCGATGCCACCCGACGCGCTGGGCAGCTGAACGGTCTGGATTACCTGCTTCTTTTCCGTGTCCACGATGCGGATGTCGTTGAGGTTGAACCCGGTAGATACCGTCCAAAGGAATCGGCCGTCTGCGGTGACCTCCCCACCGGTTGGGAAGTTGCCCACGGTCACCTGCACCCCTTGCGGAGAGAGCTTGCGACCGTTTATCAGAACCCCTGTGGTCGCGTTGGGTTCAGACGACGATTTCGCGGGGCCTGCCGAGCACCCAGTGAGTCCCCCTAAGAGCACGCTCCCGACAAGCGCTGAGGCTAGTAGGAACGTCACTGACGGTCGTCGCTTCATGGGGTCCCTTTCGTATTCTGTTTTGCAGGCGCGGTTGTGGATGACAAGGCGGGAGGGCCTGGTCGTGCCGGCTCGACAGAGAGCGCCGCTCTGACCCGGATTCCCGCGCATCGTCCACATGTGATACAGATAGTGTATGCAAAGTATCCATCCGCTTCTACTCGCCCTCATAGCAGGACTGTTCATGTGGGGCATGACTGCGCTGGGCGCGGCCGCGATACTCTTTCGCAAGAATCCGTCTCAGCGACTGATGGACATCTTGCTGGGCTTTTCGGCAGGCGTGATGCTTGCCGCGAGCTTTTGGTCGCTTCTTGCACCGGCCGTCGAGATAGCACGCCAGACGACGTCGCTGCCCTGGCTTCCGCCGGCACTGGGGTTTGCGGCCGGCGGTATCGGTCTGTGGGCGCTGGACAAGGTCATGCCGCACGCCCACCTCATCATGCCCGGTAGCGCTCTTGAGCCTGAGGGCGTGCGGACGTCGTGGGGCCGCAGCACGCTGCTGGTTTTGGCCATCACGCTGCACCACATCCCCGAAGGCATCGCGCTCGGCGTGGCTGCCGGCGCGGCCGCCTCGGGAGCTCCCGGCACCTCGGTTGGCGCGGCGCTCGCGCTGGCTCTCGGCCTGGGCGTCCAGAACCTGCCCGAGGGCCTCGCAGTCAGTGCCCTGCTTCGCCGAGAAGGCCGCTCGCGCGGGCGAGCCATATACCTCGGTGCGATGACCGGATCGGTAGAGCCGATCGCGGCGGTCATGGGCGCTGCGCTGGTCGGCATGTCCATGATGTTTCTTCCCTACGGTCTGGCATTTGCCGCCGGCGCGATGGTCTTCATCGTGATAGAGGAGCTTATCCCGGAGTGCCAGCAGTGTGGCAACGCCGACGCGGCGGTTCTGGCGGCCATCATCGGATTCACACTGATGACCGTTCTCGATATCGCGCTGGGATAAGGTCGCTGCGGTGTGGCAGGGCCTGTCGTGGGTACA
>JBAXEO010000178.1:0-4041 GCA_037140395.1 Coriobacteriia bacterium
GCGATGCGCTGCAGCGCACGGCGCTTGTCGTTGACCTCCTTGATGGACGCTTTGAGGGTCTCGGCGGTCAGAGACTTGCCGGTCAGCTCCTCGACCTTGCCGCGGAACTCGTCGAGCTCCGCGCGGTAGAACGCGACATCCTGCGGACGCTTCATCTGCGGCAGCTCCATGACGTAGACGTTCTGCATCTCTCCGAGCAGCTCGTAAGCCTTCTTCTTGCCGTCACACGTGGTCTCGCCGACGATCAGGTCAGACTCCTTGATGTAGGGACACACGTTGGTGAGCTCGAAGCCCATGAAGGACTTAATGAGCGCGCAGGTGTTGCGCGGCATGATGCGCTCAACCTCGTCATAGCCGAATTCGGCGCCAGCGCACAGGCCGACACACCAGGCGCCCGCGGCGCGAACGATCTCCTCGGGAACGTAGAGGCAGAACGTGCCGACGATCTTGCCGCCGGTAGCACGAAAGTCATGGAGTTCCTTCACGCGCAGGCCATGGACCTCGCTCATCACAAAGTCGAGATAGCCCATTCCCTCCGGACGGTTCTCCTGCGTCAAGAACGCATCCCCATACATCTGGCCGACCGCGCCGAGCAATGCGTCGTGGGTAGGAAGATCAAGACCGAGCTCCTCCCACATTGGGTGGTAGTCGACGACTGCAGACTCTTCGCTCACTTGTGTCCCCTTTCTCGCGCACGATGGCGCGCCACTAGTACTATCAGATACCTCGATGGTCCTCATATGCTCTGGCTATTCTATACCATGTGACGAGGAGGCGGAGTTCCGCAATTGCCTCGTGGGGTATACTGATTTCGTCGAGTAAAGTCCGCATGCTCGTGTGTCCTCACGCAGGAGGCAACCGGGGGCTCGGCGAACGTACTTGATTGTGTTGGGCATCCCATGGGGGGTTTGCTCAAGGGGGGATCACGTGGCCGACGAGCCAATCAGACAGTTGCATGCCCGCACGAGTGACGACGGCACTCTCTCCGGCCGCGGGATGCTCGGTCTTGTCGGCATCATGCTGGTCATCGTCATCGTCGTCTTGATGCTGCTGATGGTTCGGAGCTGCGACACCGGAGCAGATCGCAACACGGGATCAGGTGGCGCCAAGCAAATCGTGCCGGTGACGGGCCTGTCGGCAAATCCCGGCCTGGTGTCAGCTTGGGTTGCCACGGATGGCAACGTTTCCGACGTGCTGAAGGTAGCCGGCCTGGAAGACGCCAGCATTACCGACATGGGCGGCGGGCGCTTTGTCATCTCGGTCCCGCTGGGCACCGAAGACACCGTGGTCCGAATCCTCGCCGGGGTCAAAGGTGTCTACGACGCCGGTCGGGTCTACGACCTGAACAAGTAGCCGCGCGGGCGCTCGCTCCTACGCGCGCGGATAGCTCCCCAGCACGCGCACCTCGCGGAGCTTCATCCTGAGACAGTCAAGCGCCGTCTTCACGTTTGCGTCGTCGACGTGACCCGCGAAGTCCACAAAGAACATGTACTCGCCCAGCGCCTGCTTGGTGGGTCGCGACTGGATCTTGGTCAGGTTGACCTCGCCATACGCGAACTCCGAGAGGATCATCAGGAGCGCCCCGGGCTTGTCGCGCTTGAGGAACAGCGCGAGCGAGGTCTTGTCGGCGCCAGTACGCTCCCTCAGGCCTCGGCCGATGGTGACGAAGCGCGTCTGATTGCCCGCGTAGTCCTCGATGGCGGGCTCGCGAATCTCGCCTCCGTAGAGCTCGGCTGCAAGCCTGGTTCCCACGGCGGCCACGGTGGGATCGGTGACGGCACGCTGGACCGCCTCAGCGGTGGAGTTGGCCGCCACGATCACTCGGCCGGGGAGGTTGCGCGCGAGCCAGCGCCGAGCTTGCCCGGTGGCTTGAGGATGTGACGTCACCATCTCGATGGCCGCAAGATCGGCACCGGGGGCGGTGATGAGCGCGTGGTGGATATCCAAGACGATCTCGGCCTGAATCTCAAGGGAAGTATCGAACGCGAGTGCGTCCAGCGTCGCGGGCACTGAGCCCTCGACTGAGTTCTCGATTGGGACGATGCCACCGTCGGCCTGCCCGCGTTCCACGGCCTCGAACACCTCGCCGATGCTGGCGCACGGCACGGCGTCAAGGTCTTCGATTCCCAGCGAGAGGAGCGCTTCTTCTGAGAAGGTCCCCGCGGGTCCGAGATAGGCATATCTGGGCATGCGTTAGGCTCCTGTCGAATTGTGAGACTCGGCGTTGTCGCCTACCGTCACTAGTTTGCGGATCGCCGTCTTCACGCGGTTCTTGCCGCTATGCTTGGCATTGTAGAGCGCATCGTCGGACTGTCGAAGAAGCGACTCTTTGTCTGAGGCATGAGTTGGTACTGTCGCCAAGCCGATGCTCACGGTGAGCCCGACGCAGCGCACTCCATCGGCATTGGAGAACAGCTTCTCCGCGACTGTTTCGCGGATCTTTTCGGCGATGGTGAAGGCGCCGTCCGCATCGGTCTCGGGTAGCACGACAGCGAACTCCTCGCCGCCGTATCGTGCCGCCAGATCAATCTCACGGACGCAGCCGGTGAGCACCTCAGCGACATCGCGGAGCGCGACGTCCCCCGCAACGTGGCCGTGCGCGTCGTTGAAGTTCTTGAAGTGGTCGAGATCAAGCATGAGCAGCGAAACCGAATGGCCGAATCGCATGGCGCGTCCGACTTCTTGGTCGAGCCTCTTCTGGAGATGGCGATAGTTGTACAGGCCGGTGAGCTCGTCGGTGATGGAAAGGCGTTGTGCCAACTTGAACAATCCCGAGTTCTCTACGGCGACGATGAGCTCGCCCGCAATGGCTCTCAGCACGAGCCGATCCTCATCGCCGAGCGTCTCAATATCGGCGACCGATGCGCAGAACAGCACCGTGCCTCGGTCGTCGTCAAAGACCGAGATGCATGCGTCGGGCCCGTCGGCAATCCCGCGCGTCAGTCCGACGACCGGCGCCATCAGTTGACGCTCCCGTCCGGGGCCAACGCAGGCGGAGAATACCGTCTCTGACTCCTCCTTTTCGACAACGAACAGGCAGCACGATTCCACGCCTACAGCCTTGGAAATGATGTCGAGCACCAGCGGCGCCGCATCATCAAGCTCAAGCGAGGCGTGCATGATCTCGGTGATCTGAGAGAGGGTGCGTAGCTCGGCGACTCTGCGCTGCAGCCGGGTCTTCGTGCTGCCGAGCTCAGTGGCGCTCTGGAGCGCTTCTTCCTCCCTATCGTGCTGCCTGTCGACCGAATCGGCCACGATGGCGCAGATCAGCGGAATGAAGGCTGTCTTGGCGGCCACGATCGTGAACTGAGGCGCCGTTACACCCACATCCAGTGAGTGTCCCAAAGCGTAGGCGACGGCGACCGCCACCCCGACCATCCACGCTGAACGCTTGCGAACAAGCAGCGCATACATCACTGGGATCAGAATGCACACGGGATAGAATGCGTCATCGGCAGTTCCGGCGTAGGTGAGTACGGCGACCATGATCAAGTCGGTCGGGAGCACGACCCAAAGCGCCCGATCGAAGCGCTCATTACCGCTCCGGGCGACTGCGAAAAAGACCACAGTGCCCAGCGCGAAAAGGCCGACCGCGACCAAGAGCGCACGTTGCAAATCGGGATCTTGCGGGCTAAGCAGATCCAACCAGTACACAAGGGCGAGAACGCAGAGCAAGACAAGACGAGCGTAGAGGTATGCGCGCTGGTCCTGAGAGAAACGCTGTAGGGTGATTGGGACGGCCACAACGTCCTCCGAGTCGAGTGGGGGCTGGTTGCAAGTCCGCGCTCCCCTGGTCGTGGTACAAGTATATACGAGCCCCGCGCGCCTCTATCCGCTCCCAAACCCTCGAAACCGGAGCCGCAGTGGACCAGCAACACCTCATCGATCTGCTTGCCGCCGTATCTGCCGGAGCGCTGTCGCCGGATGAAGCCGCGCAAGAGCTCGCGACGCTGCCTTTTGCGGAGCTCGCTACGGGCTCCCCCGACGGAACGGTATCGGCACGTGTGGACCACCATCGTGCGGTGCGTACCGGCTTTCCCG
>JBAXEO010000179.1:0-4035 GCA_037140395.1 Coriobacteriia bacterium
TCTCTGCCCTCGCAGCTGCGACGACACTCACTGCGGCCAACGCAATCGGGATGATGATCAGAGAGAGGCTCATCAGAAATCAACCAGCCTTCCGCCGCGTTCGCGGATAGCGTGCTCTTCGTTGCCGGGCGCCATATCCACGCTGGGCGGAGCTGCAGGCGGGGGAACGCCCGATTCGCCAGCGGGCCCATAGCCAGCCCGATCCTCTGCCGCGGTCGCGGCTACCGCTCTGGTCGCGGCCCACCCACGAATAGCTGCGATCTGCTCGGCCTGAGTGACGCTCAGCGGAACCATGTTCTGCGCCGCTCGGAAGAGATCCTGTTCTGCTAGCGGGCGCCTTTCGGCGAATGCCTCGAAGAGGCCAGAGATCACGGTCTGTTCGATTTCGGCACCGGAGTACCCCTCGGTGGCTTCGGCTAGTCGTCCAATTAGATCATCGGTCACCGTAATCTGCGCCGCCACCTTCTCGTTGTGCAGGCGCTTGCGAAGGTGCAGCGACCACACATCGCGCCTCTCCGCAGTGGTGGGCAGATCGACGAAGAAGATCTCATCAAACCGTCCCTTTCGCAGAAACTCCGGAGGTAGGGCGGCGACGTTGTTCGCGGTAGCAATCACGAAGACCGTGCTCGTCTTCTCCTGCATCCATGTCAGGAAGGTGCCAAACACCCGGGTGGATGTGCCTGAGTCAAGGCTACCGCCAGTGCCTCCTGAGAACCCCTTCTCGACCTCATCGATCCACAGCACGCACGGCGCCGTTGCCTCTGCAGACCTGATTGCGTTCCGCATGTTCTGCTCGCTTGATCCGACGAGTCCGGCGAACACCTTCCCGATGTCCAATCGCAGCAGCGGAAGGCCCCATGCAGAGGCAATCGCCTTTGCGGTAAGCGACTTGCCGCAACCTGGAACTCCTGTCATGAGGACGCCCTTGGGGGAAGGCAACCCGTACTCTTTGGCCTCGGCCATCCACGAGTTGTTTCGCTTGTCCAGCCATCGCTTTAGATTCTGGAGGCCGCCGACATCATCTAGATTGACGTCCGCGGGGACAAACTCCAGTAGTCCTGACTTGCGGATTGTCTGCCGCTTCTCCTCCAAGATCACCCGCACGTCGTCGTTGGTCAGAACCCCCTGATCGACCATCGCTCGCGCAAAAGCGTTCTCGGCCTCTTGTATCGTCAGACCCAATGCGGCCTTTGCCATTCGCTCGCGGCCCTTGTCATCAACCTCGACTCGAATCCGCCCGTCTTGCGTGTTGTTCTGAATCATAGTGTCTAGCAGTAGCCTGATTTCTTCCTCACCGGGCATCGGGAAGTCAACTATTGTGACGTCCTTCTCCAGATCCGTTGGAATCCTCAACCCGGGCGCCACGATGATTAGAGTGCGAGCTGTTGCGCCAGTCTGAAAAGCGCTGGCAATGTCCCGGATGCATCGAACCAATGCCGGATCCGCGGGTCGGTTTCCATCGCCCAGAAATGCGTGCAAGTCGCAGAAGACAAACACACCGTGCTCCGCTCGAGCGAGAATCCAATTCAGAGCCTTGATCGGCTCAGCAGTGCTTGATATGCGCTTGCCGTCCGGCCCAATGATCCCCCCGGTAGCTGACCAGATCCAAACGGGGCGTGGGGTGCGCAAGCGCCCGGCATCCGATGCCACCGCTGTAACGTCCTCAATGACCCGCGCTTCCTCGAAGGACTCGATGTAGAGGACCGGGAAGCGTGCCTCAAAGAACAGCGTGAGTGAGTCCCTGAACTCCCGCTTGTGAGTGCTCTCAGCTGCCGGGCCCGCGCTGTTCGACTGCATTGAGTCGTTCACCCTCTCCCCGATCGCCATGCCAGACGCCCCCGCGGCTGGAGTATACCAGCAGCAAGAGTGTTCCCTGCTGGATTCGAGCACGAGCCGCCAGTGATCGACTCGCCGTCCCTCAAGTGATTTGTCCACAGTGGTATGGGCAAGACGCCCCGCCACACGGACCTGGCCATCGGCGTGTTTACTCACGCGGCTCTTCTTCGGCAGAAGCACCCCTTTCTGTGAGGCTAATCCCCGGGCTCACCATCGGCTCGCTTGGCGCATACTCATTCATTGGAACGATCCATGTTGCATGAGGAGACCGTCGTGCCACTACGTAGCTCGCTCAAGCGCTCCGCGGTGTTCGTCCTCGTCGCCGTCGTATTCGCCTCCACGGGCTGCGCGAACTCCGCGGCCGACAAGGCCGCGCTCCCTACAGCCGGCCGCACTCTACAGATCGACTCCGGCCAGATAAGCGGCGCTGTCGACGGTGGCACCAGCGTGTACCGGGGAATCCCCTACGCGGCGCCGCCCATCGGGCCGCTGCGCTGGAAGGCGCCACAGCCGGTAGCGTCGTGGAGCGGCGTTCGCGAGTGCACGGTATTCGGCCCCGAGTGCCCGCAGGTGGTCCTCACCGGCAAGAACAGCGCCGGCGCCAAGCAGCCTCAGAGCGAGGACTGCCTCTACCTCAACGTGTGGACGCCGACACCGGCCCCTGCCGAGAAACTCCCGGTCATGATCTGGATTCATGGCGGCGCCTATCAGCTCGGCAGAGGATCCTCGCCTCTCTACGACGGACGGAAGCTGGCCGAGAAAGGCGTGATCGTCGTTTCGATCAACTATCGCCTCGGCCCACTGGGGTTCCTCGCGCTTCCGGAGCTGACCAAGGAGTCCGGGCACGGGTCGTCGGGAAACTACGGCCTCCTCGACCAGCAAGCCGCGATGCAATGGGTGCAGAAGAACATCTCCGCCTTTGGCGGAGATCCAAGTCGCGTGACCATCTTTGGCGAGTCGGCAGGCGCCATGAGCGTGTGCACCCAGATGGCCAGCCCGCTCTCCAAGGGGCTCTTCCAGCAGGCCATCTCTGAGAGCAGCCTCTTCATCGACCGTGGGCTGCTGATGCATGCCACGAGACCGCTGGCCGAAGCCGAAGCGATCGGCGAACGATACGCCGTGGAAACAGGATCTAGCGGCACCACCGGTACGCTGGCAGCATTGCGAGCAAAGCCGGTAAGCGAGCTCATCTCTCTGCCGCTACAGACCCGACCCGGGCTCTTCCTCTCGGACGCGCTGTTCATGCCGGTCGTAGACGGCTGGGTGTTGCCCGAGGAGCCCGGGAAGGTATTCGCGGCGGGCAAACAGCATCCGGTGCCACTGCTCATCGGGTCCAACTCCGAGGAGGGCAACCTCTTCACGTTTGCGAAGCGTTCCACACTCGAGACCATGACCATCGCCGAGTACGAGCACAAGATCGCGCAGTACTTTGGGCCATACGCCGACCAGGTCATGGCGCAGTACCCGGTCACGAAGCAGTCAGAAGTCAAGCCCACCCTGAGCCGAGTCTTCACCAACTTCGACTTCACCTCGGTCGCACGCTGGACTGCGGCGCGTCAGGTCGCCCTCGGTCAGAAGTCGTTCCTGTACCAGTTCGACAAGATGCCCCTGCCGCCCATGGGCCTCCTCGGCCCCTGTCACGGCTCAGAGATCGCCTTCGTGTTCGGCACGCTGGTCAAGGGCCCGAGCCACAACGGTGCGCAGGAGTCGATGCAGTCGCTGGTGCTCGAGAGATTTGAGCGCCCGCTCGCGGACTCGCTGATGCTCACCTTCGCGCCGGGCGACGTGGATCTCTCGGCTCAGATGGTGGACTACTGGACTAACTTCGCCCGCACCGGCGACCCAAATGGCTCGACCACGAAGGTCACGTGGCCCGCCTATAGTCCGGCGAGCGACCAGAACATCGAGCTGGGCAAGTCGGTGACGGTCAAGAGCGGTCTGGACAGCGCCGGCTGCAACCTCGCAGATGAGTTCTACGGGTACGAGCGTCGGTGACAGAGCGAAAGAACCCGCGCTGTGGCCACGGTGTTTGAAGACCGACCGCGAGAGAGGCCATAAGCGCGGAATCCAACGCTATCACTTGGCCGGGTCAGGCCCGGCGTTCGCGAAGTTCCCATGCTCTGAGCATGTGTACGTGTTGGCCGTGCCGTCCCATGTGTATGTTCCCCCTGTGGGGCAGGCTGGGCTGGTCTTGATATA
>JBAXEO010000180.1:0-4013 GCA_037140395.1 Coriobacteriia bacterium
AGACTGGGGATCGAAGGTCAGACTGATGAAGTCGCCCCGCTGAGGGATGTACTCGACCATCTCTACCAGACCTCTTGGCCGCTCGGAGGACCCCAATCGACCGGGGAAGACTCGTAGTCTGCCGGAATCTCGCGCACGAGTTGGGCCAGATCAACTCCACCCCGGATTCGGCGAACGGGAGTGATGACGAGCACGCCGTCGCGCGCGGCCACCTCGACGGCGTCGCCGACGGCGATCTCCACGTCAGCCAAGACCTCCTTGGACAGCCTCAGCCCCTGACTGTTGCCCCACTTTTGCACCTTGGTGATCATTTCGTCCCTCCCTGCAGGCTATCCCAAGTATAGCCGCTAGGGGGAAGTGGGTCGAGTACCTCGGCGCGGTCAGGGTCGTAATGGCTACTCCATGGCTACTTTTGGGGGATCGTGACGTTGGCCATGCTGCCATGAGCACCGCATTTGCGCAGGTAGATGGTGGTGGGCCCGGTAGGATTCGAACCTACAACCAAGGGATTATGAGTCCCCTGCTCCACCATTGAGCTACGGGCCCGTTTGGGGCTTCACACAGATCGCGTCACGTGACAGCGCTAGAGCAGGCCGGCCATGAGGCTGCGGCTGCCTTCGGACGGTATGGTACATCAGCCTGCACCGATGTTCCTGATCGATTCAATCCTGCGCCTGTCTCGCCGCACCCCGCTATTGCTTCTCCCGATACTGAACACCGGGCAAACCAGCGAAGTGCGCGTCTTGCGTCCAAAGCACCGCACTTTCGCCGCGCGCTGAAGCTAAAATCACGGAATCGGCCATCGGCAGACCCTCATCGAGCGAGATGCGAGCAGCGTCGAGCGCCATCGATGCCGAGACATCAACGACACGCCCCTGAAGCATGATCGCAATTGCCTCAAGCGCAACGGCCTCGCCTCTCAGCTGGAAGGTGCGCTTGAATACCTCGAAGATCGTCAGGGATGGTACGACCAGCTCAGCCGTGTTCTCGATCGCCTCGGCGAACTCATCCGAGCATGGACCGTCCCCGAAGTACTCCAACCACGCCGAGGAATCGACGACGTTCACACGCGGTCCTGCTCGTCACGAGATACGTTCGTATCCATTCCGCGTAGAATCCCGCGAAGCTCGCGGGCCGGACGCACCGGGATGAACTCCACTCGCCCGGCATAGGCAACAGCTTGCACCTTCTGTCCAGGGACGAGATGCAGCTGGTCACGGACCTGCTTGGGGATGACGACCTGGAACTTGGGCGAGATGGTGACTACGTCCATGAGACCTCCTTCGTACTACCGATAGTCTATCGATAGACATATCGTCATGCAATACTATCGCCTGCTCGCTCGGGCACCTCGGACCACAGAGTCTCCTCCCGACGGGACCCGCACGCCTCCCCGTACTGCATCACAGCCGCCTTCAGCATCGAATCGATCCTAGCCGCGGCGTCCTCCTGCATTCCCGACAGCACATCCGTGTAGACGTCCATCGTGAACGCGGTCGACGCGTGCCCCAGCCGCTCCGACACCACCTTCATCGGCACCCCGACCTTGATGAGTTGTGAGCCGTGTGAGCGTCGCAGGTCGTGGAAACGGCCCCTGAGTCCCTCTTTGCGGATGAAGTCCCGATAGGCGCTTGAGAAGCTGTCTGGGGGCCATGGTGTACCGTCTGGCATGCATACGACGAGGTTCCCGTACGTAGTGCAGTACCTCGCACCGAGCTCTTCTTGTCGACGTGTCTGGCTGCGACGATGGATTCGGAGCGCATCGGTCGTGATTTCGGGCATGACCACCACACGCCGAGATCGGCGGGTCTTTGGCTCCTTGAGCTCGTAGCGAGCACCCCGCCTGTCCCACGTCCGGTACACGCCGAGGGTCGAGCGCTCCATGTCGATGTCGGCCCAGGTCAAAGAGAGCATTTCGCCACGCCTGAGCCCTGTGGTCACCGCGAGAAGCGCAGGAATGTAGAGCCGAGTTCCCTCACAGCGCGCCAATAGTTGAGCCGTCTCATGCTCGTCGAGGGAGATCATCTGCTTGTATCGGATCCGGGGCCGCTCCACACCCTGAGCGCGGTCGGCTGGATTGGAGTCGATCCTACCCAAAGCGACGGCCTTGCGCAGTGACTGGTGCAGCACAACGTGTACTTGGAGGACTGTGCGTGCCGAGAGCGGCTTGCCCTTGAGCCCGCCCCCCGGCCGCTGGAGCCTCCGATACAATGCCTGGACCATCTCAGGACGCAGTCCTTCCAGTGGCACGTCACCGATCTGAGGCACTATGTAGCGCCGCACAACGCCTTCATAGCCGCGATACGTCGAACCACAGACCCTGACGACCGCATAGTCGGCGAGCCACCGCACGACCCACTCCCCCACGCTCACGCTCTCGCACACGTTGACCCGGCTTTCCCAATGCACCTGTTCGGTCCTTGCCGACAGCTTGGCCGAAGATCCTTACCAGTTTCCGAGCAGAATCCAACTGCAGCCTGCGGCGACAGCACGTTCAAAGCCGGAATTGGAGGAATGCCCGTTGCAAAGCCCGTTCACCGTTCGTATACTGTCGTCTGCCGCCCAGCGGGTGGCGCCAACTCATTCCTCGGTAGCTCAATGGTAGAGCGTTCGGCTGTTAACCGAAATGTTGCAGGTTCGAGTCCTGCCCGGGGAGCCAGAAATGACCGAAGGCCTCGCAGCGATGCGGGGCCTTCGTGCTACGGGCCTTCTATGTGCGAACGCCATACGGTCGACATGTGGTGAGGCCCCGCTTTCGCGAGGCCTCACGCTACATTCATGTCGCAGCACGCATGCTGATCTACTCCAAGTAGTCCTTGAGCTTGCTGGAACGGCTCGGGTGCCGCAACTTACAGAGCGTCTTGGACTCGATCTGGCGAATACGCTCGCGGGTCACTCCGAACTCGCGACCAACCTCCTCCAGCGTGCGGGGATGCCCGTCGGTGAGGCCGAAGCGTAGCTCGATGACCTTGCGCTCGCGCTCGGCCAAGCCGTCGAGCACCTTGGAGAGCTGCTCCTGGAGCATCGAGAAGCTCGCGGCGTCAGGCGGAACTACCGCCTCACCATCCTCGATGAAGTCGCCGAGCTGGCTGTCCTCTTCCTCGCCGATGGGCGTCTCGAGGCTGACCGGCTCTTGGCTGATCTTGAGAATCTCGCGAACGCGATCGGCGGTCATCTCCATAAGGTCGCCGATCTCCTCGGGAGTAGGTTCGCGCCCGAGTTCTTGCAGCAGGCCACGCTGTACGCGGATGAGCTTGTTGATGGTCTCGACCATGTGCACGGGGATTCGGATCGTGCGCGCCTGGTCGGCGATCGCACGCGTGATAGCCTGACGAATCCACCACGTTGCGTAGGTGGAGAACTTGAAGCCCTTGGTGTAGTCGAACTTCTCGACGGCGCGAATCAGGCCGAGGTTGCCTTCTTGGATGAGATCGAGGAAGAGCATCCCGCGTCCCACGTAGCGCTTCGCAATAGACACAACGAGTCGCAGGTTGGCCTCGACGAGCTGCTGCTTGGCATCGATACCGACCTGCTCCATGCGAGACAGCCGCCGCTTGTCGGCACGGTCGAGTGGAGCGCCCGAGATGCGCGCATCCTCGATGCGTGCCCCCGCTTCCAGACCCGCCTCGATCTTCATCGCAAGGTCGATCTCCTGCGCCGCCGTCAACAGCGGCACCTTGCCGATCTCCTTGAGGTACATCCGTACGGGATCCCCGGTGAGCGGTGCGACCGCGTTGAGGTTCTCCCGCTTCTTGGGCTTCTTCTTGGCCGTCTTGGCCGGAGCGACCTTTGGAGGGAGCGGGATGTCGATAATGTCTGCTTCAGGAATGTCGGTGTCGGACTCGAGGGCAACAAAGTCGGTCACCGAGACTCCACCTGCAGCAGCAATGTCACCCACAATGGACGCCGAGTCGCCAGCAGCCTCATCTGGAACGTTGATACCGCTGTCGCGGAAGTGCGTGTAGATGCTGTCGAACTGCTGATCAGTCAGATTGATGTCAGACAGCGCGCCA
>JBAXEO010000181.1:0-4009 GCA_037140395.1 Coriobacteriia bacterium
AGTTAGATCGCGCCTTTTCGCTCGTCGCCAACATGATCGCGCTGATGATCTGCGGCCCGGCGACCATTACCACGGCTAAGGGCACTAGTGTTGCGAAGCTCGGCATAGAGAATCCTTTCGACGAACGCATCGGCGCTCAGTGTCGTGCTCGGCTGGTGGCTGTCAGGCGGCGAGTATAGCTTCGACCCTACAGCAGACGGCTGTCGTATGCCCAGTTCAGTAGGGCCTGGCGCTGCTTCGGTCGACAGTTGTCGTCCCCTGGCAGACAGTGTGCGCGCACCTGGCCCGCGTGCCGCCGGAAGGCCCGCCAACGACCGATCTGCCACTCGTCTTGGCCCGGTAGTCTGCGGCCCATCCAGTACCGGCAGTACCACTGAAACCAGCCCCTCGGGTCTTCGGGGCGTATCCACCCGCGACGACGCCATTCTGCAAGCGAGAGACCGGCATTTACTCCAAAGTAGTTGAGATCCGGGACGTGTTGCTCGTGGCACAATCTGGCGCCCAGGTACCACGACTCGGGAAACTCATCCCGGCAGTCAGTAAGGTATCTACCGCCGAACACGCCGAGGTGCAGCATCTCCTGCGGCGTGAGTTCGGGCTCGAAACGTGGGTCGAACTGGCTGCCCGGCGGCTCAAGCAGCAGATACTCGTAGCCTTGCTGCATCAGGTCACTTGCGACCATGCGCTTTGGCCGTTCCGCGTCATCGTGCATGCGTTGCCTTGACCTGCGCCGCGCGTCGCGCACTCGTCATGTGCGTCGTTTTGCGGCATACATCGCTCTGTCGGCCTTCGCCAGAATCGCGGTCACGTCACCATCCGCCGAGACCTCCGCAGCACCGATGCTAAGACCGATGTCCACTCCATAGGCATCTCCAATCGAGACAACCGCCTGATCGAGGCGCCGGCAGACCTCACCGATATCTTCAATGCCCTCGCCTGACAGCAAGATACCGAACTCGTCTCCGCCGATTCTGGCGACGTGGTCGACTTCTCTCAGCGCGCGCACAATCACCGCCGCAATCTCCTGCAGCACGGTGTCGCCAAACTCATGACCACTCAAGTCGTTGCAGACTTTGAATCGATCAACGTCAGTGAACAGAACGGTCGACGGCACCCCTCTACCGGCAGATGCGATCGCCCTAGATATCTCCGCTTCGAATGCACGCCTGTTGCCGACTCCTGTCAGGGCGTCGTGGGTCGCTTGGTGCTCGAGCTCGGCAGTAAGCGTGCGCAAGTCCTGAATGTCGTAGCATGCCCCGATGAATCCGTGGAACTCCCCATCCGGACCGTCGAACGGGCGGCCGTAGTCCCGTATCCACCGATAGTCGCCATCGTTTCGACGGAGGCGGTAGTCCATAACGAACGGCGTTCGAGCCGAAAAGTTCTCGTTCCAGATATCAACACATCGTCGCAAATCATCCGGATGAACGCCTTCGGCCCAGCCGTTACCGTATTCCTGCTCCATGGTTCGACCAGTGAACTCGAGCCACGTCTTGTTGAACCAGTCGCACTCGGCGGCCGTGTTGGCGCGCCAGATTAGGGCAGGAAACTCCTCAAAGAGCGTGAGATAGAACTCGTCCTTCGTGTGACCGATTCCCGGTGCAATGTCATCCATGGTTGCCCCACCTCGTTCGCCCGGAAACGCAGAACTGTCCAGCGAGTTCTCACGAAAGTTGTCCCCGTTGAGTCCCGGCGTGAAACGCCACCCCCACCCCCCGGCTTTGCGAATTCCGCCGCGCTTCGAGTTCCTCTGAAACTGAAACGCCCCTTCGAGTGTCTCCTTAGAGACCCAAAAGGGGCGTTCTGTCATCACATGGCGTGCTATCGCGCTGGCACTTCGAACATCGGCTCGTGTCGCCGCGAACGTGCGCAGCGTGGGCGCGAATCGCTAGCGGAAGCCGGTCGAGACCTAGACTCGCGAGCCTACCAGAGACGCTCGACCTCCGTTGCGCAGCCACGCTGTACCTCGCGGGTACGCGGTTCGACCCAGCCGCGAATACGTTGCTTCACGATCTCTTGCAGTACGCGCCATCCGTCCCTAAGCGGCACCAAGTGCGCATTCCCGGCAATCCGCAGACGCTCAAAGCTCGCGACCTCGACAACGCGAAGGCCGATGACTGCGGCGCGCAGGTTCATCTCTGTCTCTATCTCGAAACCCTCGCTCCGGAGGTCGAGGTGATCGAGTTCACGACGCCAGAAGCCGGTGAATCCGTAGTTGAGATCGGTGAATCGGATACCGAACAAGATCATCGCAAGCCTCATCAGACCCAAGTTGCCCATCTTGCGGGTGAAGGTCATATCGGCCGTGCCACCGCCGGGGATAAACCGCGAGCCCTTGACGTAGTCGGCACCGGAGAGCAGCTGACCGACGAACGCGGGGATTTCGGCGGGATTGGTGGACCCATCTGCGTCCATGGCCACGAGGATGTCTCCAGTCGCGGCCTTGAAGCCTGCTCGGAGTGCGTCGCCCTTGCCGCAGCCCGGTTGCCGGATGACGAGGAGATCAGGGCGCTCAGCCAGCGCAACCTCGACGGTGCGGTCGCTGGAGTTGCCGTCAACGAGAATGACCTCGAACAGCCCCCCGGGAAGCCGACGCAGAACGAGCGGCAGTGCCTCTTCCTCGTCCAGCGCCGCGATAATCACGCTTACGCGTGGACCGTCGTTTGCGTGCAGGACGCTGAGCGTCCCTGGAGCACGCGTCTTGGTCCGGCGCTCGATTGACGGCGGATAGTATACGGGGTCAAGCACAGTGTTTTCCATGGGCCATTCCTTGTCGGTGTGCGGCTCTCCATCCGGTCGGGGCCGCCTATTTCCTTTATCGGCGCAGGCGGCCGCTTCCTGAAGTCGCAGTACGTGAAGCCGACATCCGCGCAATGGTAGGCGCGCTTAGAACGCATTCACTTGACCAGCCAGGCGAACTCAGACCTGAGAGAACTCGAAACCATCCTCGCGGAAGATTCGGACACAGGCCTCCGAGACGCCGGCTTCGTACTGAACTCCTGCGCCGCGCTCGATCTCAGCCAGTGCCGCGTCCACGCCCAGCCCTGCTCGATACGGGCGGTGGGAGACCATGGCCTCCATAACGTCGGCGACGGCTAGCACCTTGGCGCCCTTGAGAAGCTCGTCTTCGCGCAGGCCCTTCGGATAGCCTGACCCATCACAGCGCTCGTGATGCTGGTAGACCATTTCGGCGATATCGTGCTCCATGTTCGCCGAGGAGAGTATCTGGTAGCCCGACTCGGAATGCCCCTTGATGAGTGAGAACTCGATCGACGTGAGGGCCCCCGGCTTGCTGAGAATCTCCGCCGGCACAGACACCTTGCCTACGTCGTGAACGAGCGCAGCGATCCTGATGTCCTCGACCTGCTCGGGAGTCATGCCCGTCTCTTCTGCAATCCGCACCGCAAGCTCGGAGACGCGGCGCTCGTGACCGGCTGTGTAGGGATCGCGCGCTTCGACGACCCTGCTCACGACATCGATGAGCGAGGATAGTGATCCGGCGATCTGTTCGAGGTTGCGCTCTCGCTCATCGGCCAGATCGCGTAGTCGGAACTCGTCGGCTTTTCGCTGTGTGATGTCCTGGAAGGAGCCTCGCAGCATGATGGCTTCTCCATCTTCCATCACAGCCAAACCCTGTCCCCGCACCCAGATCTGCTGCCCTCTGGCTGTGGTCATGGGCAGTTCGTAGTCCCAGGGTGTGCCGCACTCGATTGCGGCCTGGACCATGGCCTCGAGTCCCGCCTTCGCTTCGGGCGCGTAGTAGTCCTGCTCTTGCGCGATCGATGGCGAGACAGTCGGGTCCACCTCGTGCAAGCGATACGTCTCCGGCGACCAGTAGAGCTCGTTGGTCCGCAGATCCAACTCCCAGCCACCGACCTTCGCCATCTCACCGGTGCTCTCAAGCAGAGCTGCGACTCGTGCCAACTTCTCCTCCGCAAACACGCGTTTTGTGACGTCAGAGATGATGCCGTACCACAGCGTGCCTCCATCATCCATGCGCTGCGGAACG
>JBAXEO010000182.1:0-3934 GCA_037140395.1 Coriobacteriia bacterium
GTCATCGCCGACAAAGCCGATGTGCACGAGACGCGCGTGCGAATCCTGGACCCGGCGGCCTTCGACATCCACGACCGCGTGAACCACTCGGCGAAGCGGAGTTTCCTGCGTGTCGACACTGAAACGCGGAGGCTAACGCTCGAGATTGAGATCGATACGACTGAAATCCAGATTATGGAGTATTTCGAAATCTTTCTAGAACGGATGCAGTTAAGCCGCCGTGCCGCTACAGTGTTGGACGCGGAGTTCTCGCTCGTCATCAATGGGACAAAGCTCCTCTAGTTGAGGAGATGACCGAAACTGCAAGGAAGGCAGGGTAATGGACCCGAAGCAACGCAACTACCTGTTGCTCGCGCTGTGCGCGATCCTGGTGATTGGATCGTGGGTGCTCTTTGTACCCCCGAACAAGAAAATTACGCAGGGTCTCGACATTCAGGGAGGCCTCTCCGTAATCCTGACGGCGAAGCCCGCGCAGGGCAAAACGCTCACCACCGCCGACATGGATCGCGCCGAACTCATCGTGCGCAACCGCGTCGACAAACTCGGTGCCTCAGAGACGAGCATTCAGCGTCAGGGCAGCGACTCAATCCTCGTGCAGATTCCCGGCATCAAAAACGCCGAGGAAGCGCTCAAGGTCATCGGCTCCACCGGCCAGCTTGAGTTCGTGGAGGTGGCTTCGATCACCGACAGCGCAACGGTAGCCGCCCTTCGCGCGGGGGACGACAATGTGAAGATCAAGGCGGGCACCTACAAACCGTTCATGACCGGCGAAGTCGTCAAGAGCGCCTCTGTCTCACAGAACTCCAGCACCGGCCAGATCGAGGTCAATCTCTCGATGAGCACTGAAGGATCCAAGATCTGGGCCGAAGCGACCACCCGCATGGCGCCAATCTCCAAAGGCGGCACGTCGCCCACGGGCGAACAGGTCGCGATCGTGCTTGACGGCGTCGTGAAGTCAGCTCCGACCGTCAACGAGCCCATCACCGGCGGTCAGACGTCCATCTCGGGCAAGTTCACCGCCGAGGATGCCAAGAACCTCAAGACGGTGCTTGAGACCGGCGCGCTGCCGGTCACGCTTGAGCCGGTTGACACCCGCGTCGTTGGTCCCACGTTGGGACAGGATTCGCTGCGCCAGGGCGTCCTCGCCGCGCTGATCGGCCTCCTGCTCGTAGCGATCTATCTGATCGCCTTCTACCGAGGCCTGGGCGTCATCTCGGTAGTATCGCTGCTCGTGTTCTCTTCGATGTTCCTGGGCCTGCTCGCGGGCCTGTCGATGTTTGGACTTTTCGCGCTCTCCCTGCCGGGCATCGCCGGCATCGTGCTTACCATAGGCTTGGCGGCAGACTCGTCCATTCTCATCAATGAGCGTGTTCGTGAGGAGATCGGGCTGGGCAAGACGTACCGCTCGGCGGCCGCATCGGGCACGCGTCATGCGATCGGCACGAGCGTCGACGCCGACCTGGTCACGTTTGTCTCGGCACTGGCGCTCTTCGCTCTGGCCATCGGGCCGGTTCGAGGTTTCGCTCTGACGCTCATGCTCGGTATCGTGTGCGACCTGCTCATGATGGTGCTGTTCAAGCGTCCAGTGATCATGCTGCTTGCCGACAACATCATCCCCAAGGCGCCTGCATTCTGGGGCGTTCCGAAAGAGGTAACCAGAACCGGCATTGCGGCTGCTAAGAAGGGGGGTGGGGTCCGTGCATAAGTTCAACATCGACTTCATGGGCAACCGTCGCATCATGTTCGCCGTTTCCGCGGTCCTCATCGTCATCTCGATTGCGGCTCTCGGAATCAGGGGTCTGAAGTTCGGCGTCGAGTTCACTGGCGGAACCGTCATAAACGTTGTCAACGCCAAGACCGTCAGCATCGAAGACATGCGCAAGGCGTTTACCGACGCGGGAATCACCAACGCTCAGGTGCAGGAGAGCACTATCAACGGTGTTCGGGGCTTCATCGTGCGCACAGAGGTGACCGATCCTAAGGTCGCCAACGCGGACACAGCCAAGGTGGCAGTCGCCACCAAGCTTCCGAGTGGCGAATTCCAGGTCACAACGATCGGCCCAGGATGGGGAAAGAACGTCACCAACAAGGCGCTCCTCGCGCTGATGGTCTCTATTCTCGCCATCCTGCTCTACGTCTCACTCCGGTTTGAGTACAAGATGTCGGTCACGGCAGTTGTCGCTCTCGTTCACGACATCCTGATCACGCTTGGTATCTACGCACTCGTCGGATGGGAGATCAGCCCCAATGTGATCGCTGCGCTGCTGGCTATTCTGGGCTACTCGCTCTACGACACGATCGTGGTCTTCCACCGCATCAAAGAGAACTCGCAGGGTCTGGTCAAGCAGTCGTTCATGAGCATGGCCAACACGTCGATTAACGAGGTGTTGGTGCGCTCGCTCAACACCACGTTCCTGTCGCTCATTCCCGTCGTCGTGCTGCTCTTCTTCGGCGGCTCGACTCTCAAGGACTACGCCCTGGCACTGACCATTGGGCTTGCGGTCGGTGCGTACTCGTCAATCGGCGTCGCCGCACCGCTCTTCGCGATGTGGAAGGAGCGCGAGCCCAAGTACGCTGCGCTCGCGAAGAAGTTCGCGAAGGCTTCCTAGCCGACGCAGTGGTCTAACCATGAAATGTGATGACGGGGTCGGCACACACGTGTCGGCCCCGTCCGCTAGGATGAGCGCATGACGAAATCCGGCACCAAGACTGCATGGTCACTCCTGCCGGCCGACCCGGCGACCGTCGATCTTCTCGCCCAGGCCACCGGGCTGTCGCGCACTACTGCACGTGTGTTCGTTGCGCGCGGAATCTCGACCGCGGAGCACGTAGAACACTTCCTCTCGCCGAGCTTGGAACGTGACTGGCTGTCCCCCTCGCTCATCCCTGGACTCGACCAAGCTGCCGAGAGGGTCGCTGCCGCCGTTCGTGATGGCCAGCACATCGTCGTGTTTGGCGACTTCGATCTTGACGGAGTCTCGGCGAGCGCTGTCGCCGCCCGCGGACTCGCCTCGATGGGCGCTCACGTCAGCGCAATCGTTCCGCACCGATTCAACGAGGGTTACGGCCTCTCGGCGGCAGCGATCGAGCGTTTGCTCCTGCTCAAACCCGATCTGGTCGTCACCGTTGACTGCGGGATCTCCTCGGGACCCGAGGTTGCGCTGCTTGCCGAGCATGGCGTGGCGGTGGTGATCACCGACCACCACGAGCCCGGCGACCTAATGCCAGCGAGCGTTCCGGTGGCTGATCCCAAGCTGGATCCCGATGATTGTCCGTCATGCGACCTGTCTGGCGCCGGTGTCGCGCTCAAGCTCGTGCAGGCCGTCGGCGGGCTGGTCGGCTTCCCGGATGCGTGGCGCGAGCTGACCGATCTCGCCACGCTGGGCACCATCGCCGACCTCGTCCCGCTCACCGCCGAGAACCGGGCGCTGGTTGCCGACGGCGTGCGGCGGATGCGCACCCAACCACGAGCGTGTCTCTCCTCGCTGGCCGCAATTGGCGGTGTGACGCCTGACGCGCTCTCCTCGGACAACGTCGCCTTCGTGCTCGCGCCGCGACTCAACGCGGCCGGTCGCATGGCCGACCCCCAGCTCGCGCTTGACCTCCTGATGACCGACGATCCCGCGCGGGCCGAGGAACTGTCGGCGGGGCTCGACGAGCTCAACCGCCTCCGACAGGCAACTGAGGCCGATCTTGCCGAGGCCGCGATCGCTATGGCCGAGCGCACCTACCACGGTGAGCGCGTGCTCTTGGTGGCAGGCGAGGGCTGGCACGAAGGCGTCAAGGGCATCGTCGCCTCACGCCTGACCAACCGCTTTGGCGTGCCGGCGATCGTACTGACCATCGAAGACGGCGTTGCCCTCGGGAGCGGCCGTTCGGTCGGAACGGTCGATCTGTTCCGCGCGCTGGAGTCGTGCGATGGGCTCCTCACGCG
>JBAXEO010000183.1:0-3890 GCA_037140395.1 Coriobacteriia bacterium
TTTAGGTCAGCATGTAGCCGGCCAGCAGACCCCCAGTGAGCCAAAACCCGAGATTGATAGGGCTAACGATGATCAGGCGTCTGGCCCATCCGGCATCGGGTGCCAGCTTCCTGGAAACGAACCAGCCGACCCAGAATCCTGCCACCCCCAGCCAAGTCGCTCCGAAATCGAAACCCCCCGCCCAGTGTTCCGGCATCCCCAAAGCCACAGCAGGCCCGATGAGGAGTTGTGACAGTATGAGGCCGCCCACCGCTGGAACGAACAGAAACAGCCCTCCGACCGACACACACACAGCTAGGCAACCAAGGCCCAGACAGCCGTCGGCATTCTCGGTCGCAGTCCCAATGAACATTCCCGTTTCGTCGAATACGCTCCAACTCATTACTGCCTCCTCAAGCGTGACACCGGAATAGGCCTGCCCCCATGTCTGAGCCAGTAGTTCGCGCGGCTACCGCGGCTATCGGAGCGCGATCTTCCGGGATGCCCGCGGGGCAGCGAGACCCTGATAGATCACCCTTGAATTTCTTCACACCTAGACTCAAAACCCCTCCCCAATAAGCCCGCCGACGATCCGATACCACTGCTCCCTCTCTTGGACGGTTCGCTACCAGCCGAAGAACACTATCGCCGAGAAAGGGGGCCCCAATCCGGCCGGCTGGGCGACCATGGTGCAGGCGAACATGGGATCGAGCCGCTTGCTCAGAACTCCATTCGAGCGCCTGCTCGACCCCCAGTGTGTCGCCGCCTCGCCTACAGTCGCCCTGCAGCCTTCCGCACATCGGCTGCCAGCTGGGTCATCGCCGCGATTGTCAGACTCCATCGGTCCGTTCTTCGACGCTCCCCACGGCCTCCTCGCCCTGCAGCACGGTCACCCCGTAGCACTAGCCAGCGCCTCTCCAACAATTCCGGCTACTTGGTGTTCGTTGCCCAGTAGGCGGTGATGGCGATTCCGAGCACCAGCGCAACAAGGGTCCCGGGTATGGTCGACGAAATGCCAGCTAGCCCGAAGAGCCAGACCGCCACGACATCGACAGCGAGAAAGGACAGCAGGAACATCCCGACGATCTTCAGTGCACGCATAAGTTCTCCCCATTCTGATCCCCGCACCTTGTCGAGCCCACAGTCCCCGCTCTTCATAGAGTCCACCACCACATACATGCCGCTATATGGGGCTGAGAACAACCCACGAGATGACGCGCCCTTAACTCGCGGCAAGCTGGATAGAATCCTGTAGCCACAGACCGCCGCCGCAGCCTCGCCTCGGCGGTGGCGCGCACTCACTCACTGGGGGGACTACCACTCGCTCTTTCGTGCCCAAGATAGCGGCGACCCAGATCGCCCGATGCACCTACTAAGCAGACCCGGGGCTGTGTACGCGGCGCATGTGCTTCATCACGGCCTGCCAATCCGGATACGCCTCCGATCCGAAAAGGACCAGCTCTCCCTCGAACTCGCTGGCTCCGTTTTTGGTCCGGTCATCGATGAGGTAGTCCCCTCGGTTAAGCTGCTTGTTGTGCGTCAGAATGAGGCGTTTGTGGGCCGAGTCTCCCAAGTAAGCCTTCACCCATTCGAGCTTGTCCGACCACGCGGATGCGTTCGCCCACGGCGACGTCGACAAGATGTACGTGTCGAAGAGGTCGGCAAGCTCGCGAAAGCCTTCGACAGCCCCGGACATCGGGGACATCAGCCGGAAGATGCCAGGGAGATCATCCAGTCTGCCCTCATACTCCTGCAGCTGCAGCTGGGGCACTTGGGCAAACGCCGAAGCGAAATCAACCAGAACGTTGTCCATATCCACGTAGACGATGACGGACAAGACTCCCCCTTACTTTGTGTCGCCAGACACTTCGCACGAGACTATGCGCACACCCCGTGCTGGAGCACGCGGGATCCTCTGCACAACGGACGGAAACCACTTCCCTCTGAGGCGTTGCCGCCACTTCAGTGTGACCGAGGGGGTCGGCCAGCCCGACCATCGAACACGCGGGGGTGGCTGAAACGCGAGGGACCCTTTGGGTTCCTGCACATGTGAGAACAGATGCTGCCAGCGGCCGTCTGGGCCAACCTCGAGCACATCCGCTGCGCAAGCCGCGTATTCTCCTGACTGGCAACTATAGGTCACACATACTGCGGTCTTGTCACCGGACACCACGATCGCCGGATCAGAATCCACGTTCTTGCCGATGTCGTACTCGTCCGCCACGTCACCTGTCGAAGCGTCGATGAGCACGAGGCTCGCGGACGTGTGTCCGTAGAGGTACTCCTCTCCCAAGGTGCGTGTCAGTCTCAACTGCGCGCGGTAGCGCTGTTTCATTCGAGTTTCCCCCCTCGCGACGGCGACATATGCCCAGCAGGCTGCCTGCGGTCTGTCGCTAGGATAGTGGAGTAAGAGGATTATTGCTGGCACTCAGAGCAAAGGCACGACGGGGAGCTCCGCTGTCTGAACTGATGCCAAATCGGCTCAGCCTGCGCGCAGCCCGCCCGACTCTCTTCAGTGCCTGCCCATCGCTTCGGCGGCATGGCTTTCCAGATCGTTCACTGAACCCCAAAGGGCGAAACGCCGAAACGTACGAACCCTTCCTGATCCAGGAAGCATATAGCGCGCTCTGTTGACCTCACACTAGTGCATCTAACTGTGGCTTTCTGCCCATAGAGACGAATCTAGAGGCCTCGCTCGTACGCTCGTTTGTGCTCAAAGTTGCCAAGTCATGCTCGACGTTTTTGTATGGGTTGTTGTACAGAATTGGGCGATGCCCAGACGCCTCGCCATACACTTCCGTGCTCGAGTGAAACGGGTATTGGTCGAGCCCTGATTGGGATTTCTCCTGGGACTCGGGCGGCGGTGCTGCAACCTGACCCTAGTCGTTCTTCTGCCAGATGAGCGACCACAGCCAGCTCGTCTCGGCCTCGCTCACGGAGTCCTCAATTTGTACCGGCCGGTCTTCTTCGTCCCGACCTTCTCCACGAGTCCGGCATCGACCATGGGGTTGATGAGATTCATCGCTCCCTGCCGAGACACCCCTAACGCCTCCCAGATCTCAGCCGGTGCCATGCTCCCCTGCACCGCCAACAACTTTAGCAGGCGTTCTTGCCTCGGACGAAGGACGATCCGCACCGAGCCACCTACGTTCACAGTCTGGATGCGCGACCAGACGCGCTCCAGCGTCTGCCTGATGCCCTCTGCCGAGTATTCGAGCCAGCTGGTCAGATCCTCTCCACCTGTCTGGGCGAAAGCCAGCGCCGCGTAGTAGGCAGGTCTGTCCTCCCAGTAGTAGTCGTCGACGGAGAAGATGTGATGTTTATCGAAACCACGACGGTACAACTCCCATAGAGCCACGGCCCTGCCGGCCCTCCCATTGCCATCGGCAAATGGGTGAATCGTCTCGAGGCGATGATGAATCACCGCCGAGGTGATGACTGGCGAGAGCTCTATCGAAGGTCCATTCCACCACTCCATCAACTCGTCCATCAGCCGGGGAACCTCGGCCGGATCGGCCGGCCGATGGGGCCCAACCTGCATTCTGATCGTCCGATACTCGCCCTCGGCACCTTGGTCCATCACGCCGTTGCCGAGTATCCGGTGTAGTCCGAGCAGGCCCTGCTCAGTGATTCGCTTGTCTGCACTGTGCTGCTCCACATAGCGGAGACCAGCCAGATAGTTGACCACCTCGCGACCAGAGCGCGGAACGGTTCGGGGGCTGTCGGGGTCCTCAGCAAGCGCACGCACCTCAGCGAGTGTGAGGGGGTTACCCTCAATCGCCGTTGAGGCGTGGACATTTCGAGTCCGACTGTCTTTCTGGAGCGCAGGAATCCAAGCGAGTTCGATGGATGCGTCCTCAATACGCTGTCGCATTCGAGCAATCTCCTCGACAGCCGTAAGGAGACTTGGC
>JBAXEO010000184.1:0-3759 GCA_037140395.1 Coriobacteriia bacterium
CTTCCCGACTACCTGGTGAGCCGCGTCGCCGAGCACGGGCTGCGGCGCGCCGCCGAGATGCGCGAAGTGGCGCTCACGCTCGACGACGTCGGCGTCCGGCCGATCATGGCGACCGCGACCGCCGAGCGTCAGGACGCGCTGCCGCGGCAGATGGCCGACGCGGCCGTCGCGTATCCCGACGGCGATTTCTCCTGGCGCGCGCTCGCCGACGCGCTCGCCGCCCGCGGTGTTGTCGCTCGGATTGTTTCACCGTTGATCTCTCGCGGTGATTTGCGGTCGGGGGCGGACGATCTCCCGGATTGGGTGACCGGGTGAAGTAATGCGGGAGGGTGAAGTAAAGCGGGAACAGCACACCGCCCGCGGAGTTGGCGGGCGGTGCGGTGTAACGGCGGGGAGGTGACTCAGAACAGAGGGTCGCTGGGCGGGTCACGCGCGGTGGCGCGATCGTAGCGGCGATTGGCTTGCCGCTTGTGATGGCGGTGGACCTGATCGGCGTAGTGGTGCTCGATGCCGGCGAGCAGCGCCTGCAGCAAGGCGACCAGTTGTGCCGCCGCCGGGTCGGACAGGCGCGGGAGCAGGAACGGCAGGATGACGGTGTGCGGTTTCATTGGACCTCGTCGAGAGCGGTCTGGACGTGGTCGGCGGAGACCTGGCGAAGCTTGGCCAGGGCGGCGGCGGACAGGGCGTAGTGGGCGACGCGATTGATCTTGCGCGGCAGGCCTTGGGTGGCCTGGAACAGGGCCTCGACGGCGGCGGGTTCGAACACCGGGAGCGCGCAGCCGGCGAGTTGCAGGCGATGCGCGAGATAGGCGGGGAACTCGTCACGGGTGAGGCCGGCGAGGTGATAGCGGACGACGATGCGCTGGGTCAGCGATTCGTGCACCGCCATGGTCAGGCGGCGGCGCAGTTCGGTGAGGCCGACCAGCAGGATGCACAGGCGGCGCTCGGCATCCATGGCGAAGTTGGTGAGCAGGCGCAGGTCCTCGAGCACCTCGTTGCGCAGGTGCTGCGCCTCGTCGACGACCAGGATCGGGAGGATCTTGGTGTCGAGAGTGAGGCGGGAGATTTCGGTGTGGATGGCGCGGTAGGCGGTGGCGCGGCTGCGCTCGACCGGCAGGCCGAGTTGCCAGGCGATGGCCTTGTACATGTCCATGACGTTGCCGGTGGACAGGGGGACGTAGAACAGGCGGTAGAGACCGGGATGGAGGCTGGCGGCGAGTTGCCGGCAGACGGTGGTCTTGCCGGAGCCGACCTCGCCGGTGACGAGGCCGATGCCGCGCAGTTCGACCAGGTGCTGCAGGCGGGCCTGGGCTTCGCGGGCGGCGCTGGAGGCGAACAGTTCGTCGGGCTGCAGGGCGCGCTCGAACGGGTAGTGGGTGAAGCCGAAATGGGCGCGGTACATCAGCGTGGCTCCCCGTCGTCGCGGTGGTGGAACTGGCGCAGGGCGAGGCCGCTGGCGCGCGGGGTGTCCGGCGGCGAGGCCGGGTCGAGGTTGTGGGTCGGACGATGCCGCCGCACGAAGCAGTTGGCGTAGGCATCCAGCGGGGTGGCGCGGGCGACGAAGTGGTCGTCGTGCCAGACCTCGATCCCCCGCGCCGGCGGGACACTGGGATCGTAACGCAGGGTCACGGTCTGCCCGACCAGGGCGGCATCGACCTCGAACAGGGTGCCGTTGAGGCTGATGGTGCGATCGCGCTGGACCCGGCGCTTGGCCTCGAACAGGAACAGCGCATCCAGATCGAGATGGGGTCCGGGCAAGCGGACCGCGGCGCCGGTCGCGGCCCAGCGATCGAGCGGCGTTTGGCCGTCGAGACCGCGGTGCGGCGCCTGGTGATACTCGCCTTCGACCCAGGCCCACAGCCGGCGATTGAGGGTGTCGAGATCGACCGTGTCGGCGGCGGTGAGCCGGGCGACGAATTGAGCGCGTGCTGTCCGAAACCAGCGCTCCATTTTGCCCTTCCCTTGGGGTTGATACGGCCGGGCGTGGATCAGGGCGACGCCGAGCTTGGCACAGACCAGCGCCAGTTGCTGCGACCGGAAGTTGGCGCCGTTGTCGACGTAAAGCCGTTGCGCGATGCCGCGGCGCAAGAGGGCCTGCTTGAAGACGGGCAAGAAGGCTTGTGTGTTCTCGGAGAGGGCAAAGGCGCAGTACGGGATCACCCGGGTGGCGTCGTCGAGGAAGGCGATGAGATAGGCTTTGCGCCGGCCGCGACCGGGCACGGCGACGGTGGGACCGTGCATGACATCGCTCATCCACAACTGGCCGGCAGCGGCAAAGGCAAAGCGGCGCCGATCGAGCGAGCTGGGCTCGTCGGAGCGCTTGGTCATGAGTCCGGCCCGCTGCAGCAGGCGGTGGACAGTCGCCAGGCGCAACGGCCCGGCATCCGGCACGAGGCCACGTTCCTGCACCAGACGTATCAGTTGCGGGATCGACAGTTCCGGCTGCTCGTCCTTGAGGTTCACCAGGGCCTCGGCCACCGCCGGCGGCAGCGCACGCGAATGCCCCCGGTCAGAACGCGCTTTGGGCAGCAGCGCGTCGAAGCCGCCGCGGCGATAGGCGCGCAGCCAGTGACGCAACGTCTCGGGGGCAACCCGGATGCGGGTGCTGCCCGGAATCGTGTGGTCGGCGGCTGCCTTCGCGCGCAGTTGGGCATACAGCCCAGGACGCTCCGCGGGCCATTGCAGGAATTCGGCGATCAGGCCGTAGCGAAACAGCGCCACAGCTTGCCGTTCGGGGGTGTCCGTCATGGTTGGTGACTCCGGTGAACGAGGGAGTTACCACCCTACGGCGCTCACCGCGGCGGGTCTGGCCCCATGTCGTGTTGGAAGGCCCGCCGTGCGCCACCGCCGTGGTGGCCACGGTGGTGAAATCCGAGTGGCCGCGGCAATGTCGCCAGATGCGACTGGGCGAATTCGCGCAGCGCGGGCAGCACCGGGCTGCAGTCCAGGCGCGCCCCCACCGCCAGCAATTGCGGTGCACAACCCAGTAACCGTTCCGGGAACAGCCCAACCACCGTGACGAGCAATGCCGCCACCAGCTTCAAGCGGCGCCGAACCCAGCGCACCGCGCTCGGTAAGGTGACCGCCTCCGGACGCACCGCATCCGCCGCCGCTTCCACGCTGCGCGCCTGGGCGACGGCGAGCACCACCTGCTCAATCGCCACCAGTTCGCCCGGAAACCGCGCCGCCAGATGATCCGGCAGCAGACTGAACGTGCAATGTCCTTGGCGGCAGTACCAGCGCGCGATGTACGTCCCCGGTGGACTCTTGCGCCGATACGGCGTGTGCCGGGCCAGCCCACAGCCCCCGCGCGGATGCAACGGGCAGCGCTCCAGACTTGCCAGCCGCCAGCCCTGTCGGGTAACGTAATCGGCGCCGGTAAGCCCCGTCTCGAACCGAAGCTGCACCGGCACCAGGCCCGCGGCGGCGTCTACCGTCGCGGGCCTACCTTTTTTGGGAAGTCGATAACGCCGACCAGCTTACGTCCGCTCCGCCGGCGGCGGAAGATCCCCCGCCGCATCAACTCGCATTGCCTTGCCGCGTCACCTCACTGCGCGGTGAGACATTCCGCGAGAAAGAGGCCGGTGGATCACGAAGAAAAGAGAGAGACAACACGCGGGCGGTAGCCGGGCCGCGCAGCCCGGCACGCGCTCACTCCGCCGATGGCGGGTCGTGCCTCCGGCCTGCGGTCAGCGAATCCCGGCGCGCATGAACGACTGCACGAACTGCCGCTGGAACAGCAGGAAGCCGATCAGCAGC
>JBAXEO010000185.1:0-3728 GCA_037140395.1 Coriobacteriia bacterium
GACGAGGCCCTCGGCGCGGAAATCGGTTGGCACGAGCGCCGGCGGGAGGCCGTGGCGCGCGAGCTTGGCTGCGGTTGCAGAGCCCACAGCGGCGAACTTGGCGCCAACGATGGCGTCTGACGAACCACCTACGGCCCGAAAGCGGCGCAGAAAGCGTTCCACCCCGTTGGTCGACGTGAGCACGACCCAATCGTAGCTGGCAAGATTGGCGATCGCTGAGTCGAGCGCGCCCCAGTCCTCCGGGTCGACCGTCTCGAGCACTGGAAACGCCAGCACCTCGGCCCCCAGCGATGCGAGCGGCTCGGCCAGCGTGTGCGCCTGAGCGAGCGTCCGCGTGACAATGACAGAGCGCCCGCTGAGGGGCGCTCCGGTGTGAGCTGACGTGCTGTCGGGAGAATCGGTCGTCACGAAGCGCGCTCCCTCTCAGGTCTCAAGCAGATCGTCGACGTTCGACGCGCGAATCGCCGAGAGAATCTCCTCGGCGCCCATCGCCTTCAGTTGGGCCACCATCGCTTCGCCCAGCGCGATCGGGTCAATCGCCGGGCCCTCAAGGTGATGGCGCAGAATCGTCGAGCCATCGACCTCGCCCACGATCGCGTCCATGACCAGCGTATCTCCCTCGAGGCGCGCGTAGGCGCCGATGGGGACCTGGTAGCCGCCATCCAGCTTGCGCATCACGACACGCTCGGCCGTCACGCACGTGAACGTATCCGCGTCGCAGATCTGCGCACACACGTCGCGCATGAACTCGTCGGTCTCGCGAATCTCGATGCCGATGGCGCCCTGCCCAACCGCCGAGACCATCTGCTCGGTGGGGATGTAGCCGGTGATGCGATCCGCCCAGCCCATGCGCGTGATGCCGGCCGACGCGAGGATGACGACGTCGACCTCGCCGGTCTCGGCCTTGCGCATGCGTGTGTCGAGGTTACCGCGCACGTCCACGATCTCAACGTCCGGACGCAGCGCCCGTACCTGCGCGATGCGACGAAGCGAGCTCGTACCCACACGCCCACCTTGTGGCAGCGTATCCAGCGAGTAGCCGGCGCCGCTGACCAGCGCATCACGCGGGTCGACACGCGCCGGCGTAGCGGAGATGTAGAGACCATCTGGCAGCTCGGTAGGAACGTCCTTCATGGAATGCACGCACAGGTCGACCGTCTCGGCGATGAGCTCCACCTCGAGCTCCTTGGTAAACAGGCCCTTGCCGCCCACCTTGGCCAGCGGCACGTCGAGAATCTTGTCACCGGTGGTCTTGATGATCTTCAGCGCAACAGGAAGGCCGGTGATTTCTTCCACCAGCCCTTTGATGTACTCCGATTGCCAGAGGGCAAGCTTGCTGCCCCGGGTCCCGATTACCAGCTTTGTCCGGCTAGATGCCAACTGAATCTCCCATCTCATTCTTCTTCGCCGAGGCCTTCTCAGACCTTCCGAGCAGTGAGCGCAGCAGTCCGCCGCGCTCCTTGGGGGCCTCGCCGTCCAGTGCGTACAGGTATCGTGCGGCGGCCACGTAAGAGTAGCCATCCTTGGTCGATGAAATGTCCTTGAGGCGACTCGTCGGGTCGTGGAGCATCTTGTTGACGACCGAGCAGGTGAGGGCCTCAACGGTGGCCAGTTCCTTCTCCGACAAGCCTCCAAGTCGCTTGATCGCACGCTGAAGCTCGGCGAGACGAATCTCCTCGGCGTGCGCCCGAATGGCTGCCACCGTGGGAACCACGTCGAGCGATTCAAGCCAGCGTTCAAAGGATGCCATTTCCTCGGCAATGATGACCTCGGCGCGTTCGGCCTCGCGCATGCGCTCCTCGAGGTTTTGCGACACCACACCGCTCAAGTCGTCAATGTTGTAGAGGTAGACGTCGGCTAGGTCATTTACGGCCGGGTCGATGTCACGGGGCAGGGCGATGTCGATGAAGAAGAGTGGGGTCCCCTTGCGGCCCTTGCGCGCCGCAGCTACCCGCTCCTTGGTGACCACGTAGTGTGTGGCGGCCGTCGAAGAGATCACGATGTCTGCCTCGCCCAAGCGGTCGAACAGCTCGTCGTAAAGAATCGCCTCGCCGCCGAACTTGGATGCGAGCTCCTGCGCGCGCTCGTGCGTGCGGTTGGCCACGAGCACCTTCTTCACGCCGTTGCTCACCAGGTGCTTGGCGGTCAGCTCGCTCATCTTGCCCGCGCCGAGCACCAGGATGGTGCGCCCCTCAAGCGTGCTAAAGACCTGCTTCGCAAGCTCGACTGCCGCGTAGCTGATCGAGACGGCGTTCTCGCCAATCTCGGTTTCGTTGCGGACACGCTTGCCCAGCTCGAAACTCTGGCGAAATAGCTTGTTGAATATCCTGTGACTCGCACCGTTATTGAAGGAAGACTCGTACGCCTCCTTCACCTGCCCAAGAATCTGCGCTTCTCCCAACACCATGGAGTCAAGCGACGCCACGACGCGAAACAGGTGACGCACAACCGCCTCGCCCTGGGAAACATAGAGGTAGCGGACAAGCTCGTGACGGTCGAGGCCGTGATAATCGGCGATGAAGTCGATGACGGCTTCCGGGCCGTCGGCGCCAGACGCCGTCACGCAGTAGATCTCCGTGCGGTTGCACGTCGACAAGATGACGGCCTCGTTGACCGTCGGCATGGAGGTGAGCGTCGACAGCGCCTCTTCCTGGCGGTTGGCCGGGAAGGTCAGCTTCTCCCGAATCTCCACGGGAGCGGTCTTATGGCTCAAGCCTACGACTGTGAGATGCATTCGGTGGCAGCTCGCCTCACAACGTCTTCAGACAAAGGAACGCCCTCGCCGGAGCGGTGCGTGTTGTTCAGGCAAGCAGGCCCGGCGAGGGCGGTGTGATTCACACTATGAAGCGCACCTCTGCTAATGCCTGAACTCCCGAATTCTAGCACCGAGAGTGTCCTCTCGGCAACGAATCCAGCACCGCGTTAAGGAAAGCAAAGCGGGTGCCGAGATGAGCTTGGGGCCAAACCCGGGATCTCATGGCTCGCCAAGCGAGTGAGCGCTACCCCTTCTTCTTGCGCGCCTTGGCAACGTCGCCATCGACAATCGCAAAGAAGAGCTCGGGCCAGATTCCCTTGAGCCGAAAGTAGAACGCCGACAGCGCGTCGGGAATGATCAGGTACTTCCCTCGCTCCACCCCCCGCACAATCGCTTCGGCGACCTTCTCGGCGGGGATGGGCTTGATATTGCCGGCGATGACGTCAGTCTCTGGTGGCCTGAGCGTGTGTTCGAAGGCGAGCGCAGGCGTGTCTGTGTCGGGCGGGCAGACCACGTGGACGGTGACACCTGCCGGCTTCATCTCGAAGCGAAGCGCCTCGCTAAAGCCCATGACCGCGAACTTCGCCGAGGAGTAGCCCGTGTAGCCATAGATGCCAAGGTACCCGGCGACGGAGCTCACGTTGACGATGTGGCCCCTCCCCCGCGCTAGCATGTGCGGTACGGCTGCGCGGCACGGGTAGACCACGCTCCAGTAGCCGTTGGTGAGGTTGGATTCGAAGTTCTCCAGCGGCATCGTCGAAAACTCGCCTGGCACAATCACCCCTGCCGAGTTCACAAGGATGTCGGGCGCAAACCCGTCAGCGACGAGGGAGTCGATTGCGGCCTTGGCCGCCCCGAAGTCGCTCAAGTCGGCCTGCCGAGTCGCTACACGCTGGCCTCTGTCGCCACGGGAGGCGATGCCGAGCAGCTCGGCCTGCGCCGCCACCAACTTGTCCTCACTGCGGCCGATGAT
>JBAXEO010000186.1:0-3718 GCA_037140395.1 Coriobacteriia bacterium
CTTCCTGTTTGGTCTCGCGTTGGGGTCGTTTGCCAACGTCGTGATATGGCGGTTCCCACGCGGAGAATCTCTGTCGTTCCCCGGATCGCACTGTCCCGTATGCGCGGCTCCCATTTCATGGCGTGACAACATCCCGGTCGTGTCTTGGCTGTCGCTTCACGGTCGGTGTCGATCGTGCGACGCATCTATCTCGATCCGGTATCCCGTTGTGGAGCTGCTCTCGGCCGCGCTTTGGGTCCTTGCGGGTGTGCTCTTTGGCGCGTCACTTCAGACGGTGTTCGGTGTCTTCTTCTTCTATCTGCTCCTGATTCTCTCGTTCATCGACCTTGACCTGAGACGTCTGCCCAACGGGCTGGTTGGGTTGCTGTTTGGAGTCGGAGTGGTCGGAGTGTTGGTCTCGCAATTCACGAAGTTCGTGGCGCTGCCCCTGCTGCCCATGGGCTCTGGGTTGCTGGGTACGCCGGTCGTCTTCGCAGGGGTCGGCGCACTGTCAGCATCAGGGGTCATGTTTGCGATTGCGCTCGGCTACGAACGACTGAGGAACGTCCAAGGATTGGGCATGGGGGACATTAAGCTTCTCGCCGTCATGGGCCTCTACTTGGGACCATACGCTCTGCTTGCCCTCTTCTTGGCCACCATCCTCGGCGCTGTGTATGGCGTCTGGAGCACGCGAAACAAGGGCGTTGCCTTGGGTGAAGGGACGATGCCCTTTGGCCCGTTCCTGGCCGCAGCTTCGATAGTGATAGCCGCGTTCGGTCCGGGCGTCTGGAATTGGTACTTATCGCTGCTCACATAGTGTAATCTGTGATCGGACTCACAGTCGCGGTCTTGGGGAGCTTCATGTGCTGGTGTTGTCATGCCGATACTGAGTATTGGGTGTTGGGCAAGGTTGACACCCGAACTTGTGGTACTATCCGCCACAGGAGCATCGCAGCAGTATATGACGTAGCCTTTATGCAGCAGTAATCGAGGGAGGACGCGTTGGCTCCTGTTTACTTTGGCGCAGTTCCGCCGCCTATCGGTCTGGACATCGGAACCGATTTTGTTCGCGCGGCCCAGATCAAGCCCTCCGGTTCCGGCAATACCCTTGTCGCATACGGGGCTGTCGGTGTGCCTTTTGGCGCCGTTGTCGAGGGCGAAATCGTGGATCCTGCGGCAGTCTCCGGCGCCATCAAGGAGCTTTGGAAGCGCACGGGCCTTCACGTTAAGGACGTTGCCATCGGTGTGTCCAATCAAAAGGTCGTCGTCAGACTCATCGACCTGCCCTTCATGGAGCGCGACGAACTTGCTGGCGCGATCCAGTATCAGGCCCAAGACTACATTCCGATTCCGGTAGAAGAGGCGATTCTCGACTTCCAGATCATCGGTGACTACATGACCCCCTCCGACGAGCACATGATGGAGGTACTTCTCGTAGCCGCCCAGCGCGACATGATTGCAAGCGCGGTGTCTGCAGTTGAGGGCGCTGGGCTGAAGATGGCACAGGTAGATGTGACCGCTTTCGCGCTCGTGCGATCGCTGCTCGGCGTGAGTACCGGCTGGCTATCCGATGATGTGGACGTTGGCGAGGCGTTGGGTATCGTCCACATCGGCTCAGGGTTGACCAACATCGTGGTTGTCGAGCGGGGTATTCCGCGCTTCACACGCGTATCGTCGATGGCGGGCAACCAGTTTACGCAGGCCGTCTCCAACGTCATGAACCTCACGTTCGATGAGGCTGAGCAGCTCAAGAATCGAGCTGGACTGCCCGACTTCGATGCGCCGCAGACCGCGCCAGTTGACGCTGAAGAGCAGTCGATTCGTGTCGCGCAGGAGGCACTTGAGCGTGAAACCAACAAGTTCATTGCCGAGGTCCGACGTTCTTTTGACTACTACCTCACTCAGGCCACGCAAGTTCGCACCATCAAGCGCGTGTATTTGACCGGTACGGGTTCTGAGCTTCGCAACCTTTCCAGTTACTTGGAGAAGGGCCTTCAGACGCAGGTGGTGCTCGGTGATGCGCTTGCTCAGATCACTGCCTCCGGAGCCGCGGAGCAGGCAGTTGCTGCCGATAGAATGGGTTCGGCCGCAGCAATCGGGCTCGCCTTGGGGGGTGTCTCGTAGCCATGGTGAGGATCAACCTGCTTCCACCTGAGGTACTCGAGCGCCGCCGCTACGAGAAGTGGTACGGACCTGTCTTCATCGTATTTGCTGCTCTACTTGCCGTCGTTCTCATCGTCTACGGATTCTTCTGGTTCGGTAGTTCGCAGCAGAATGGTGACCTCCAACTCCTTCAGGAGCAGTCACAGAAGGTCGAGGCTCAGGCTGAGGCATTTGGCGTGTTCCAGCAAAAGGAACAGGATCTAGCCGATCGGCAGTCCATAGCAACTAGAGCGCTTGCCGGGAGAATCGACATGGGCCGCGTGAGTGAAGAAGTGTCGCTTGTCCTGCCGGACGAGGTTTGGCTCGGGCAGATGGGCATCACCCAGGCCGACGGGCTCACACTCGATGGATTCACTCCCTACTCGCCGAGCCATTCAATGGACGTGAGCTACAAGTCGGTGGCCAAGACCTTGGTGCGCCTTAATGAGCTCGACGATGTTTCTGACGTGTGGCTTACTAAGGCAGCGAACGCACCCTTCAGTGGGTTTGTTGCTGTCGTGGGACAGACACCACTTCCGGCGCCTGTGGTCAGCTTCTCGGTCAAGGGCAAGGTCACCCCATCCGCGGTAGATGTCAGCGGTGGGAAGTAGGTGAGGCGACGATGAAGATCGGTCCACGCGAACAACTCATTCTAGTGATTGTGGGCCTCTTTGTGGTCCTTGCCGCAATTGCGGCATTGCTCGTGTGGCCGCAGTACCAGAAGCAGAGGTTGCTTGATGGCCAGATTGCGTCGGCCGAGCAGAGGCTTAGCGCTTCTCGGGCACTTCTCAGCCAGCGTCAGGAGATCAAGAATCGCACGTCAGCGACTAGTGCGCAGTGGCTGGAACTTGCGAGTCTGGTTCCCGAGAACCCGGACCTGCCATCTCTCATCATCGATCTGCAAGATGCAGCATTCGCCTCGGGGGTACAGATATTTGACATTACTCCTGCCGAACCCACGGTAGCTGCTGACTACGTGACCATCCCGTTGGACATAAGTATTCGGGGGACTTGGGCCGACACCGTCGACTTCACCAAGAGCGTCGTTAAACTCAATCGCGGGTTGCGCGAGGAGAGTTTCTCAGCAAAACTCGCTGGTGTTGATGCTGGCGACCCTACCCTGCCCCACTACTCAGTCGAGACGGTTATCAAGCTGCAGGCCTATACGATTCCAGCGTCTTCTGGTGCCACAACCGCTCCGCCTGCGGCGCCGGCACCGGCGACGCCATAGATGAGGACGGGGAGACGTGACTGATGTAACCAATGCACCGGTCCAGCCGCCCGATGACGGGGGCTTACTCGCGCCGCAGTCAACTGGCACTGCAGGGTTCTTGGCGACGACTAGCGGCAAGGTCGTCGCTGGCGCGGTGGCGCTGCTCATCCTCGTGATTCTCGCCGGCGCCATCGTCCTCATGTTCGCCTCGGGCGGCGTCACGGGCTTGCTCAACTCGGGCAACGCGACCATCACGTCGACTACGACTAAGTCATCCGCCGGCGCAGCTGCTCCTGTCGACGCGGCTCCCGTCGTCAATCCTTCGGAAAAGCCGCTCCAGACAACCTTCACATTCAGAAACGTCTTCGCTCCCACCATCAAGCC
>JBAXEO010000187.1:0-3717 GCA_037140395.1 Coriobacteriia bacterium
GGGTTCGAATCCCGTACGGGCTACCAGCTCACACCCCCTGTTCCGGGAAACCGGAATGGGGGTTCTTTCGTTTGCGCGCGGAAGGCCCCCGCCAGAAACTGAGGCGAGGGCCTTCGTTGTTTGTCTCTTGATCGCCCTACTGCGCCAAGTAGTACGCTTCGCCCTCTTCTTGCCATGAAGCTCCTAGCCTAGCGCTGATATCGGCGCGTTCCGTCGGGTCAGCCGAGTACAGATAGGTGCCGTTGCTGCGGTTGCGGAAGCGCCAGACGGTCTTGGCTCCGGCCGAGTATGAGCGCGAGGTGCTGTATGCCGGCCCCTCCTGCACCCACGAGGCGCTCAGCTTGGAGTTGATGTCCGCCCACTCATTCGGGTCTGCCGAGTAGAGGTAGAAGCCGCCTCCCCTGTTTCTGAAGCGCATCAGAATCGAGGTGTTGGTCGCGGGGTTGATCGAGTAGGCCTCGCCTTCCTCGGTCCATGTGCTTGCGAGTCTAGCGTTGATGTCGGCCCGCTCGGCCGGGTCGGCCGACCACAAGTAGTAGCCATTGATGAGATTGCGGAAGCGATAGACCTTCCTCAGGGTTCCCGGCGGAATGTACGCTGCATTTATCGTCAATGGGCTACTGACCCACGCAGAATCGGTACCGTTGGCGCACCTGACCTTGAAGTAGATGGAGTATGTTCCGACGGGCAGCGACGAGCTCGAGAACGAGGAGCTCGTAGACAGGAGGGTGCCGCTCGGGGCGTCGCGCCGCCACTCGTAGGAGAACGGCGTATGGCCGAGTGAGTCGCCTCCATGCCCGACAAAGGTGACCGAGGAGCCAAACGTGACGGGGTTGGGCAAGACCGAATCGATGGCCGCGGTGACGGTTCCAACGCTCGGTGGATAGATCCATTTAATTCCCTCAACATCCCCAGTTGCCAAAGCGCGCTTCACAGTGCCCGTCGAGCCGTAGCCATACATGACTTTGCTCGAGTCGCCGCTGTTGTACTGGTCAAGCAGACGAAGCCAGTGCCCCGTCTCGTGTACCGCAATCGACTGGATGTCTATCGTCGAAGCGCTTCCATCCCCCCAGCTGTATTCATTGCTCATCACGATGTCAGCCTCAGTCATATGGTCATCACTCCACCACGAGGAGGTTTGAGCAATCACGCCGCTGGGCAGCCCATCCGCCCACGAGATAACACATACGCCATCGCTTGCGTAGCCCGCGGTCGTCAGCCCTCCATCAGTGAACCGGAAGGAAGAACCAGCAGCGTTCCACGCGCCGACAGCCGCATCGACGAGATTCTCGCGCTGAACCGCGTTGATGCCCGACGTGTTGGTCCGGTAGGAGACACCCGACAGCGCCCAATGCGCAGCACCGTAGCCGAAGGGAACCGTAAAGGCGTAGGCGTTCGACCCCGCCCCGGTTGCAGTGGTGACGTATACCGGACCGCTCCCGGCGGAGGCGAAGTAGTTGTTGATGATGCCAGTGGGCACCTCACAGTTGATTTCCGTGTTGCTCCATGAGGCGATATGGTTCGTGCTCATTCGCATCACGGATTCGCGCCCGTAGGAAAACTCAACGTCGCCTTGAGTCGCTCCGAAGTCAGAGCCGCTGATCGTGACATGCGTGTTCGTGCCGGCAGACCCTGTACTCGGAGAGATACCCGAAACGATGGGCGTCGGGCCGGTCGCTGCGGCCGAAAGGGAGACATTGTCGAACAGCGCCCCGTATCCAGCCGAAATGCTTGTATCCGACTGAAACGCTAGCATTACCCACAGTTGCGGTGAACGTGAGACATCGCCCAGCATGTAGATATTCGAAAGATCGAGCGTCTTGGTGCTCCATGCGTTGACTACACCAGAGTAGGCGGTGCCGTAGTAGTTCACACCATCCACCGACACGAGAATCTTGGCATAGTCGAAACCCGCCTCGCTCTGCAGCCACAGATCCGCCGTGAGTTTGGTCGACCCACCCGAAGAAGAGAGGTTAACCGGGCCATTGATCATGCGTGCATAGTAGCTGTCGGGATAGGACGAATAGGCGTTGTTTCCAATGCACCATGCGGAGTAGGAACCTGTTGACGCGAGACCAGTAACTGCACCCCAGGTGTTGGCGTCGATCACGTTCCAATTCGTGTAGACGGATCCAGACTCAAAGCCGTCGTTAAGCCAGACGGTAGAATTCTCAATTGACGTCGTCGCTGCGCTCGGGTTTCTTGTCTTCGGACCGCTCAGAACAACCTCATGTACCGCAGTACCAACTGTCGCAAGCGAGTGGCTCGAAGGAGTAGTCTTGCCTAGCGCCTCGGAAATGCGGTCTGACACCGTCTGAGCGGAGACACCCGTCCCCTCGACGCACCCGTCAACAATACCTATCTTGCCCTGAACTCCGCCCATCACCCATCCGCGTTCGTCGGCAAACACGTACGCAGTATCACCCACGGAAAACGACGCCATGCTGTCCACAACCATCGTCATGCCATCTGCGAGCTTCCCTCCGGGGACAAAGACGGTCTGGGTAGCGTTGGTTGAACCCTTGAGCGAATCGTCCACGACAAGAGTGACAGCTGTACGGACGTTGCCATCACTTGTCTGCTGAACTGCGGTCGAAACGACATGACCCTCGATGGCTGTGGTTGCACGGCGCGCCATCTCCTCCAACGTAAGCTTCTCAAGCGTTGTCCCAAGCGCGACTGTCGGGCAGAGTGTGAGCGCGAGAATCACCAAGCAGAGTATCGTGGGCAAGCACAGCCAAGATCCAGATAATCTGGCTCTACTTGATTTGAGCGCCGTGTTGAAGCTTGAACGAATGGCAAGCCGATCTGTCACCAGAACCCCCAGGGTCGACTGTGCGGCACCTGCGCGCGGACGAACCGACCCAACGCAGTCAGCGAATGCTCCCCCGGGCATGTCCTTAACGTTCCCAAACGTTCTGAACTCTAACCAATCAACCCTAGCGTCTTCGCGCGCTCCGCTTGGGTACTAGGCCTCCCAGCGTTACCTTCAGGAATCGGATCACAGGTCAAGAGTCTGGAGAGTCGAATAGTCATACCCTGCAACAAGGTCCGCAATGAGCTGACGGCCTTCGTCTCGCAGCACCGCCAAGAAGCCCCACCCTCCCCCTCCTGTGCTATCCTCGGCGACCATGAGCATCCAAACACCATCCTCCCCCGAGCGCAGCGACTTCATCCGCGATATTGTTGCGGCTGACCTGCGCGAAGGCCGTTTCGAGTCCATCGTCACTCGCTTCCCGCCTGAGCCCAACGGCCACCTCCACATTGGACACGCGAAGTCGATCTGCCTGAACTTCGGCATCGCGCAGGAGTTCGACGGTCGCTGCCACCTCCGCCTCGACGACACCAATCCCGTCAAGGAGGAGCAGGAGTACGTCGACGCCATCCAAGCGGACGTGTCTTGGCTCGGCTTTGACTGGGGCGAGCACCTCTACTTCACCTCGGACTACTTTGAGCAGCTCTACGAGTGGGCTTGTGACCTCATCCGCTCAGGCAACGCCTACGTGGACGACCTCACGGCTGAGGAGATTCGCGAGTACCGCGGCACGCTGACCGAGCCCGGCAAGGATAGCCCCTGGCGGGACCGAGCCAGCGACGAGAGCCTCGATCTCTTTGAGCGCATGCGGGCGGGTGAGTTTGCCAACGGCGCTCGCGTTCTGCGCGCGCGCATCGACATGGCCTCCGGCAACATCAACCTGCGCGATCCGATCCTGTACC
>JBAXEO010000188.1:0-3713 GCA_037140395.1 Coriobacteriia bacterium
CGCCCAAAGCGCACCGCAGAGTCACCGAACTTCTCCTTGACCGCGTCGATGCCTCGGACCAGTCGCTCTCGATCTTCGGGCTGAAGCTCGCGAGCGTGCTCTTCGCTCACTGCGAGCAGATCGAGCTGAATCGCCTTGTCGTCAAAGCCGGACAAGCCGATACCCAGCAGGCGCAGCCCGATGCCGGGCGACCACGCCGAGCGCACCAACTCGCGGGCGATTGGCAGAAACACTCGCTCATCGTCGGCGGGAACTGTGACGGTTCGTCGCACAGTCTTGGTCGAGAAGTCCGAGAACCGCAGCTTGACGGTCACCGTTCGGCCGGCGAGCCTCTTGTGCCTGAGCCGCCGCCCGACTTTGGCCGCGAGCCCGGCAAGTGCGTCATCGACCTCCTCGGGAGTGCGAACGTCTGTCGCAAACGTTCGCTCGTTGGAGACGGATTTGACGCCTGCATTGTCGTGAACCTCGCGCGTGTCCAGACCTCGGGCACGGGCGACGAGGTCGGATCCATGACCGCCAAAAACCTGTAGCGCAGTAGCTTCATCTAGTGCAGCAACGTCGCCGAGCGTACGAATACCGAGTTCGCCGAGGTGCTCGGCACTTTTCGGACCGATACCCGGCATCGCACGGACGGGAAGCGGAGCCAGAAACGCGGCCTCATCACCGGGGCACACGACCGTGAGCCCGTCGGGCTTGTCATGGTCGCTCGCGATCTTAGCCACCGACTTGCTGGCCGAGACCCCAACCGAGCAGGTGACGCCCAGCTCGGCGACGCGTGAGCGGATCCGACGAGCGACATCGACGGGGTGCTCGGAGGAGTAGCGGCCCGGGGTCACGTCGAGATACGCCTCGTCAATCGACACCGGCTGCATCCGAGGACTCTCGTCGGCAAAGATCGCCCGAACTGCCGAGGAGACCTCGTTGTAGCGGGCAAAGCTGCCCCGCGTCCATATCGCGTCCGGGCACAGAATCGCCGCACGCGCAGACGACATCGCCGAGCGCACCCCAAAAGCGCGGGCCTCGTAGCTGCAGGTAGAGACAACTCCGCGCCGTCCGGGTTCTCCACCCACGATGACGGGCTTGCCACGCCACTCAGGATGATCGAGCTGCTCGACCGCGGCAAAGAACGCGTCGAGGTCGACGTGCAGAATCGCGCGTCCAATCCAAGGCTCGTTCTCGCAGGTCTGGCGTTCTTGGCTCATGCTAACGAGTGTACCGCCGCAAGACCTCCCCGTTTTGGCGCGGGGGATACGCGGAGACACTCGCGAACCAGGGTTGAGGAGACACACCATGCTCTTTGGCGCACACATTTCGGTTTCAGGAGGCTACGAGCGAGCGCTGGACTATGCGCTGGAGGTCGGCTGCGAGTGTGTGCAAATATTCGCCAAGAGTCCTCGGCAGTGGAGGGGGCCCGCGCTTGATCCTGAGAAGGCTGATGCGTTTGTCCAGGCACGAGCTGAGCGCGGATTTGGTCCGCTCTTCACGCACACCGCGTACCTGATCAACCCTGCGACACTCGATCCCGCTCTGCGTGAGAAGTCGATCGCCGCCCTCGCCGACGAGCTCGTTCGCGGCGCACTCCTGGGTGCTGCCGGGGTGGTCACGCACATCGGAAGCGACCCCGACGGCGTTCCGGATGCTGCAGCACGCCGCGTGGCCGACGTCGTGAATCAGGCGTTCGATCTGGCCGGACCGGGCGCAGCTTCGACTCGGTTGCTTCTAGAGAACACCGCGGGGGCCGGCAAGACGTTCGGGTCGACCTTTGAGGAGCTCGGCGCGTGCATCGATCACGCCGGTCTCCCTGCCGACAAGCTCGGCGTGTGCCTAGACACGTGCCACGCATTCGCCTTTGGGATGCCCGTAGACACGGCTGAAGGATGGGCCGAGGTGGTCTCCGGCATCGACGACTGCTGTGGCGTGTCGCGGCTCGGTCTCATCCACGCGAACGACTGCATGTTTGAGCGCGGTTCCAAACGAGACCGTCACGCGTGGATTGGCGACGGACACATCGGCTACGCAGGCTTTGAGGCGATGGTGTGTGTCCCACAGCTTGCTGACGTGTGCGCATGCACCGAGATGCCCGGCGAGGTACCGCTCAAAGACGCCGAGAACATCCGACGGCTGAAGGAGCTGCGTGAGGGGTGCGGCGCATCGCACTCTGGCACGTGAGGAATACCGCAGGTTGCCCATGTTCGCAGGGGGTTCTAGGATAGAGCGGAACACGCTTCTCGCTATTCGACTTGGCAGCGACTTAATGCGAGGTAGACCATGCCGTTCATTCTTCTTTCGCGTGACAAAGACGACAATGTGCGACTCCTCACGACCACAGCATCCCCGAGCCGTCAGGAGGCGCTTGCAGCGCTGTCACAGATGACTGCTGACCCCGGTTTCGACGCCTGGGACTCTGAGGTGCTGCTTGTCGACATCGACTCGACCCTTCCGGTATTGCTGGTTCGACCGGCTCAGGCAGAGGCAGAAGTCGACTTCATTGCTTCGAGTCTTCCTGCCGCACAGACCGTGATTCGGAGCGATGAAGCGGAGGCGTTTGCTTCATACGTGTCGCTCGCGGTGGAAGACGCGGACTTGCCCGGCATTGAAGATGTGGCCGAGGAGGACGTCTCGGCAATAGACATGATGCAGGTGACACCTCCAGCCTCAGTTACCGTGCGGCCGGAGATTCTGGACGCCCCTCGCGTCGACGACTTGCGTGAGTCGCTGTTGCGCACCGCGTCGGTGATGGAGGCCGAGGCGGAGGTGGCGCTCGAGGCGGAGACGGATGCGGCGGCGGAGCCGGAATGGCTCGTGGCAGCCGAGCCGGAGGTGGGGCAGCAGCGGCCTATGGAAAGCTTGCCGGAAGTGGCGGTGGTGGCTGAGCCGCAATCGGTGGTGGAGGTCGTGCCGGAAGTGGCGGTGGTGGCTGAGCCGCAATCGGTTGCGAAGATCGAGCCAGAGGTGCCGCCAACGTTCTACCAGCCGGCAGCGCCATCGGAGCCACGACCGACATTGGATGTAGCCGCACCGGAAACATGGCCATGGGATGTTACCGCTGCTCACGATGGCAGCTCGGTCGTCGAGCCGCACAGTGGGGGCTCGGAGTTCTTGGCAGATCTTGAGCCGATTCCTGTGACCTCCGAGCCCGCGTCCCAGGTTGTGGGGCCTGACGCGCCAGAGATGGCGGAGGCCGTGCCCCATTCAGAGTTGGAAGGCGGCTACGTCTGCTCTGACTGTGTGTATGAGAGCACGTGTCCCAACAAGGATCAGCGACTGCCCAAGGACTGTGGGACTTTTCAGTGGAAGTAGCGCCTGCTTCACGCGTTGAATGGTGAGGAAGCGTTTGCTCTAGCCAAAACAAAGACGGGCGACCCTCTCGATGAGGACCGCCCGATTCGTTTGCCAGGGTGGAGTGGGCCTGTAAGCCGGATCCTGTCGTGGACGACCATCTATCTGGGACCGACGTCGCCGTCGGCCTCGCGCGGGCATACCCGAGCGTCGGCCGGGCCAGCCTTAATCGCTCCTATTTGCCCTTGCTCCGGGTGGGGTTTGCCAAGCCGCCACGTTGCCGTGACGCTGGTGCGCTCTTACCGCACCGTTTCAGCTTTTCCGAGAACGGCGAACCGCTCCCGGAGTTTTCTTTTCTGTGGCACTTTCCGTCGGCTCGCGCCGCCCTGCCGTTAGCAGGCACCCTGCCCTGTGGAGTCCGGACTTTCCTCACG
>JBAXEO010000189.1:0-3691 GCA_037140395.1 Coriobacteriia bacterium
TTCTTCGCGTGTATTACTGGTATCGAAGTGCCTCAACCGGGTTCATCCCGGAGGCGCGCAGCGCCGGATAGTAGCCGAACACCACACCGATCGCGATACTCACGCCAGCCGCAAGCAGCACCGAGCTCACCGAGACCGACGTCGAGATGCCCGCGAACTGCTTGAGGCTGAATGCCACTCCAACACCAAGAAGCACACCAACGAGCCCGCCGATGAACGTGAGAGCCACGGACTCGGCGAGGAACTGAACGCTTATGTCGGATCGTCGCGCGCCAACCGCCTTGCGCAGCCCGATCTCGCGGGTACGCTCGGTGACGGCGGTCAGCATCATGTTCATGATTCCGATACCGCCGACCAGTAGGGATATGCCTGCAATCGAAGCTAGAACGATGGTAAACGTGCCGGTGATCGTCGATGCCGTCGCGGCGATGTCGCTTTGTGACAGCACGTTGAAGTCCGCTTGCGTCGCATCGCTCACGTTGTGTCGTTGGAGCAGAAGGTCGGTCACTCCTTGCTGCACCGCGGCCATCTGGTCGGAGCTCGCCGCCTGGACCGAAATCTGTGACAGATGGTCATCGCCCACGAGCAGTTGCTGTTGCGTGGTTAGCGGGACAAAGATCACATCGTCTTGGTTCCCAAAGCCGGTACCGCCTTTGGATGCGGTGACTCCGACGACTTTGAACTGGATGCCGTTGACCGTCATGGACTGGCCCACTGCGCTCGATCCCACGCCGAAGAGGTCATCACGTGTCGTGGGCCCGATGACCGCTACTCTTCCCACCGAAGCAACGTCTTCTGAGCGCAAGAACGTGCCATCAGCGACCGTGGTGCTGTGAACAGTCGCGTACTCAGGCGTCACACCCTGGATCTGCGTGTTGGTGTTGTTACCGCCGGCCACCACCTGCTGCCGAGAAGATCGCTCCTGCGAAACCGCACCGACACCCTGAACGCCACTGGAAATCGCCTCGGCGTCGGCGACGGTAAGAGAGAGCGCTCCGCCGCGCGCACCACGAGCACCCGCTCCGCTCGAGCCGCCAAACCCCGGCATCACCATGATCAGATTCGAGCCAGCCGACTCAATCGAGCTCGTGATTGAAGCCTGCGCACCCTGACCGATCGCAACCATGACAATGACGGATGCGATGCCCACGACGATGCCCAGAATCGTCAACGCCGAGCGGACCTTATTGGAGGAAACGGAGAACGCTGTCTCCTCGATCACGTCATCGAGTCTCACTACACATCACCTCCAAGAACACGCCGATCTCCCACCAGTTCGTCCGAGAGAATCTTGCCGTCCTGGACGTGCACGATGCGCTTCGCGTGCTCGGCAATGTGCGGTTCGTGCGTAATCAGCACGATGGTCCGACCCTCCTCATTGAGACTCCGGAACGTGCCAAGAATGATCTCGCCCGTCTTGGTGTCGAGGTTTCCGGTGGGTTCATCGGCAAGGATCAGCCCGGGATCGGTGACCAGCGCGCGTGCGATGGCAACGCGCTGCATCTGACCGCCGGACAGCTCGTTGGACTTGTGGTCCCAGAAGTCCTCGGGGAGGCCAGCTGCGTCCAGCGCCGCAGCAGCACGCTCCATCCGCTCCGACTTCTTCAGGGCCGAGTAGAGCAGCGGCACGAGCACGTTGCGCAGGGCGGTCGCACGAGGCAGAAGGTTGAAGGACTGAAAGACAAAACCGATCCGCAGGTTTCGGATGTCGGCCAACGAATCGTCGTCCATCGTCGCGACATCCTCGCCGTCGAGCAGGTACGTGCCTGAGCTGGGCGTATCCAAGCAGCCGAGCATGTTCATGAGGGTCGACTTACCCGAGCCCGACGGTCCCATGATCGCGACGAACTCCCCATCCTCGATGGTGAGCGAGACTCCGTCGAGCGCGATAGTGTCCGCGCCAAGGCCGCCATGGTAGACCTTGCAAAGGTCCTCGATAACGATCACTGACCTGGACCGCCTCTAAATGAGCCGCCGCCCGTCGCACCTCGAGTACCGCCGCCGAGCACGCTCATCCCACTACGTGTCGACGAGCTGCCGCTGGCGGAGTTGGGCGTGACCGTCTGAACGACGACAAGTTCGCTGCCCTTGAGGCCAGTAAGTATCTGCGTCTGAGAGTCATTGGAGACCCCGACCGTGACGGTCACGTCTTGCGGCTGTCCAGCGGGGTCAGAAAGCACCTGCACGTACTTCCCGCCGCCGCTGGTCTGGGTCTTGACTGCCGCGTTAGGCACAAGCACCGCGTCGCTCACGATATTGGTCACGATTGAGGCAGCAGCACTCATCCCAGGATTGAGCTGCGGGTTCTGTAAGTCGAATGTGACCGTGACGCCATACGTCACCACACCGGAGCTGCTGGTGCCGACTGCGTCGATCTCGGCGACCTTGCCGGTAATCGTCAGGTTTGGCACCGCGTTGAACGTCAGCTCGACCGTCTGGCCCTGCTTGACCTTGGGCCGGTCAGTCTCGGCAATCTGGACTTGCGCCTGGAGCGCTGAGAGATCTGAGATGACGATGGGAGTCGTGCTGCTGTTGCTGGTGCTAGCGGTTGTACCGCCACCAGCGGTCGTCGACCTCGCACTTGCCGAGGAGCCCAGCTGGTCGCCGTTGCGCACTGATAGGGTTGTGACGTAGCCGTCGATAGGCGCGACGACGGTGCGCTTGTCCGCGTTGTCCTTGGCGTTCTGATAGCCCAGATATGCCGACTCCTGGCTGGTCACCGAGGCGTTGTACGACTTGACCGCAGCGTCGTAGCCCTGCTGTGCCAGCGTGCGGGCCGAATCGTAGTTGGCCTTAGCGGTCTTTCGGCTGTTGACCGCCGCCTTGTACGAGTATGCCGCTGCATCGTAGTTCTCCTGAGCCATCTCGATCTTGGCGGAGTCACCGCCCGCAATCGCCGTGCTCAGGTCGATTCCGGCCTGAATCTGAGCTTGATCGGCCTTCTCCACCGAAGCCTGAGCGGACTGGTACTGACCCTTGGTCTGCGTGACATTGGTGTTCTTGCTCACACTGGCCTGCGTCTTGGACTGCTTGGCTTTGGCGACCGACGACTGCGCGTTCTGGTACGAGGCACGTGCCTGAACGACGCTCGCGTCAAGATCGGAGTTCTCGATCACAAAGAGTGTGTCGCCCTTGGTGACGTGACTGCCCAGACTGACATCGAGTTTGGTGACCGTCCCCGAAACCCCCGGGTCAACTGCCGATGAGTTTGCCGTCACGACGCTGCCGTTGGCCGATACCGCCACGGTCAGCATTCCGGTTGTCGCGGATTGGGTCATATACGTGGTCTTGGAGGACTTGGGACCGAGTGCCCTGAAGACGAGAAAGCCTGCGATGAGAACGACTACCACAGCGGCTGCAATCAGGCCCCACTGGCGTCCTTTTGAGCGCCGGGCCCGCGCGGCCGGCCGAGGGCGCATCCGACGTGACGATACGTCGTCATCGGCCGGTGTTTCGATTGGATCGCTGGTGGAGTCGATCTCGCTCATCAAGACCTCCGTGTGCGCCACTTCATCCGCGGCGATTGTTAGGACTTCTGAAAAGAACGCCGTCGACCATCATGCACCTTCGCCACGGCAATACGGCGGAGATTACGCAACTGTAAACTCGCGGTCCCCGATGCCTGGCCTCGCGGCAGCCAAGCACGAAATCAGGAGATTCCTCGCACCGCCCGAGAGAGGCTCTCGACAAA
>JBAXEO010000190.1:0-3673 GCA_037140395.1 Coriobacteriia bacterium
ACTGTCCGTCTCGGATACCCGCCGGGATAGTGACGTTGACGTGCTGGCGGTCGGGGACGCGCCCGGTTCCCTCGCACTCGTCGCAGGGACTATCGATGACCTGGCCCGTCGCGCCGCAGCGCTGGCAAGGAGCTGCCGACTGCATCGTCCCGAGGAAGGTCTTGCGCATGGTCACTCGCTGGCCGCTTCCCTGGCAGTCCGGACACGTCACAACCGAGCTGCCCGGCGTCGCGCCGCTTCCGGCGCAGACATCGCAGGTTGCCAGGCGATCGAGGACGATCTCCTTCTCGGCGCCGGAGGCCGCCTCGGCAAGCGTGATCACGACGCTCATCGCCATGTCGCGGCCTTCGAGGCGCACGCCGCCGCCTCGACCGCCGCCGGCACCGCCAAAGAACGCGCTGAACAGGTCTTCCATGCCAAAGCCGCCGCCACCCGCGCCGCCGCCAAACAGATCGCCCAGGTCGACGTACTGGTAGCCACCGCCACCCGGACCGCCCTGACCGCGGTTGCCCACCGTGCCAAAGCGGTCGTACTGGTCTCGCTTATCGGAGTCCGACAAGACGTCGTAAGCGGCGTTGATCTCCTTGAAGCGATCTTCGGCATCCGCCGCGGGGTTCACGTCAGGGTGAAGTTCGCGAGCCTTCCTGCGGAATGCCTTCTTGATTTCCTCGGGCGTAGCGGTCTTCTCGACGCCGAGAATGGTGTAGAGGTCCTGGGTACCAGCGGGCACGAGCATGTCCTTTCCGGCGAGCGCGGAATCTGTCAGGTGAGGGCTTCTGAGAGCCCGTCGGCGATGACGCGAACCGCTGCCATCGCACGCGAATAGTCCATCCGAGTCGGGCCGATAACGCCGACAACCCCGTCGGCGCTTCCCACGCCGTAGTTGACGGCGACGATACTCATATTGCCGAGCTCAGCGCGGCGGTTCTCATGCCCGATGCGCACCATCAGCTCGCGGTTGCCCAGCGCGTCAGATAGCGCCTCGAGCACCGAGATGCCGTCCTCGAGAAACTCGATGAGCGGGCGCGCTTGGGCAGCGTCATGAAACTCCGGCTGTGCAAGAAGCGCAGGGATCCCCACGTGGTAGAGGCGATCTCGATCAGCCTCGGCCAGTGCGTCGAGGATTTCATCGACGACGCGAGGTACGAGCAGGTCGCGCTCGTGAGCGGCCTCGAGCGCGACGCGCAGCGGGCGGATGTCGGCGGCACGCTTGCTGTCGAAGGCAGCGTTCAGCGCCTGCTCAACCTCGCGAAGCCGCTCAGGTGCGGTCTCCTCGGCAAGCTCGATGGAGCGGTTGACCACCTGCCCAGACTCGGTGATGAGCACCATCAGGGCGCGATGCGGCGTCATCGAGAGCAGGTCGATGCGCTTGACGCGCGCAAGCGACACGCTGGGTGAGAGTACGACGGCGAGGCAGTCGGTGAGCCGAGTGAGCGCTACCGAAGTCTCGCGCATGAGCTCGTCGACCTCGGAAGCCTTGTGCATCAGGCTCGTGGCCTGACTGCCTTGCAGCGCCGGGCTGCCCTTCTCGATGAGGTCGTCAACAAAGGAGCGATAGCCCGTGTCGGTAGGCATGCGCCCCGCCGACACGTGCGGCTGCACGAGAAAGCCCGTCTCCTCAAGGATGGAGAGCTCGTTTCGCACCGTTGCCGGACTGCATCCGAGCTCGTAGCGGTTCACGAGCGTCTTGCTGCCTACCGGCGTGGCACTAGCTATGTACTCCTCCACCAGCGCTTGCAGCACGCGGCGGCGGCGTTCGTTGAGCATTCGTGACTCCTTGCGTGCGGTCATTGCAGTCCGCGCGGGGGGCAATTCAGTCGCGTTGGCAGTCAAGTATAGCGAGTGCCAGCTCCGTGCGCGTCGTGTCCGCCCTACTCCCCCGACCAGATGCGCCCGAACACCTCGTTGCCCAGTAGCCACCCGCGGTGTGTGGTACGCCAACGCGAGCCCTCGCGCGGCAGGTCTGCAAGCTCGACGAGTCCATCGCGTTCCAGCGACGCCATCACGCTCTCCAAGTCCGCCGTGACCACATCGGCCGCGCGAACTCCCCGCGTCAGCCGCATTCCGAGCATGACGTCTTCTCGGCGTACCTCCGCTTGGGTGAGTGTCTCTGTGGTGTCGCCTCGGCCTACGAGCCAGTCCTCGATCGAAGCGGCGTTGGCGTAGCGCACGCGCGCGACGTCCGGCGCGGCATCCGCAAGCAGACCCACTGCGCGCGCAGTGATCGCATCGAGCATCCCGTGTGCGCCGGGCCCGACACCAGCGTAGGAGTGGCCGGTCCAGTAGGCGGTATTGTGACGCGACTCGTAGGCGTAGGACTCGGCATAGTTCGCGACCTCGTAGCGCGCCAGTCCGTGGTAACCCAGCGTGGCCTCGGCGAGCACCATCATCTCGGCGGCGACGTCTGAGTCGGGCTCGGGCAGCAGCCCTGCCGAGATGGCGACCGACATGGGCGTCTCGTCCTCGATGGTCAGCGGGTAGACCGATGCGTGGTGAGCCCCCGTCGCGGCTGCGCGCGCAAGCGTCTCGGACCACGACGTGATCGTTTGCCCCGGAACACCGCACATGAGGTCAACCGAGAGCGCCATGCCGGCGTCGATGACCGCCGCACACGCACGTGCGGCCGAGACGGCGTCGTGCCGTCGGCCCAGGACGCGCAGGACGTGATCGTCGAAGGACTGGACGCCGACGCTGACACGCGTGACTCCACCAGCGGCGAACGCGCGAGCCACATCCGCCGAGAGCGAGTCCGGATTCGCCTCTACGGTAATCTCGGCATTGGGGTGGACGACGAGCGTGCTGCGCACGTGTGCCAGCACTCGGAGTACCTGCTCGGGATGAAGCGACGGGGTGCCGCCGCCAAAGTAGACGGTCTCGACCACGCCGGGAAGCCCCGACCGCGACCACGTGGTGATCTGCGTGCGGATGCCAGCGAACACCACCTCGACAAAGTCTGCATCGGCGCCCGCCACAGAGACAAAGTCGCAGTAGTCGCACTTGGAGGCGCAAAACGGCACATGGACGTAGAGGTGCGTCGGGAGGCTCGGCCCGAACAGGTCTGAGGTGCTGTCATCCGGATCAGTCACGCGCGCTCCTCCAGATAGGCTCGATACTCGGCGAGAAGCTCGTCGAGCTCGGCGTGGCTTCTGCAACTGTGGACTCGGGCGCGAACCGCGCTTGCGCCGGGCATATCGGCGATGTACCACGCGACGTGTTTGCGCATCCGGACGAAGGCCCGCTCGCCACCAAAGGCGACCAGCGCGTCGCCGTGCTCGCGCGCCATGTCGATACGCTCAAACGCAGTAGGCCGACGCAGCACCACTCCCTCGTCGATGAGCGCGCGGGCCTCTCGGAAGATCCAGGGGTTGCCTTGCGCACCGCGCGCAACCATCACGGCGTCGACGCCGGTGTGCTCAAGCAGCGCCACGACGTCACCTGCCGAGAACACGTCGCCACTGCCGATGACAGGCACGCTGACGGCGGATTTGACCTGCGCGATCACGTCCCAGTCCGCGGTTCCCTTGTAGAACTGCGCGCGTGTTCGGCCATGCACTGCGATTGCGGCGGCACCGGCGGCCTCCAGAGCGCGAGCGAAGTCCACGGCGTTGACCTGATCGGCGTCCCAGCCCTTGCGGATCTTCACGGTGACCGGCACGTCGCACGCCTCGACAAC
>JBAXEO010000191.1:0-3668 GCA_037140395.1 Coriobacteriia bacterium
GACGTGAGTACGCCGAGTCGCTTCCCGACCAGGCGCCGTGGGACGACATGGCGGGTGGATCGGACCCGACGAGGCGTCTGCGTGAGGTCGTGCAGGGCCTGATGGCCGCGACGTGGCAGGTTGCGCGCACGGGCACCCCCGGCCAGATCGAGAAGACTGCCGACATCCTCTCCGAGGCGCGCAAGCGCATCTATCAGCAGCTGGCTGGCGACGAGTAAGTGAGACGCTCGCAACTTCGCGCCCGGTACTGGCGCATCGTCTCCTTCTTCGCCGGAGTCACCGCCAGCTTCATCTTCTGGGAGATAGTGCTTCCGCGCATCGGCCTGAGCGGTTGGACTCGGCGTACGCGCTCCAAGCGCTACAGAAACATCGCGGTGCGCTTCCGCGCTCTTGCTATCCGCATGGGCGGGCTGATGATCAAGGTCGGGCAGTTTCTCTCGGCACGCCTCGATGTGCTGCCTCCCGAGATCACCAACGAGCTCGCCGGGCTGCAAGACGAGGTGCCAGCCGAGCCCTTCGCCGCCATCCGCGAAAAGGCCGAGAAGGAACTCGGCGAGTCGCTCAGTGAGGCCTACGCCTGGTTCGATGAGACTCCGATGGCCGCGGCATCTCTGGGCCAAGTACATAAAGCGCGACTCTGTGAGGCCGAGGCTGAGCTGAACGGTTATAGCGATGTGGTCGTCAAGGTGCAGCGTCCGCACATCGAAGAGGTGGTCGAGGTTGACCTGGCCGCACTGCGCCGCGTGGGCGGATGGCTGCAGAGATACAAGCCGGTCAGCAAGCGCGCCGACGTGCCCGCCCTCGTCGACGAGTTCGCGCTCACCACGCGCGAGGAGATCGACTATGTGGCCGAGGCCCAGAACGCCGCGACCTTCGCCGAGAACTTCGAGGACGACCCACGCATCCATGTGCCCAGGGTCGTCTGGGACCTGAGCACTCGACGCGTGCTGACGCTGGAGAACGTCGCGGCCATCAAGCTGGGTGACTACGAGGCCATCACCGCAGCCGGAATCGACCGATCGAAGGTCGCCTCGGCGCTGCTGGACGCCTACATGCAGCAGATCCTTGAGGACGGATTCTTTCACGCCGACCCCCACCCCGGCAACCTCTTCGTAGCCCCGCGAGAGGGGACCGATGAGGATGGCAACGCTAACTGGCAGCTGACCTTCATCGACTTTGGCATGATGGGCCAGGTTCCCGAGAACCTCCGCGGAGGACTGCGGGAGGTGCTAATCGCCGTCGGAACTCAAGACGCAGCACGGCTCGTGCAGAGCTACCGGACTCTTGGGGTGCTGCTACCCAGTGCCGACCTCAAGCTCATCGAGATGGCCAGCGCGCAGCTCTTTGAGCGCTTCTGGGGCATGAGCATGGCCGACCTGCGCTCCATCGATCACGCCGAGATGATGCGATTTGGACTGCAGTTCCGCGAGCTTGTGCTCGATCTTCCCGTCCAGCTCCCCGAGAACCTCCTGCTGCTCGGACGCACCGTGGCGCTGCTCTCAGGGATGTGTATTGGTCTCGACTCGGAGTTCAACCTCTGGACCTCCATCTCGCCCTACGCCACCAAACTGATCGCCGATGAGGGTGGCTCGACCTGGGAAACCGTGCTTGCCGAGGCGACCAAGATCTTCCAGGTGCTCATCGGACTGCCGGCGCGCACCGACCGGGTACTGTCGACGCTCGAGCGGGGCGAGCTCAACGTCGGGACGCCCGTGCTCGACATGCGCGTGAGGCAGCTGGAGCGATCGGTGGGCCGAGTCAATACCGGGCTGGTGTTCGCTGCGCTGCTGATTGCGGGTGCCGTTGTGTATCGGACAGATCCGGGATTTGGCAAGCTGCTGATGGGCGGCTCGGTGCTGCCGCTGGTTTGGATGATGGCAGGGGGACGCGGGGGACATAGGCGAAGGTGAGCTCGCTTCGGAGCGCTTCTTGCTTTGCCGATACAGTAGCCAACGAACAGCAATCGTTGTTGACTCGTAATGCTGCACAGCTCCTTCGGGGCATAGACTGGTTCAAGAGTTCGTATTCCTCGTATCGTCGAATTGGGAGCACATGAAGTCGCCCAGCATCGTGAGCCGCGTTCTTGTTGTTCTTCTGGCAACCCTGCTTCTGCTGGCGTCGGCCTCTCTCGCATGGGGAGTGGTACTCGACTACCAGGCCAGGGGGCTTGTGCCCAAGGGTGTCAGCGTCGTTGGCCAGGATCTCAGTGGGATGACCGAGACGCAGGCGCGGGCAGCCATCGATGAAGCTGTCTCCAGCCCGATGCTGCGAACTGTGACCGTCGCTGGTGACAACACGACCTGGACGCTGGACCCCAAAGGTATCGTGGCCATCGATACCGACTCGATGATTGCTGCGGCCTACTCTCCGAGACGAACAGCAACTCTCGCTGCGCGTCTCAACAGTCAGCTCGTGGGTGAGCCGCTTCCGGCCGACATCAAGCCGATTTACTCGGTCGACGCCAACGCCATTTCGACTTGGGTGGCTCAGGCAGCGGTGCAGGTGAACCGTAAGCCCAAGGACGCCACGCGCAAGATCGTGAAATACAAGTTCGAGGTCACAACATCGACCCCCGGCGCGACGGTCAATCAGGCAGACGCCGTTGTACGAATATCCGAGACGCTATCGTCCGATGCCGCGCTTTCTGCGGCAAGTCGCGTCGTTACGTTGCCAATTGCCTACGAGATTCCCAAAGTGGTCGAGTCGAGCTTCAAGAGGGCCATCATCGTCTCGCTGTCACAGTGCAAGATTCGCCTCTACGACGGCGCGAATCTGGTCAAGACCTACCCGTGTGCGCCGGGCCAGGCGGCCTACCCCACGCCCACGGGCGATTTCGAGGTGGTCACGAAGCTGGCGAACTCGCCTTGGTACAACCCGGGTTCTGCATGGGCCGCGGGCATGCCCGCTTCGATTCCGGCGGGACCCTCCAACCCGATGGGTGTGAGGAAGATCGGGATCAACGTCTCCGGGATCTTCATGCATGGGATTCCCGCCAGCGAGTACAGCAGCATCGGGACTCACGCGAGTCACGGATGTATGCGAATGATGCCCAGCGACGTCGCCGACCTCTTCAATCGGGTCACGATTGGCATCCCGGTCTACATCCGCGACTAGACCGAGCGGCTCGGCTACATCTGGTCAGAACCTGGGCCGACGCGCTTATCGAGCATTGCGTTGCTTGTGAGTGTTGCGTCAGCAGCACGTCGCCCCCGAGGCTCGCGCAAGCTAGCCGACCTCTGCGCGCGCGTTGGGATCCAACGGGTTTGTGCGCACCGCGAGCGAGAACAGGTACGGGTACTGCTTCTGCAGGTGTGACATGTAGCCGATCCATTGATTCGCGAGTGCCCCATAAGCGCGCGCGAGGTCGCCGGAAAGATGGTCGAGGTCGTTCTCGGTGAGCTGCGAGAGGTCTTCTCGGCGGGCGAGCTCTTCGAGTAGGTGGGTGACGGCCCAGAGCATGTCGGTGAATTGATCGTGCTCGAGGAGATTCGGGTTTTCCAGCAGGCGGAGCAAGAAATCGCGCTGGTCGCGCAGGTAGGCATAGAGCCCGGGAAGGTCGCCCAATCGCGCGTCGATGCTGTCGCCGGCTTTCTCGGCAATCCTGCGGGCTGCCGCGAAGTCCGCAGGCTTCCAGTCAACGGTAGGGCGCAGTGCTTCGCCGAGGCTGC
>JBAXEO010000192.1:0-3647 GCA_037140395.1 Coriobacteriia bacterium
CGCTCGCCTCGGCTGGTCTGCTCGACGACGATGGGGACGAGTGCCTTGATGTCAGAAATCATGTTGGCTACTCCTCGGTGCTCTCGGCTTCGGTCTCGTCGGCGGCCTTCTTGGCCGACTTCTTGCCTGCATTCTTCTTGCCCTTGGGTTCCGCGGGCGTTTCGTTGGCCTCGGCGGTGGGCTCGACTTCAACCACCTTGATATTCTCCATGAGCCAGTTCACGGCCCTGCGATGCATCACGCCCTCGAAGATGACGGGCATGAGGCCCATCTCTTGCCACTTCTTGCGAGCTTCTTCGGGCGTGGAGTTGGTCGCACCGGAGATCTCGGAGAGCTCCTCGTCGATGTCGGCGGCGGTGACCTCCATGCCCTTGTCGCGGAACAGGGCCTCCAAAGCAAGGTCCTCGCGGATGAGCTGCTCGGCTTCGCCCTCAAGCTCGGCATCCAACATGTCGCCCGTCATTCCTGTCGCGTAGCTGTAGGCCTCTAGGTTGGTTCCCTGGTCGGTGAGACGGCGCTCGAAGTCGGTGAACAAGCTGCGCGCACGGCCATGAATCATGGACTCGGGGATCTCGCCCGGAGTGCGGCGAGCAATTTCCTCGCGAGCGGCTTTCTCCTTGGCCCGGTCGTATGCCACGGCCTTTGCCTGATCGAGGCGGAGTCGGAGATCCTCTCTCAGCTCGGCTAACGTATCGAAACCCATCTGCGAGGCGAACTCGTCGTCGACGTCAGGAAGCTTCTTGGCCTTGATTTCGTGGACGACCACGTCGAACTGAGCCTTCTTGCCAACGTACTCTTCCTTGGATGACGTGTCGGGAATCTTGAACTCGACGCGAGATTCGGCGCCCGGGTTCATTCCCCGGATCCCGTCATCGAACTCCTTAGGCATGAGCCCGCTACCCATCTCGTACAGGTACTTGTCAACCTCGTTGCCTTCGTAGGTTTCCCCATCGACGTAGCCGACGAAAGATATCAGCGCATAGTCGTCTTCAGCCACCCCACGGTCTTCGACCGGCTCGAGCGCCGCGAAGCGCTCGCGCATCTCATCGATCTGAACGGCGATGTCCACTTCGCGGACCTCGCGCGGCATAATCTCGACGACAATGCCGTCGGCGCTCTCCAAGACCAGCTCAGGACGCGTTACCACGTCGGCCTGGAACGTAAAGTCCTCGCCTTGCTGGACGGTCTCAAGCGCCTCGGTCTCAGGGGACTCGATGGGGCGCAGTCCCTCGGCGTCAACTGCCTTAGGGTAGTAGTCATTGAGTACGGCCTCGGTCGCTTCTGCCAAGACCTGCTCGCGACCCACATAGTTATCGACGACGGGACGCGGCGCGTGGCCTTTCCGGAAGCCGGGGATGCGCATCTTCTTGCCGACGGCCGCGTAGGCCTCGGCGATGGCGACATCGACGTCTGCGGCCGGAACGATAACTGTGAGTTTGACGGTAGTGCCTTCGAGACGCTCGACGCTTGTTTTAAGCACAGGTGAATCCTTTCTTGGACAACAGGTAACCGGTGCCGACCGGCAGTTAGTTGGCTGGTGCGGGCGAGAGGACTCGAACCTCCATGAGTTTCCTCACCGGGACCTAAACCCGGCGCGTCTGCCAGTTCCGCCACGCCCGCGCGTGTAAACGGCTTCCAATCATAGCAAACGCAGTGACATCGTTGTCCGCAAACGCCTCGCAATTCGCAATTCGTGCGACCGATTCCTCCCCGTACGCCGCGCACCCTAGCGAAGAATCACGTTGAACAGATAGCCGATCGCCATGATTCCCACGGCGTTCACGCCAAAATACACCGCGATGAGCTTGGGCTTGAGCACCTTGCGCAGGATGATCGCCTCGGGCAACGACAGCCCCACGACCGCCATCATAAACGCAAGCGAAGTACCGATCGCCACGCCTTTCTGGGTGAGCACGCCGATAAGCGGTACGACGCCGGCAGCGTTGCTATAGAGCGGCACTCCGACGATGACGGCGAGCGGCACGGCGAGCGGATTCCCTGGGCCAGCGTACTGGGCGAGGAAGTCGTCGGGAATGTATCCGTGCATCACTGCGCCCAGCCCGATACCGACGACCACGTACGGCCACACCTTGCCGACGATCTCTTTGACGTAGCCGACCGCATAAGACAGCCGCTCGGGCCACGTCTCCTCAGGCAGTTCGCCGGCATCGCCCATTCGGATCTGGTAGACATACTCCTCGACCCAGCTTTCCAGGCCCATCTTGCCGATGATGATGCCACTTGTGATGGCGATGAAGAGCCCTGAGACGATGTAGAGCGCAGCTATCTTCCAGCCAAACATGCCAAAGAGCAGGATGATCGCGACCTCGTTGATCATCGGACTCGCAACCAAGAACGAAAACGTCACGCCCAGAGGCACTCCGCTCTCGACAAAGCCGATGAACAGCGGAACCGCCGAACAGGAACAGAACGGCGTAACGATGCCTAGGAGCGCAGCCGCGACGTTGCCTCCGTAGAGGCGAGAGTGCGACAGAAGCGCGCGGGTCTTCTCGGGTGGGAAGAAAGATCTGATGATCGCCACGCCAAAGATGACGACTGCCAGCAGAAGGAGAACCTTGGGCACGTCGTAGAGGAAGAAGTCGACTGACATGCCCAGCTTGCTCGTCGGTGACAAGCCCAGAACCGAGTAGGTGAGCCAGTCCGAGAGCAGTTGAAGCGGATAGAACGGATCCATCGCGGTCGCTCCTGCCTGAGGTAAACGAGCCTAGCGGTTGCCGGCAGCCAGAAGTACCTTCTTTACGTCCTCGTAGGCAGGAACGCGACCGGCGACCTTGACCTCCTCGTCCACTACAAGCGCAGGCGTGGACATGACGCCGAACGCCATGATCGCCGGATAGTCGGTGACCTTGACGATCTGTGCGTCGAGACCGAGCTCCTCGACGGCCTTCTTGGCAAGTCCCTCAAGCTTTTCGCAGCTCGCGCATCCCGAACCCAGAATCTTGATAACCATGGCTCCTCCTCATCGTTGTGCTACGTCGAAAACCTTCGAACTATGTGCGCCGAGAGGAACGCCTCGGTAATTCAACCCATCTGATTACTGAATCTAGTACCGCTGCAGCTCGGACGCCGCAGTCGCAAGCACGCTGCGCCGTAGCGCGTAATACGTCCACAGCCCATCCTTGCGCGCGCTCACGAGGCCGGCTGAACGCAGAACCGACATGTGATGCGAAATCGTCGAGGGTGACAAGCCGAGGTGATCTGACAGCTTGCAGGCGCAGACCTCCTGCGCAGCGCAGCACGTCTTGCCGAGCTCCGGCGTCGAATCGCTCAGAAGTCGCAGAATCTCGCGTCGATGCTGTGAGGCCAAAGCCTTGAACACCTCGTCAAGCTCGGTCCTGGTGGCGGCCTGGGTCACAGCGGTCGTCCTCCAACTAGTTCGAACATCTTCGAACAGTATGGCATGGACGATGGCAGCCGCGCAAACGACTCCCCGCTCGCCGCTGGTTGCGGCCGTGCCGAGGCACGCCTACTGCGTGGCAGGAGGTCTCCTAGGGCGTCGGTGCTGTCGGCGCTTCAGCCTGCGCGACCAGCCCGGTCGGCGCGAGCGCCTGCCTCAGGGCATCCTCGGACGTCTGCGACTCGCAGTAGCCCACATCGATGCTCACTTTCTTGATGTTGTAGGTAGC
>JBAXEO010000193.1:0-3639 GCA_037140395.1 Coriobacteriia bacterium
GTCGAATCGAATTGCAGTTCGGTGGTGGTCGGCACCCGCATGCGCAACGAACAACTGTTGTGCCAGTCGCTGGCTCAGTTGGGGGCAACGGTATCCAGGACCGTAGACTCCATTGCGGCGAATTGGCCACAGGGCCAAGCCAAATTCCGCAAGGATAGCCAAGGGATATGGTCTGCACATTTCTCTGGGAGTTTCGACTACGAACGGGCGGCCTCGCTCATCGTTGAAATTGACACGGCCTACGCGGCGTTGGTCCAGCAAGAGGTGTTGAGCAGGCTTCGAGAGCGGGCACCCTCATTGGGCATGTCCATTGAGTCGGAGAACGTCGAGGAAGACCTGAGCGTGACACTGGTTCTCAACGTCCAGGTGGGTGATGCCGCATGACCGATCGAGAGCAAGTATTCCTGCGCGTGGGCCGCGACGGGGCAATCTCGGCCGAAACCAAAGGCGTCAAGGGTCCCAAGTGCTTGGACTACGTAGCGCTGCTCGAAGACCTGCTCGGAGGGCAGACCATCGATAGCAGTTTCACGTCTGAGTACCTAGAGACGGCCGCCCAGACGTTCGGCCAGGCAGCCGATGAGCTACACAACTAGCAACGATCCATTGGTCCAATCGAAGCTCACCAACCGATGGTGGCGCTGGATCAACTCACTGTGGGTTCTGCCGCCGATTCTGTCTCTCGGGTTTCTCGGATGGGCAGGATTCATGATTGCGGCGATTCGTACGGGCCAGCGCAAGTACTGGGTGTCCTGCGGGATCTATGCCGGGACCCTGGTTGTCTGGATCGCCTTGATCACGCCGGCCCCGCTCCTTGCCATATTGCCGTTCTTGGGGTGCTGGATTGTTCCGACCATCCACGCCATCGTATGGAACCGGGAATACCTGAGGACTCTGGCGGCCAAGGAGGCCAAGGGAGCATGGTTCGAGGCTCCCGAGACTGCTGCGGTTCGAGTTCCGGCACAGCAGGGGTCTGGGCAGTTCGGAGTTTCGAACCAGGAGTTCTATGCCACCAGCGCCAGTACTGGCCCAAGCGTGTCCCAGAACCCCGCACCAGCTCCTGCTGCTCCGCCTATAGAACCCGTGCCGGTGTGGATTCACTCCCCGTCCAGCCCAATTGACATCAATTCGGTCACCGTTGAGGCACTCAATGGCGAGCCAATCGACCCGGTGCTTGCACGGCGGCTCATCGACGTTCGTGACGCGCGCGGCGGCTTCCGGGACTTCGATGACCTCGTGCAGACCACCAGCCTCAAGCCTCACGAGGCCGCCCGTATCAGAGGGATGTTTGTGTTCGGAGAATCGAAGTCTGCCCCGGCGGGCCATGGAGACTCGGGGCGCATCCTTGATATTTGATCAGCCGATCCGGATCGTATGCAGAGGGGGCCAATGAACTCCGCGATCAACGACAACCCTTCGGTTCAATCGAAACTCTCCAATCGTCGTTGGCGTTGGGTCAACTCGCTGTGGGTCCTGCTACCGGTTCTGTCTGTCGGAATGCTTTCATGGGCTGGATTCTTGATTGCCGCGATCCGTACGAGCCAGCGCAAGTACTGGGTGGCTTGCGGGGTCTACGCCGGGCTGGTGGCTCTCGGGTTTGCCTTCATCGGCGCGAAGGGGGGGTTCGAGGTCCTCCGCCAGTTCGTGACACTGGGGATTTGCTGGATCGGCGCAACCATTCACGCCATCATATGGAACCGGGAGTACCTGAGGACTCTGGCGGCCAAGGAGGCCAAGGGGGCATGGTTCGAGGCTCCCGTGACCCCTGCGGTTCAAGTTCCGGCACAGCAGGAACCCGGGCAGTTCGGAGTGTCGAATCAGGAGTTCTATGCCACCAGCGCCAGTACTGGCCCAAGCGCATCCCCGAGCCCCGCACCAGCTCCTGCTCCGCCGCCGATAGCACCCGTGCCGGTGTGGCTTGACTCCCCGTCCCGTCCGATTGACATCAACTCGGTCACCATAGAGGTTATCAATGGCGAGTCCATTGACCCCGTGCTTGCACGGCGGCTCATTGACGTTCGTGACGCGCGCGGTGGTTTCCGCGACTTCGATGACCTCGTGCAGACCGTCAACCTCAAGCCTCACGAGGCCGCCCGTATTAGAGGGATGTTCGTGTACGGAGAAGCGAAGTCTTCTTCGGCCGGCCATGGAGACTCGGGGCGCATCCTTGATATCTGATCAGGCAATCCGGATCGCACGAGTCGCACCGTCAACGACCGCGGAGGGGCCGGGAGTCCGCTTCGCTGTGTGGGTACAGGGCTGCACGATCCGCTGCAACGGTTGCTTCAACGCTCACCTGTGGGGCCAGAGCGGCGGGACGCTGATCTGTCCGCGTGATCTTGCGCAGCAAGCCCTCGAATCGGATGTCGAAGGTGTCACTTTGCTCGGCGGCGAGCCGTTCGAGCAGGCCGAGGGGCTCTCAGTATTCGCGTCGCTGGCTAGGGTTTCCGGATTATCGGTGATGACGTTCACTGGACGAAACCTGTCGGACCTTGAACAGGAGGCAGGAAGCAGGCCGGCTGTCCGGCGTCTCATCGACGCCACCGACCTTCTCGTGGATGGACCATACGTTGCCGATCACCCCGACCTCGTGCGGCCGTGGGTCGGCTCAACAAATCAGCACTTCCACTTCCTGACGGATCGCTACGAATCGCTGCGAGATGATCTCCCGTCCGTGGTTGATCGGCTCGAAATCCACGTTGCTGGGGATGGGACGGTCTCAGTGAATGGATGGGCGACGGTGGATCAGCTTGAGCAGCTGCTCGCGGATACAGGGATCGCTTCTCCCAAAAAGGGGAAGCCCCGCTGAATCGCGACGTGTCTGCAGACCCACCTCGAGAACCGCGAAGTGCGTACGCAGACGACGAAATCGAGATGCGCGCTGTATCCAACTCTCCTGGGGGCCAGCGTTTCGCTTGGCATCAGTACTCGCTCGCGCACGGTCGCCTCTGCGCTACCCTGTAGCCATGACCTCCCTCCCCTCCATCGCCCGCGCCACCAGCGACCGTCTCGGCATGCTGCCGCTCGGAGCGCCCGTACTTGCGCTTGTGAGCGGTGGTGCTGACTCGGTCACGCTCTTGCGGCTGCTTGCTGCCGGTGATCTCGGCAGAATCGGCCCGCTCTCGGTGCTCCACGTCAACCATCTCCTGCGCGGCCCTGACGCCGACGCCGACGCCGATTTCGTGATCGCGACATGCGCCGACCTCGACGTGCCATGCGAGGTCATCCGCTTCGACGTCGCCGAGTATGCCGCTGCCGACGGCCTCAATCTCGAGGATGCGGGCCGCCGCGTGCGCTATCGCTTCGCCGAGGAGGCGCTCGACGCCGCCTGCGCCGCAGCCCACGTGAGGCCGGAGCGCGGCCGGATCGCCACCGCCCACACGCGCGACGACCGCGTCGAGACCTTCCTGATGCGAGCGATCACGGGGTCGGGCGCTGCGGGCCTCTCGTCGATTCCCTACGTGCGGGGCCGCATCGTGCGTCCGCTCCTCGACTGCGACCGCGCCGACGTGCGCGCCTACCTGCACGACAACGCGCACCCATGGCGCGAAGACGCCTCCAACGCCGACACCACACGCCTTCGCGCCCTCGTCCGCGAACGGATCGTGCCGGTCGCCGAGCAGGCCAACCCGTCCTTCCGAG
>JBAXEO010000194.1:0-3637 GCA_037140395.1 Coriobacteriia bacterium
CAGCTCGCTGGCGGGATTGGCGCTCAATGCGTCCTGGCGCACGAGATACTTGAAGCGGAACTTCCAGACTTTTTCGACCCTCGATCAACCCGGTTTTCCTTTTGAGATCAAGGTTTTTTGGTCGTTTTTCGGCGGTCTTGAAGTTTCACCCGCGTGACTACACCGGGGCCTGCGGCAGGGAGGTTCTTGGGTAGGGTCACTCCGGCCGCGCGCAGCAGTTGCGCTTGGATGGCGTTGGGGTCGGGCAGATGGCGGCTCACGCTTTGGCCACTGGTTTTGTCGTATATCTCCATCACACACAACCTCGCCAGTTCGGTCAGGCCTTCCTCCACAGTCATGTTCAATGGCTCCCAGACTTGTTGCAGGCGGCGGCGGATTTTGAGCGCGAGCATTGCGGTGAAGGCGTGTGCCCGCGTGTTGTCCTCGCTCCTCACGTGCCAGGGTCTTATCTCCAGATGCCCGTGCTTGAGCGTGCGGAAGTCACTCTCAACCTTGGAGAGATCCTTATATCTATCATGCAATGTCTGGGCATCGGCCTTCGTCGTGGTGAGGTCGCTCACGATGGCGTAGCAGCCATCGAGCTTGGCGTGTTCCTTGAGTTTTTCCTCGTCCTCGACCAGGGTCAGCCGGCGCTCACTGACCTGTAGGCTAACCCACGCGTCGAGCCTGCCGCGCTTGAGACGTTGTGTGCCTTGCCTGAGCTGCGTGCTCTCTCTGGCCTTGGGGTGTTCCATCAGGTAGGTGTTGGCGGCTTTCACCCAGGCGTCCATTTTGCCTTTGAACCCCCGGTGGGTGGCGGCCAGTTCCTCGCGCCGGATCGGGTTGCAGCGGGTCACCAGGCGCCTGCCGTCCTTCAAGAGCGTTTCATGCACAATGTCGTCGAAGAAGCCCAGTTGCACCTCGCCGCTTTTGAGCAGGGTCTCGATCTCGGCCTTGTGCAGTGCGCTGATGTAATTGAAGCCCGCCGCGTTGACCTCTTTCTGCTGTGGGCCACGGATCATGCCACGATCACCGACGAGGGTGATGTGTTCCTGCTTGAAGGTGTGCTTGAGGCTGTTGACCTGGGTCGTGAATGTGCCCAGGTCGTTGGTGTTTCCGGGGAAGATGCTCACGCTCATCGGCTCGCCATCCGAGTCGGTGAGCAATCCCATGACAACTTGTTTCTTGCCCTTGGTCTTGTCACGGTTGTAGCCGAAGTAACCGAAGAAGTTTTGCAGGCCCTCGAAGTAGGAACTCGTCACGTCATAGTAAAAGAGACTCTTGTCGGCACCCGCCTTTTCCGGTCTCAACTGCCACAGCTTGGCCTCAACCCGGGTCTGGCATTCAGCGATCCACCCGCCATTGGCGTAAAGGTCGTCCTCGTTGAAGGACTCCCTGATGCCCAGCAGGGAGGTGACCGCGCAAGAGCCGGCGAGGCGGACCATGCCGAGCAGCGAGGTGGCGGGCGAGAGGACGCGCGCGAGTACCTGCCAGAGCGCGAGCTTGGCTTCGTCGGCGGAGCCCAGGGCCTTGAGGATGGAGCAACTGCGGGCGATCTCATGAACGAGGCAAAGCGCGCCGAAGGACTCCGCCTGGCGCATGCCCAGCGGCGAGTCGGGGTGCTCGGCGATCTGTTGGAGGCTGTCGGCACCCTTGCCATCCTTGACGGCACGCTCGACGACATTGATGAGCCACCCGGGCATCTCGGTGAGCACGGATAGGGTCTTGGAGACGACTTTGTCGCCGACGCGCTTGGACTCGCGCAACAGGACGGAAACGTAATTCTTGCCATTCTTGCCTTTGGATTGGACGCGTGTGATAAACATGACTACGCACAAAAGCGTTTTAGACAATCTTTGTCAAGCGATATTTTAAATTTAATTTATCTTTGCGTGACTACATCTTCGGGGCAAAAAAAATCGCTGCGACCCTTGGCAGATAAGGGGTGCAGCCCGAAACTGGCATCAGAAATTCTGGAAGTTCCGTTGAAGCTCGGCGCGCACCGATATACCGGGCTGGTCGCCTCCGGGTCGGGCATCGTCCACACGGCGGTGTGGGCCAGATAGCCGACGTCGTAGCGGGTGCGCGGCTTGACGCCGAACTGGATTTCGAGGGTGCCGGAATCGCCGATGGTATGGTGCGTGGTGCCGTTGGCAAGGAACGCCACTTCCAGGAGTGCCGCGTCCCCGCGCTTGAACCGCAGTGAAGTCACCGGATTGCGGAATCCCGGGCCTTCGATCAGTTCGAGCGATTCGAGGTCAACGTATAACTTCACGCCGTTATCCGGTTGTCAACCGACCGGCGGTTGGCGGGACCGGCGGATGCCTACGCATCGTTTATCACCTGCGTGACTATGACGCGGGTGATGGCAATGACGAGCTGGTCGTCGCCCTCAAGAGGCCCCGCCTCAGCGTCATACCTGCCCACATAGAGGCCGTGCCTCCATCGCAACATGCATCCGCCCCAGTCCTCGCCCTCGACGTAACCGCTATAGTAGGCGTTCCTGATGATCAAATCGAGATGCGACAGGTATGCGGAATCGAGTCCTACCTCGATCACCTCGTCGTCCCCGCTTTTTTGCACGTTGATCCCGTTTATCCCCATGATGGTTCGGAATCGGTGGACGTTGTCCTCGGGATGAAACCCCCGGCAAACGGCGACACCGTCCCCGGTGTTCTGAGCGGTCCAGAGCTGCGCCCAGTGTTCGATGTCGCTTTGCTGATAGACCTTCACCGTGGGCGTGCCGTCGCCGTCCTCCAGCTTGAAGAGCTTGACGTGATAAACGCCGTCGGTCCCCTCATCCCCGGAATCTTCAGGGTTTGCGGGCTGATAGTGGGTGCCGGTCGGTTCATCCGCCGCCACGATCAATCCGGGTGTGCCGGTGATTTCGCCCGTGGCATCGGTCTCATACTTGCACCAGAGCGTGTCGCCGATGACCATGGCAATCTGCGGCCGGGGAATCGCGTCAAGCGCCGTGCCGCCCGATTTCGGCATGTGGAACTTCACGACCGGGGTGTCGCCGTCCTTGGGCTTGCGCTCGATCACCCAGCCCTCGCGGATCGTGACCTGATAGTTGCCGCCGTCCCTGGCAATGCCGATGACCGAGAACGCGGGCAGGCCCTTGGGAGCATCGGCCATCGCGGGCGGCACCGAGTAGCAGAACCCTCCGGACGATGACATGAGTTCCAGTCCCGCCCCGGAGCGCGGGGTGCGTGCCTCGATGGCCTCCAGCAGGAGATTCCAATCGGCGGCGAGCACCGGATCACCCGGCTTCTTTTTCTGCGGCAGGCGCATGGTCGTCAGTCGGTGTAGATTTGGGCGTCCCATCCGCCCCGGTCGCTTGCCAGCCATTCCATCTCGATCTGGAACGACTTGCCTTCCTGCGTCTGGCTGACGCCGTTGAGCAGCCAGTTGCGGCCACCGGCGAGCGTGGGCGCGGGACCGGATGGCGCGGCGATGTTGCCGATGTCGTTGAGTTCCACTCCGCTGGCGGCCTTGTCGCGCACCCAGCTCTCGCGCCATGTCACGCGGGGGCTGTAATAACTCGTTTGGCCGCGTTCGATCTTGGCGAGCGCCTCCTTGCCACGGACGCTCGTCACGGCATCGCGGATCTTGTTGCCCTGGTCGTCCTTGTCCTTGCCCGATGCGATGAGTTTCA
>JBAXEO010000195.1:0-3607 GCA_037140395.1 Coriobacteriia bacterium
GGCGATGAGTAACACCTCGAGCGGCATGAGCACCACTATCGCGAATATGGTCCCCGGCGATTTCCACACGGGAACCGTCAAGATCAAGAACACGGGCACCGCCAAGGGCGATTTCTATCTCGAGCCCGTCATCATCACCGCTGACACCAAGGGCCTGGCGAATCAGTGCGATCTCGTCATCAACGAGGGCGTCAAGAGGATCTACAGCGGTCCGCTCTCAGGGCTGAAGCAGAAGGACCTCGGCAGCTGGAACGCCAACGAGTCACACACATACACGTTCAAGGTGACGTTCCCCGACAGCGATCGCGCGAAGCCTTCCGGCCGAGGGAAGTATCGTGTCGGCCGGGACAACGCGTTCATGGGCGCGACGACCACCGCGACATTCAACTGGACTGCGGTGCCGCGCGCTTCCGGGCACGACGACAGTCGCCGGCACTAGTCTCCCGCCGTTCCCATTGGAGTTCTCTCGGCCGACTCTGCTATGACGTTTGTCGAGTCATAGTGAGGCCGAATGCTAGTGGCGCCTCCGCGGTTCCCCCGTCACCGTAGGTATCAGAAGCTACGGAACCATCCACCGGAGGGGAGACGCCGACATGCGCGTAGTGCTGATGTCTGAGCGTCCGGCTCTCCGCGATGCTCTCTATCTCTTTCTCCGTGGCAACGGCATCGAAGTCGTGGGCGATGTGGCCGATGCGTCGCACCTCTCGGCTCGTTCCTCCGCACTCGGTCCAGACGTCGTACTGGTCGACTGGCGACCGAGCGACGCGGCATCAGCCAAGACCCTCATCGACGCCATCGCCGAGCTCAAGCAGGGGGATGCGTCGCCGCGCATCATCGCACTCATAGCGAGTGGCGGCTCGACCCAAGCGCACGCTGCGGGCGTTGATGCACACACGACCCTGGGCGACCGCCCGGAGGACCTGCTGACGCTCCTGACGGGGACGACGCAGACGTACGGATCCCTGGCGCACTAGCCTGTCGGACCATTCGGCCTGACTAGTGAAGCGGGATTCTGCCGCGACGCAGCGCACACAACGTTGGATCCAGCGTTCCTCGTCCGAAGACAACACCCGCCCTCGCCCAATCTCGGTTTCGCGCAAGGCGTTCTTGGCGGGTCTTGCCCAGCCCCGCCCTGCCCGCAGGGCCGGAGACATGACTTTTGTCTAGGTCAAGTCACGTGAAACGGCTGATGCGGAGTTCGCTGACCATGCGGATACTCGAGGAAGCCGGAATAGGTTCGGCAGTCACGTAGAGCAGGCCCCGCGATCGGAGCCCGCAGAAGGAGGAGAAGAACGATGAAGAGAATGCGAGCAATGATGGGGATGGGCCGCTTCCAGCTGCTGGTCGTCATGGCGGCAGTCGTGCTGGCGGCCGGACTGGTTGTCGGGTCGGGCGCAAGCTTCACCGCCCACACGGCCAACGCAGGCAATATCTTCTCGACCGGCACGCTGAACATGAGCAACACGCCGAGCGGCATGTCGACCGAGATCACGAACATGGTCCCCGGCGACTTCCACACCGGCTCCGTCGTCATCAAGAACACGGGCGACGTCGAGGGTCACTTCTACCTCCAGCCGGTCGTCATTACTGGTAGCACCAAGCTCGCCGACCAGTGTGACCTCTTGATCAAGGACGGCTCGACCGTGGTGTATGACGGCAAGCTCTCTGGACTCGCGCAGGAGGACCTCGGCACTTGGGACGCCAACGAGACCCACACGTACGACTTCAAGGTCACGTTCCCGGACCAGGTCGCCGATGCTCTGAAGGACATCAGCCCCGACAACCAGTACATGGGCCTGTCGGTCACCGCAGGGTTCGACTGGACCGCAGTCACCGAGGCAACCGGTTCCCGCTAGGCACTGCAATCGGGAGGGTCCGGGCTGACGCCCGGGCCCTCCGATGTTTCTCGATCAATGACTGGAGACTACCGTGAACTTCCCGAGGCATTTGAGCCGAACATGGAGAGGGATCCTCTCCTTGGCCATCCTCGGGCTGCTTGCTTTCACGCTCCGAACGGTCGCCTTCTCGGACGCGAGCTTTACTGCCAAGTCGGTCACACCGGCCAACGTGTTCACCGCCGGCACCCTCCTGCACAGCAATAGTCAGAGTGGCCAGGTGGCGATTGCTGCCAGCGACCTGACGGCGGGCGACAGCAGTACGGGGACGATGACGATTGCCGGAACGGGCAACGTCAGCGGCGTGTTCACACTCAACGCGACCGACCTGGTCAACACGCCGAGCACACCCAAGCTGTCCGACGTGCTGACCCTGACTGTGGAGGACATCACCCACTCGCCGCAGACGCGCTACCACGGCACGGTATCCGCGTTTACGAGTGCCGAGCTGGGCACGATCGGTGCCGGTGAGACTAGCACCTACCGTCTCACGCTTGCCTATCCGGCGGGAACCGTCAGCGCCAGCCTGCAGGGCTCGGCATTGACCCTGGACCTTCTCGTCACGGGGGTATCGCAATGACTCGTTTCATCAAGCCAGCCGTCAACGCGACCGTCCTTGTTTCCGCCGCGCTCGTCGCTCTGATGATCTTGTTGCCCGCCGCGATGGGTCTGCAGCGCTACGTCATCACGGGCGGATCGATGACCGGCACCATTTCCAAGGGTTCGGTCGTCTACTCGAAGGTCATCCCTGTGACCCAGCTGCGTGAGGGCGACATCGTGACCTTCGTTCCTCCGAGCTACGCGGAACCCGTCACGCACCGCATCATCGGAATCACGATGAGCAAGGACGGCGAGCGGCTCTTCCAGACCAAGGGAGACTTCAACGAGGTTGCCGATCCGTGGAAGGTCACCTTCGCCGAGTCATCGGCACCGGTTCACGTGTTCCACGTCCCGTATGTCGGATACCTGTTGGCGCTGCTCTCCCTCAGATGGGCGCGCATGCTGCTAATCGGACTGCCTGCGCTGATTATCGCGCTGTCGTTGCTCTGGTCGATGTGGAACGCTGCCGGCGTAGAAGTGCGCCGTCAGGAAGCCGAGGCCTCGGAGAGCGAAACTCTCCCGGTTCCACAGGAGTTGAGTTAGCCACATGAATCGGCGGCTCGCGACCCTCGTGATCCTGGCTCTAGTTGCCGCAGCCGCGGTCAACTGGTCGTGGTCTACCGCCGCCTTCACGACCGCGAGCTCCGTGTCCGTCCAGGCATCCACCTCGCCGCTGAGCGATGACTCCCTGAACATCAGCGGCGGCAACGGCCAGTCGGCTACGGCCGGCATAGCCGTCTCCACAGCGCCCGCCGTGCTCGTGACTGATGCGAAGGGCAACCCGGTCTCCGGCGTGGCCGTCACGTTTGCGGTCGCCTCCGGCAGCGGCTCGATCACTGGGCCTACTGCCGCTACCAACTCAAGCGGCATCGCCACGGTCGGCAGCTGGACGCTGGGAACTACCGCCGGCTCCAACACGCTGACGGCTACGGGAACCGGGGTCACCGGTTCGCCGGTCACCTTCACCGCAACGGGCGTGGCCGGCATCGCGGCCAAGATGTCGCTGTACGCCGGCAACGGCCAGAGCGCGACCGTGAACACCGCGATCACTACCGCACCGGCCGTGCTGGTCACCGACGCCAACAACAACCCGGTCGCAGGCACCAACGTGA
>JBAXEO010000196.1:0-3592 GCA_037140395.1 Coriobacteriia bacterium
CTCGAAAGCTCGCTGTGCAGCAACGCCGCCCATCGACGTCGCCTGCAGATAGCCGTAGTACTGGCCCAGAAACCCCGGCAACGGATTGGTGAAAGGCGCGCCAATAAGCACGGCCCCCGCCGAGAGCCCAGCGACAGCGAGCATGACGCCCGGCAGCAGCTCGGCGCGCTGCCGGCGCATCGCGATGCCCATCAGCGCGACCATGAGCGCCCACACATAGAGCTTCTCGGACTCGACCCACAGGGAGACGGCGACGTGGGCGACCGTGCGCCCCGTAGAGGGATCGACCACCACCGCAAGCTGCATGAGTCGCCAGTGCAGCCAGATCAGGACGCCTTCACCAGCGAGAAGAAGCGCCGTCATGGCCCCCAACGCCAGACCGCGCCAACGCGTTGCCGAGGGGAGGAGTGCGATCGTCGCGAGCAGCACCGCGCACACCGCAATTGCGGTTTGGAGTGGATAGCCGATCTTCGCCGAGATGGCGAGGAGGCTCTGAATCGATGCGTACGTCTGCTGCGGCGTCATCGTGCCAGTATAGGGCCGCCCCGTGAGGCACAGCATTTGCTGCACCTGCTCGGTCACGGGTACACTCGTTCAGCGCGCCGACTGCCGAATCGGTGCGCGCCCTCTATCCGCGAGCCACCGGAGGCCTGGTGAGTCCGAGCCGGCTCAGGAAGCGAATCGCGCGCGCCCTCATGGTGTCGTGGCGAGAGCAACCTACGCGTTACGACATCGAAGCAGTGCAGGCCAACACGCGTCGCGTGGGGTTGGTCATCCGCGTGCGCTGGGCGTTGCTCGTCGTTCTCGTGCTCTACACACTCTTGGCCGGGGCCGCCTATTTCACGACGATGCCTCCCGGGGAGCTTGCATCTCGCATGCTCATTCCCGCGCTCGCGCTGGGCTTCGTCGTGCTCTACAACACTTTCTACCAGATCAACTATCGACGCCTGGGCAACATCACCGTCTGGAATAACCTGCAACTCGCCCTCGACGCCCTTGTGGTGACGGTGCTCGTCTATTACTCCGGCGGCGTGGTCTCGTGGTTCTGGTCCATCTACTCGCTCTTCATCCTCGAGGCGGCATTCATCCTGCCCAAGCGCCGCGACACCTGGGGCCTGGCTGCCGTATGCGCGATTCTTCTTGGAGCCATCGAGGGTCTGGAGTTGTTGAGAGTCGTACCCCATGTGTTCATTCCCTTCGCGACCGCCGAGCAGTACCGCGACCCGGTCTATGTTGCGGTTCGCTATCTGTGGCAGGTTGCCGTGCTCGCCGGTACCGCTGCGGTTGCGACCCAGCTCGTCGGCGAGTATCGCGCCGAGACGGCGGCCAAGCAGTCCCTCGTGGTGCTAGATGAGGCGACAGGGCTGTTCTCGCGCTCGTACTTCTTGCGTGCGCTCGGTGCCGAGATGCGCCGATCGCAGCGGGATGCGAGACCCCTGCACGTCCTCCTGATCGACATCGATCGGTTCGGCGACTTCAATCGCATGTTCGGCATCGACGTTGGCGACCGTCTACTCACCTTGATTGCCACCGCGATTACCGCCTGCGTGTCCGATGCGGGCGACATGCTTGTGACGACCAACTTGGCAGCTCGCTACGGTGGCGAGGAGTTCGTGGTCTTACTCGCCGAAGACCAGGAAACCAAGGGCCCGCCCCAAAGCGCCGACGCGATGCGCCTCGCAGAATGCATTCGCCTTCAGATCGACAACCAGAAGGTCGAGGGTGCCGGAGTCACGGTCTCGGTAGGCGTCGCCTCGTTCCCCACAGACGGCTCCACCTCCGACGAGCTGCTCGACGCAGCAGACGCGGCCCTCTCGGCAGCCATCGAGGCCGGCGGCGATCGGGTCATGGCGGCGGCTCCGCTCACGGCCGGCTCAACCGACGCCGGGGTTCTCGGCGAGCTCGAGGAGTAGCGTGCGCCGCCTCGCGACCGCTCTGGTAGGACTGGCGCTTGCGGTGCTCGTGGTGGGACTGGCGCTTGCGGTGCTCACCCAGCCCTTCCTGACGCGCACGCTCTCCAGTCGCTATTCACTTGCCGAGGAGGCCGGCCTGCCGCGCGAGCGCATGCTGGCCGTCGCTGAGCAGGTGCGGTCGTTCGTCGCCGGCCCAGATGGGATGACGCTGCCTAGTGTTGTCGACGGCCGCCCGGGCTTCGATGGCTCCGCCGTCTCTCACCTCGCCGACGTGCGCAGCGTGATTGCCGGCGCGCGGCTCGTCACGTGGAGCATCGCGATCCTGCTAGTGGTCTGGCTCGGCGTGCAGGTCGTGCGCCGACGCTTCGACCGCATCGCGCAAGCTCTGCGCGCCGGGGCCATCTGGTGCGCCGTCCTCGTAGTGCTCGCGGCGGTTGCCGGAATGCTCGACTTCGAAGCGCTCTTCTCGGCGTTTCACGGGATCTTCTTTGCCGAGGGGACGTGGACGTTTGCCTCGGACTCGCTGCTGATTCAGGCGTTTCCGGAGTCGTTCTGGGCGGTGGCGGCCGGTCTCTGGGCGGGCCTCATCTTGCTCGGCGCGGCGGTGCTTGCGATGGCTTCGATGGCTGTTGCAGCGTCTCGCGAGAAGCCCTCGTAATCCCCTCGATAGAACGTCTTGAGGAATGGGGCGTGACAAAGGGCGTGGATTCTGTAGACTTTCCTTCGAGGGTGAAGTTCAATCGCCCCAGGGGATTCGACGATCGAAGCGGCGACGCCTGTCCGGGCGTGAAGCCGTCAACACGATCGCATCGTCAAGGAGGTGACTGCGCGAATGGCTGCTAAGGAAGGTTACTGCGTCAAGTGCAAGGCCAAGAAAGAAATGAAGGAGCCCGAGGCAATCGTTATGAAGAACGGGCGTCCGGCAACTAAGGGCACCTGCCCCGATTGCGGAACCAAGATGTTCAAGATCGGCAAGTCATAGGCTCTTTTTGATTTGAATGCACAAGCGCCGTCGGGCTCGAAGCCGACGGCGCTTCGCATTTGCGACGGCGTTCTTCGCTGGGATACACTCTCTCGGCGCGCGGGTGTAGTTCAATGGTAGAGCGTCAGCTTCCCAAGCTGAATGTTGCCGGTTCGAATCCGGTCACCCGCTCCAGAAACTCCGTTCGGCCGCCCGAGTGGCGGCCGTTTTTGTTCTTGCGCATCGCGCTGGGCAGGCGTATGTTCTGAGTGAACGAACAGGTGTTCGTATCCGCCCCGCAGACTCCCGCTCCTTGCCAAGAAGGCAGGAGTGATACCCATGACCTATCTCCACCCGGACCACGCTCGTTTCTTCCCCCGTGCCCATCGAGTCCGCGCTATCGCGCTTCCCTCGCCCGTTGGGGCCTATCGACGCGCGGCGGGTGTCGCAGCGTGCATCGTGGCGATTGCAACAGCACTCGCCTTGCCGACAAGCGCCCGCGCTGGGTGGCCGCTTACGACAGTGGCACCCGTCGCTTTGGGGTTCGGCGCAACCTACGCCGCCAGCGACGGCACACCGTCGACCCACCGCGGCGTCGACATTGCCGCGCAAGCTGGCTCGTCTGTCTGCTCGCCGCTCTCGGGGCGCGTGAGCTTTGCCGGGCGCGTTCCGGGCGTCGGCGGCGGGACGGTGCTCGCGGTGACCATCGCGACTGCGG
>JBAXEO010000197.1:0-3561 GCA_037140395.1 Coriobacteriia bacterium
AGTTATCACTAGACGACCCTAGTGATGAGGCGGATTCACGGCTGCGTCCCGCAAAGGGTCGTCACGACGACCCCAACCAGCTTCGAGAGCGTGGTGGAGGGTTCGGCGTCCATTCAGGCGAGCGGGCTGCCCGAGTTCTGGCTGTGGAGACTGAGTCATGCCGAGCCCATTCCTAGCCGGTCGGGCGCAGCGCGTTGAAGGCGACCTTGGTGATCTGGTCGTGCACGTCCTCAAGTGGCTTGTCAGGCTCGAAGGCGAGCCAGTCAAGCGCGCCAGTGGCCGTCATCCCAAACAGCGCCGAGGCGCCAAATGCGGGATCGACGTCCTTGCGGAATACGCCGCTTGCGATGCCCTGTTCGATTACGTCGCGGATGATCGTCATGAGCTCGGTCCGAAACATCACGAGCGTCTGCCGCCAGACGCGGTCCGTACGCCACATCTCGGTGAGTAGCAGCTTCGAAAAAGACCTATGCTCCAGCAGGAACTCGAGTTCGGCTCGCACGATCGCTTCGATGGCCCCGGCGGGGTCGTCGGAGTTGTCCGCGGCCGCCTCACGGAAGTGCTCGGCGAGAGGCCTCATCCGGTCGGCGATGAGCGCTTCGACCAGCTCGGCCTTGCCCGCGAAGTGGTAGTAGACGGTGCCCTTGGCAACGCCGGCACGGCCGACGATCTCATCGACCGAGGCGTCAGCGAATCCACGCTCGCCGATGAGCTCCAGCGCCGCGTCAAAGAGCTTTCGTTTGGTCGCATCTGACCTGGTGGACACAGGGTGTCTCCTTGCTAGACTGACTGGTCGGTCGGATTGTACCCCTTCGATGCCGCGCTAGAGCACGAGCGATGGGTGCAGCCGCTCCATCGTCCACACCTGCCCGCGCCGTGCCGCGAGCATTGTGCCCAGGAGCGAGAGTGCGCCGAACACCGCCAGGACCCAGACGCTCTGGGCGACACTAGAGAGGTCACCGCCGGAGATCGCCTGGCGCAACGCGGCCACGACGTAGGTCATCGGCATCCATGGGCTGAGGGCCTGGAAGAACCCGGGCACCATCTGGATTGGGAAGGTTCCCGCCGCCGAGGTCAGCTGCAGCATCATCAGCACGATCGACAGTAACTTGCCGACGGCGCCGAACGCAGCGTTCAGGAACTGCAGGATCGCGACAAAGACCAAGGCGCTCACCAGTCCGACACCGTAGAACGCCAGAGGCTGAACGGGAGCCAGGCCGAGCCCGAACTGCACCACCAGGAGCAGCACGACCGCTTGGGCAAGGCCGATCGCCGACGCCAGCAGAAACCCGGCAAGCGCCGTGATCGGTGCCGGTGCACCCGAGGCCAACGCGCGCTCGGACAGCGGCTTGGTGATGAAGAAGGTCAGCAGCGCACCGATCCACAAGGCGAGAGGGATGAAGTACGGCGCGAAACCTATGCCGTACTTGGAGACTTCGCCCAACTTGGTCGTGTCCAGTGCGACCGGCGCAGACATCATCTCGGCGTTTCGAGCTTGCAGCGTTGTGTCGTAGGCGGGTACCTTGGCTGCGCCGTCGCGAAGGCCCGACGCCAGTTTCTCAGACCCGCTCACGGCAGGCTTGAGGCCGGCCGCCAATGCGTGGGCACCATCATCAAGCCTGTCTATGCCGACCGAGAGCGAGCCCCCGCCGGCCGCTGCGGTCCTAGCACCAGACGAAAGCGCATGCGTGCCGTCGGCGAGGGCGGCCGAACCTGCGGCGAGCTTCGTGGCGCCGTCGGCGGCGCCGTCCACCCCGCTTGAGAGTTGTGTCGATCCGGATGCCAGCGTGTGGGCGCCGGACGCGAGCTGGCCGGCACCGCTGTGCGCTCGGTTCAGCCCGCCCGCCAGCCTCTTCGCGCCGTGTGCAAGTGCGGATGAACCCTCGGCAACCTGATCCGCGCCCTCGCCAAGAGCTGGACCTTGCGCGCTCGCCGTCTTGAGACCGGTGGCAAGGTGAGCGGAGCCGGACTTCACCTGGCTCGAGATACCCAGCGCCTTCGCGAACGAGGGGTCGCTCGCCGCATCAGGGTGGGCGCTCGCGTAGTCGTTCAATGCGGAGTCGAGTCCCGCGGCACCATCGCTGACCTGTTTGGACGCGGTCTCGGCGGAGTCCACGGCACCCAGTGCTCTATGGACTCCGGACTTCAGGCGGTCGGCGCCCCCGGACAGCTCGTCGGCCCCTGAAGCGAGGGCGACCGCCCCATCCGAGAGCGTGCCGAGGGACGTCGTCAGCTTCGCCCCGCCGTCGTCGAGGGCGACCGCCCCACCGGCGACTTTCATGGCGCCGCTCTTGGCCGCTGTCAGACCTGCGGCTAGCGAACCGGTGCCACCCGCGAGCTGTGTCGCGCCCGCGTCGGCCTTCCCAGCACCAATCGAGAGAGTGTGCAGCCCCTCGGTGAGTGTCGAAGCTCCTCTGGAAGCGCTCGATGTGCCGCTCGCGAGCTTCTTGGCGCCTGATCGAGCATCCGCGAGGCCGGACGCGAGGTCCTTGGCGCCAAGAGCCGCGTCGGTGAACCCCCCATGGGCATCGGAGAACCCGACGAAGATCTTGTCCAGATAGCCTTGGGAAGCGCTTTCGCCAGCTGCCGCACGGACCTCGGCGAACGCACGCTCGGCAATCATGGAAGCGATCATGTTCTCCGATTCGTGCGCGACCACCTTGAGCCGTGCTCTCTGCGGGTTCTGGCTCTTCGCCGTCGCCAACTTGGCCGAGAAGTCGGGAGGGATGGTCAGCGAAAGGTAGTAGCGGCCGGACTGCACGCCGTCACCGGCGGCCTGCTCGGAGACCTGTTCGTATCCGAAGGTCTCGGCCTTGACCAGCTCACTCGTCAGATCGGCACCCGCCGAGAGCAGCTCGCCGTCGACGCTCACGGGCTGATCGAGGTTGATCAACGCCACCGGCATCTTGTCCAGATTGCCGTAGGGGTCCCAAAACGCCCAAAGATAGAGCGCGCCGTAAAGCAGCGGCACCAGCGTGATCGCAACCACGGCGGCGCGAACGAGGAGCGAATCCGAGAACAGGCGCTTGAGTTGGAGGGCGGCAAGCCTAAGCGAACGCATGAGCAACCTCCTCGGTCTCAGCGAGCGCGTCTTCGAACGGAACCAACTGACTCGTTGCCCAGACGGTCGAGTCGGCGAATCCGGCCGAACGTTCGTCGAGGCAGGCGACCAGCACGGTGAGTCCGTCGTCAACGAGAGATCGCAGCGTGCGGCCGACCGAGGCGATCTGCTCGGTGGTCAGGTCCCGGTCGAGGTCGTCGAGGGCGATGATCCGCGGCTGGCCGACCAAGGCAAGAGCAAGGCCGAGGCGGATGCGCTGTTCTGCGCTCAACTCCCGAGCGCGGAGACTCCCCGCGACGTTGAGGCCCGCTGCTGCCAGGACATCGCGGTCGGTGCGGCAGGCGCGGCCGATGATGAGGCGCTGCTCAGCGACGTGCTGTTGGCCGGTGAGGCCCGGCTCGAGGTCGTTGACGCCGCAGATCAGGCCGAGACCGGCGATTCTGCGGACCTTGTTCGCCTGGCGTCCGATATCGTAGCCGCAGGCCAGCGCCGGTCCGCCT
>JBAXEO010000198.1:0-3560 GCA_037140395.1 Coriobacteriia bacterium
GAGCACGGCCGGGCTCGACGAGGCCGTCGCGATCATGCGTGATGTGGGGTCGATCAACTTCGCGAACGAGTACGCTGGGCGACTGGTGGGCGACGCCAAGGCGGCGCTCGAGGCGGAGTTGCCGAGGACGAGGGCGCGCGGAATGCTCGCGGCGATGGCGGACTTCTTTGTGAAGCGCAGCAGCTAGCGAATCGATTTCGGCGGGGTCAGGAGATGCGATGGGCAAGTGGGCCGCGATGCTCGTCGTCTACAACGAAGAGGAGTACATCGAGTACGCCATCTCCTCTGTGATCGATCGCATGGACCACGTGCTTGTTCTTCGTGGGCTGAAACCTTGGCATGGTTCAGAGCTGGAGCTCGACCGTACCTCCGATCGAGTGCGCGCCCTCGACGCCTCGAAGGTGACGCTAGTCGAGGGTGTGTGGCGCTCTGAGGCGGACCAGCGGAATCAAGCACTCTCTCTGGCCGAGGAGTTGGGTTGCGAGTTCGGTTTGGTTATCGACGCCGACGAAGTGTACGGCTCCCAGGATCTCGATAGCATGATCGAGGTCGTGGAGGCGAACCCGCACGTCGACGGATGGTGCACGAGCTGGTGGACCTACTGGAAGAGCCCGTTGTGGCGGATTGTTCCCCCCGAACCCTTCCGGCCCATCGTGGTCTTGCGACTCGATCCGAGTATCCGTTTCGACACGCAGCGCCAGCCGACCGTCCGGGTGGTCGGTGACTTGAGCAGTCCGCAGCCGTTCCTGCATCACTTCTCGTACGCAAAACCAGCCCACAGAATCACGGACAAGATCCGAACCTTCGAACATGCCGACGAGATATTGGAAGGCTGGTGGGAGGACAAGTGGCTCGCCTGGGACACGGACCACGCGCTTGTTAACCTGCATCCTACCGTCCCGCAGTGCTATCGGCGCGCACAGTACTTCGGACCCGATGGGTTGCCTGAGATCATGCGCACCCATCCGTACGTGACCGACGGCGTAAACGGGTTGACTGTGCAGTTCGTACCCCCGAACCGTTCTGATTGAACTTGCTCTGGCTCGCCAGGAATACTGAGTGGACGGAGCCGCATGTTCGGGCGCGATCGCCTATGAAGTTCGCAGTTACGGTAGTCTCGCCACCACGCTATCCGCACTCAGCGGCCTTCAGCGAAGTTGCCGAGACCATCCACTGCGGCCTGATATCTCTGGGCCATGACTCCGTGCTGACAACAGAAGGCGCACTTTCCGGACGCCGGCACATCGTCCTCGGCTCGAATCTGCTGCCAGCCTACCCTCTACCCCTCGAGAGAGATGCGATTCTGTACAACCTCGAACAGGTGGATGTTCATTCGGGCTGGCTTGGCCCGGAACTAGTTGACATCTTTCGCAATCATCGGCTCTGGGACTACAACCAACGGAACGCCAATGCCCTCGCTGCACTCGTAGGGCGTTCCGTGGCGGTCGTACCCATCGGCTACGCCCCAGAGCTCACGCGTATTCTGCCCGCTGCCGCACCCGACATCGACGTTCTCTTCGTCGGCTCGATGAATTCGCGCAGGCAAAGGGTTATCGACGGCATGAGGTCGGCGGGTCTTCGCGTATCCGCTGTGTTCGGTGTCTACGGCAGGGAGCGAGATGCCCTCATCGGCCGCGCGAAACTCCTCATAAATATCCATTTCTATGAGGCCAAAGTGCTCGAGGTCGTGCGCCTCACGTATTTGCTCGCGAATCGCTGTGCCGTGCTTTCCGAGCGCAGCTCGGATCCGAGTGATGATGCCGAGTTTGCTGGAGGCGTCGCGTTCGCCGACTACGAGGACCTTGTGCATCGCGCATGCCGTTTGGTCGACGACGGGGCTGAGCGACAGCGGCTCAGCAGTCTCGGATTCAAGATCGTGCGCGCTCGTCCGGCTGCCGAATTCATCCGTAGAGCCCTCGAGCGAGCCCAGTAGGTGCACGTCGGAATCTGGCACTGCCCGAGCAGCTGACCAGCAAGGACCTCAGAAGCGACGTTGATCCGCGAGAGTGTACTCTGGTGGTGGTTCACGCGCTGGCGCTACTGCCGGCACTCGAGTTGAGGGAAGTGGGTTGGATGAGAGGACTGCAATCATGTGCGAAGCGGCGGCGGTCTGCTCTGCCAACGAGTATGCAGCGCGGCGAGTTGTCGATTCCAATGGCTTCCAATAGCGCGTTCGAGGCGGCACGGCATCGCCCAAGGCACGCCATATGCTCGCGACCATGGCGGTCTCCTTCGTGACACGATGCAGCTGAGACCCATGCTGGGCCTCGCCTTCCAGGATCGCCCACGCATCCGAGCTGGCAAGATGGCGAGTGCGTTGCGCGGCCGCGGGTGGGAGTTCGATGTGCTGGGGTTGCAGTATCCTGCCGTCTACGAAGGGGCCTATCGCTCAATCACGGCCGATCCCTATCTCACGCATGCATCAATGCTCGCCTTCGCCGAGCAGCATCACGCGGACCTTCTGCTGGTCAACAACGAACCCAACTGGCCTGTCGGCGTGTGGCGTGAAGCCGCAGGGGGCCGACCGCTCGTCCTCGATGTCGCCGACATCCAGTCACAGCGTCCCAGCGGCTTCGTGGACCCGTACGAGGCTCAGGCCTTCGATCTGGCCGACGCGTACGTCTTTGTTACCGAGGGGCAGCACGAGTGGGCAGTAGACCGACGACTTGTGGACCCTGAGAAACCCTACGCCGTTCTGTCGAACAACGCGCTCGCCCGCGAGATGATCGAGTCGACACCGCTGTCGCATCTGGGCGGCCTGGTCTATCAGGGCGGGCTGGACATGCGCTCCGCACGCTGCGGCTGGCGCGACCTTTCGGGTCTGGCCGACGCTATGAACGGTCAGCTTCATCTCTACGGTGACTCGGTCGACTATGGCATCTCGCACGGCACTGAGCTGGAGTACTCACTCCTCATTCACCGTCTTGCACGCCACGACTGGGGATTTGTCGGCTCACCGGTTCCGTCGATCGCCTGGAACATGACCCTGCCGAACAAGATCTACGAGTACTTCGCCGCCGGCATTCCCGTGGTGGTCATGAATGCCGCGCAGTGTCGTCCGTTCTGCGACGAGGGAATGGGTGCGTACTGCGAGACCGTGGAGCAGGTAGCCGACTGGGTCCGCACAGTCGACCCTGCCCCGTACCGACGTGCCGTCATTGAGCGCCGCGGCGAGCTGACCATGGAGGCGCACATTGGGCCGCTTGCCCAGATGCTCGCGTCGCTGGTCGGAGCGGAGTCGTGAGCGTGGAGGCGCGCACCCTCGTCTGGAGCCTTGCCGGGCAGGCAGAATTCGCCGCGGTCGTTGGGCGCGCGCTGGAATGCCCAGTCCACGTCGCCGGTGAGATTCCGCCGTGCGCTGTCGTCCACATCGTGGGGATGTACGACTGCCCGACGTTTGCGACCACGCTCCGCTCCACTCGAGCCTCGGCAGGTCGGGTCTACCACTGGATGGGGCCCGATGCCGCCAACTGCTTCTGGCCGAGCCGGCTACCCGCCGGTTTGCACACCTGTCCTTCCGCTGCTGTCCGTGACCTACTGTGCGCGCGCGGCGTCGACGC
>JBAXEO010000199.1:0-3530 GCA_037140395.1 Coriobacteriia bacterium
CTGCTTCATCCCAGCCGACACGTCGAGAAGATATACCGCGCCCTCGTGGACGGCAGAGCTACCGAACCCGAGCTCGATCGGCTCCGAGAAGGCGTCTCGCTCGACGACGGGCTTACCGCGCCGGCGCGTGTCCGAGCGATGCGCTCCTCGGGCGGTACGACCTACTGCGAGATTGCGATCAGCGAGGGCCGCAAGCGTCAGGTGCGTCGGATGTTCTCGGCAGTGGGGCACCCGGTTCTTGAGCTGCATCGCGTGCAGTTCGGGCCCGTGGAGCTGGGCGACTTGAGCCGCGCGTCATGGCGGCTTCTCGATGATCGCGAGGTGGCCGCGCTGCGCGATGCGGTCGGGATGCCGGGGGAGGTGCGCTGATGGCGCTTGTGGTCTTCACGGGAGGTGCCCGCAGCGGCAAGTCCGCGGCGGCGCAGAGTCTCGCCCGTCGTAGGGCGCTGGATGGTGCGAGTGTGGTCGTGGTTGTGTTCGGCATAGTCGGCGACGATGCCGAGATGGCCGATCGAGTGGCGCGCCACCAGGCCGCACGGCCGCCGGAGTTCGTCGCTGTGGAGGTTTCGGATTCGCAGTCCGCGTTCGCCGGCGTCGGACCCGAATCGTTGCTGTTGCTCGACTGCCTAGGCACTCTGGTCGGGATGGTGATGACCGAGGAGTGGGCGAGCGATGCCGAGGGCCATGATCTGCTCGAGGCGGGCAGCGATCTCCCGCCTGGCTACGCGCAAGCGGTTGAGACGCGGGTCGACGAGCTGGTCTACGCGATTTGCCATCGTTCCGGCGACTCCATCGTGGTGACCAACGAGGTTGGCGACGGCGTGGTACCGCCGTACGGAAGCGGGCGGCTGTTTCGAGACGTCCTCGGCCGAGCAAACCGCGCGCTGGTCAGCCGAGCAGACCGCGCGTACCTGACTGTGTGCGGTCGGCTGGTCGACTTGAGCGCACTGCCGGTCTCGCCTGCATGGCCCGAGGACTGATACCCTCTCATCTCGCTCGTTCACTGTCTGTCGGCTGGACCGCTCGCGCGGATGTCGGTCATCGTCTTGGAAGGACCCTCGTGGCCACTTTTGAAGAGCAGCTCACCGCGATTGTCTTTTCTGTCACCCCCACCGAACCGTCGGCGGATGCAAAGGCCTGGGCGCGACTCGACAGCCTCACCAAGCCCCCGCGTTCTCTGGGGCGTCTGGAAGAAATCGCGGCGCAGGTCGCGTGCGTCCAGGGAACTGATCGTCCCAACGTTGATCGCAAGGCGATTCTGCTGATGGCAGGCGATCACGGTGTGGTCGCCGAGGGAGTCTCGCCGTATCCGCAGGATGTGACCTGGCAGATGGTGGCGAACTTCACCACGCATGGTGCTGCGATCAATCAAATCGCCAAGAGCGTACGCGCCGAGGTGATCGTGCACGACGTTGGCGTGCTCAAGGATCTCAGCTCGATGACCGGCATCGTGCATGTCAACGTGGCTCACGGCACCGCCAACATGGCGCAAGGTCCGGCAATGAGCCGCGAGGCCTGTGCCGAGGCTGTACTGGTGGGCGTCGCTGCAGCTCGAGCGGCTGCCGAGAGGGGCGTGTCGCTGCTCGGCACCGGCGAGATGGGTATCGGCAACACCACAGCTGCCGCCGCGCTCGCGTCGGCGCTCACCGGCGCGGCGCCCGAAGATGTCGTAGGCCGAGGAACCGGGCTCGATGACGAGGGCGTCGCACACAAGGCCGAGGTCGTCACTCGCGCGTTGAGCGTCAACGACGTGGCGTCCCTCGATCCGCTCGGCGTCTTGGCTGCGGTTGGCGGGCTCGAGATCGCTGCGCTTGCAGGAGTGGTCATCGGTGCCGCCGAGTGCGGCGTGGCCGTGGTCAGCGACGGATTCATTTCAGGAGCAGCGACGTTGGCGGCATTCAGGCTGTGTCCGGCGGCCCACGAATACGTGATCCCGTCGCACCTGTCTGTGGAGCCCGGCCACGCCGTGGTGCTAGACGCGATGGGTCTCGATCCCGTATTCGACCTCAACATGCGCCTCGGCGAGGGCACCGGCGCGGCGCTGGCCATGGGCGTCATCGATGCTGCGTGCGCCATGATGTCGGGGATGGCCACTTTCGAGGAAGCCTCTGTGGACGGCGCCGGAGAGCCCGTGATCGCGTGAACAAGGCGCATCCACTGCGCGATGCTGGCTTGGCCATCTCGCTGATGACCATCGTGCCGACCAGTGCGCGTATGCCCGAAGACGGCACCGTGCCGCAGGTCGCTGGTTGGTTTCCAGCGGTGGGATTGGCGTTGGGGGCGGTGGGTTACACCCTGGTGAAGGTGGTGGGCGCCTATCCGCTGCGCCACGCCCAGCCGTTCTTGCTGGCCGCGCTGATAGTCACCTTCTGGGCGATTGCCACGCGGATGATGCACTTGGACGGACTCGCGGATGTCGCTGACGGCTACTGGGGCTCGCATGATCCCGCCCGCAGGCTCGAAATCATGTCAGACAGCCACGTTGGAGCTTTTGGCGCCAGCGCAATCACGCTGGTGCTGATCGTGGAAATCATGGCAATCGGATCCATCAACTTCGCCCCACACGAGTTACCTCTGCTGCTGGTCCCTGCAATCGCGCGGTTCTCGGCGACGGCAGGTTGTTGGCTCGGCAAGCCGGCCCGACAAGGTGGGCTCGGTCGATCGGTGATGGCTCGGCCAACGGTTCTCGGGGCTATGCCAGCGCTGGTAGTGTTCGTGGGCGTTGCGGCCGTGTCGTGGTTGATCTACGGCGTCACCGGCGCCGTCCTGTTCACCGTCGGCATTCTGTTGGCGCTGGGCATCCCACATGTGCTCGCGCGCAGATTCGGCGGCGTGACCGGCGACGTGTTGGGAGCGAGCGTACTGCTCACCGAGACCATCCTGTTTGTCGCTTTCGCGCTGGTAGGCTGAGATGGCCACGGAAACGCGCCTGCTCATCGTTCGCCACCCGGAGACGGTTGCCAACGTCGAGGGTCGGTTCGTCGGCCAGGCCGAGTCGCCCTACTCCGTCGAAGGAACTCGCCAGGCGCGACGCCTCCCGCGAAAGCTCGCGCGATTCAAACCTGTCGTGGTCTGGTCGTCTCCGCTACAGCGCGCCCTCTTTGTTGCCGAGCGTGCAAGTCGCCTCACGGGCGCACCGCTTCGAGTCGACAAGCGCCTCATCGAGCTCGACTTCGGACAAGCACACGGCCTGACCTGGGAAGAAATCAGCGAGGCCGGCATCCCCTTCAACTACCGCTCAGCCGATGAACCCGTTGCGCCAGAGGGAGAGTCACGCGGCGCACTCGAAGCTCGCGTGGGGCAGTGCATTGACGAGATGTGCGCTGTCGGCGGGCGGCATCTGGTGGTCGCTCACGCCGGCGTGATGCGCGCGGCCCTCGCGCACGTGCTCGGACTATCGGGTGAGGGGCTGTGGCTCTTCCACATCCACAACGCTCAGATGGCCCAGGTTCGCGTGTTCGATGGGCATGCCCAGGTCGAGGAGTACGTGCAGGGGTAGGGTTGGGGGCGTGTGAGGCGGACGGCTTTGC
>JBAXEO010000200.1:0-3496 GCA_037140395.1 Coriobacteriia bacterium
TTTCATGAAGGCGAGCTCTACATCTACGCGTACGACTTCAACGGCACAGTCATCGCCCACGGCGGCGACCCGAAACTCGTGGGCAAGAACCTCATCGACATGAAGGATCCCAACGGCGTTCCGGTCATCAGCGAGCTCGTCAGTCTCGCAAAGACCGGCAGCGGCTGGCTGGAATACACCTGGCCCAATCCGGCCAATGGGAACAAGGAAGAGCCGAAGCTCGGCTACGTTGAGAAGGTCGACGACACTTGGTTCCTGGGCTCCGGAACGTACGGGCCAGCTGCAGTCACGCAGCCGTAAGGCGAGGCGTGGCCGCTCTCGGTTTTCACTTGCAGTAGACTGAGCCGCCGAATGGGAATACTCACTCAATACTCTAGGGGGAGGCGCGGATGGATTCTGTTCAGAACGAGTTCCTTCTAAGTCGGATACTCAATACCCTTCCGGACCTCATCTGGCTCAAGGATGCCGACGGCGTCTATGTGGGATGCAACCCGGCGTTTTCGCGCTTCTTTGGCGCGTCAGAGTCCGAGATTATCGGCAAGACCGATTACGACTTTGTCGACTCCGAGCTTGCCGACTCGTTCAGGGAGCATGACCGACTGGCGATGGAGGCCGGCGGCCCCAGCGCCAACGAGGAGTGGATCACCTTCGCAGACGATGGGCATCGCGCCCTCGTCGACACGGTCAAGACGCCGATGACCGATGAGGCGGGCTGCCTGATCGGTATTCTTGGCATCGCGCGAGAGGTGACTGAACTCAGGGAGGCGCAGGCGGCGCTTCTTCATCGGGACACACTGCTTATGGGACTTTCGTACGCGACGGATCACATTCTTTCGGGCGGGACCCTGAGCGATGATGGGATCGCAGATGCGCTGCAGGCGCTTGGATTGCTGGCAGCCGTCGACCGCGCCTATATCTTTGAGAACATCAGTGGCGAGCCAGGCTCAAGAGGCACCATATCGCAGCGCTACGAATGGTCGGCCGACGACGTTGCGCCGCAAATCGACAACCCTGACCTTCAGGATGTGTCGTGGGATGATGTCGCGCCGCGCTGGTACGACACGTTCGTTGCCGGTGACTACATCGCTGGCAACGTGGCCGATTTCCCCCAAGATGAGCGTGACGTTCTCGACCCGCAGGGTATCGTGTCGCTGCTCGCCCTGCCGATCGATTCCAATGGATCGCTTTGGGGATTCATCGGCTTTGACGTGTGCGACGGCGAGCGCGCGTGGGGGGCGTCAGAAGTGGCGCTGCTCCGTTCGGTGGCCAACATCTTTTCCATCGCGATCGAACGCAGGAGGACCGAGGCCGCGCTCCAAGAGAGCGAGATGAACTTCCGCACCTTCTTTGACACGATGAGCGACATTGTCGTGGTGGGTGACTCGGAGGGTAGGATCGTCTACGCCAATCCCGCTGTATCAGACAAGCTGGGGTACAGCGCGGACGAGATATCGACCATGCTCGTTCTTGACTTGAATCCTACCGATAGGCGCGCTGAAGCAGTTGAGATTCTAGGCGCCATGGTCCGAGGCGAGCGGGATTCCTGTCCGCTACCTTTGCAGACTAAGTCGGGAATGCTCCTGCCGGTGGAGACTCGCGTGTGGTTCGCCAAGTGGGATGGCAAGGACTGTATCTTCGGCATCTCCAAGGATCTGACCAAAGAACAGGATGCGTTGCAGAAGTTCGACCGTCTCTTCCATAGCAATCCGGCGCTCATGGCCGTCAATGACATGTCGACTGGGAAGTTCACCGACGTCAACAATGCATTCCTGAAGACCCTAGGCTACTCACGTGAGGAAGTCATGGGGAAGTCCAGCGCGGACCTCGGCCTCTTCGTGCAAGCCGAGAAGCAGCACGAAGTAGCCGAGCAGCTGCGCCTCCAAGGCCGCGTCGCCGACTGCGAACTGAAGGTCAGACGTAAGGACGGGAGACTACTTGACGGTCTGTTCTCCGGGGAGCTCATCCGGAGTCAGAACAAGGAGAGCTTTCTCACCGTCATGGTCGATGTCACCAACCTGAAGCGGACAGAGTAGTCCCCACACGACTCAAGGAAGACTTCTTCGCCCAGCTACTTTGAGCCGCCGCCTGAGGAGCCGCCGGACTTGCCGGCGCCGCTAGAACCTCCACCGTTCATGCGCCTGCGACGAGCGCCGCCGCCGGGTCGGTCCTTGCGACCGCTTCCGGGAGTGGGCCGCTGCTGCTTGGGAGAGGCGGTTGCCGAGCGATCCGGATCGGGTACCTGGCGAGCCTCGGTGTAGGCGAATCCGTCGTGGTCGGCCGTGTCGATGATGCTGCCGATCTTCTTCTCGATATCGCGGAGCTGCTCTTTTTCCTCTGGTGCGTAGAGCGAAATCGCGATGCCGCTCTTGCCTGCGCGAGCCGTGCGGCCGATGCGATGGACGTAGTCTTCGGGCACGTTGGGCAGATCGAAGTTGATGACGTGGCTGATACCGTCGACGTCTATTCCGCGAGCGACGATGTCGGTGGCGACAAGCACGCGGTGACGGCCCCGCTTGAAGCCGTCGAGCGCCTGCTGACGCTGCGACTGCGAGCGGTTGCCATGGATCGCGGCGCCGGAGATACCGCTCCGATCCAACACACGAGCCACGCGGTCGGCACGGTGCTTGGTCCGGGTGAAGACCAGCACGCGCTGCAGGCCGTGGTCCCTGATCAGGCTGACCAGCAGGTCCATCTTCTGCTGACCGCCGACCGGGTAGATCGACTGCTCAATGGCCTCAATCGGCTTGGAAGGCGGAGCCACGTCCACGGTCACTGGCTGGTGGAGCGTGTCGCCGGCAACGCGCATGACCTCAGGCGACATCGTCGCCGAGAAGAGCAGGTTCTGCCTCTGCTCGGGGAGCAGGTTCATGATGCGCTTCACGTCGGGCCAGAAACCCATGTCGAGCATGCGGTCGGCCTCGTCGAGTACGAGCACCTCAACATGCGACAGATCGCAGTCGCGCTGGTTACACAGGTCGAGCAGTCGGCCAGGGGTGGCGACAAGCACGTCGACGCCTCGGCGAAGTGCTTGGGCCTGCGGGCCGTAACCGACGCCGCCGTAGACCACTGCGACGCGGTGCTGGGTGAATCTGGAGGCCTGCTTGGCCACGCCCTCGATCTGCAGGGCGAGCTCGCGGGTCGGTGTAACGATGAGGGCGGTGGGCTTGCGGCCACCGGCCTTCACGCGCTGAAGTGTGGGAAGGACGAATGCGGCGGTCTTGCCGGTGCCGGTTTGGGCACAGCCGACGACGTCGCGGCCCTCAATGATGGACGGGATGGCTTTGGCTTGGATGGGGGTGGGCGCGTCATACCCCATCGCACCCACCGCCTTGAGCAGGCGTGGGTCTAGACCCAAATTGTCGAACCTCAAGTTATGACTCCTCTTCTGTGCGCCGATGCGGCAGCACTGCGTGTAGACGCAGCTGATCCGACGGGCCACAGAGGGATGCGAGGGACAACCGAGTCTTGGGTGGGCGCCACCGGCGGCGGCGCGTCA
>JBAXEO010000201.1:0-3482 GCA_037140395.1 Coriobacteriia bacterium
TCGGCCAATGCCCTGGCCCTGGATGAGCTCGTTGACGCCCATTCGCGCGAGTCTCAACACCGGGGCAGGGTAGGCGGGCAGGAAGGCGCCGGGCTCCTCCGGGAGTAGCGAGGGGTTGATCTCGCCAGCGCTCACGGTCGCGAACGCGACTATCTTGCCTTCGGCAAGCGCACAATACGTGACTCCGATGTGATGCCGGAACTGGTTCTGCCCGGCATAGCGACGGAAGAACTCATCGGTCTCCGGCTCTCCGGATGCGAAGTCAGCCCGACGATCCTCGCGGAGCAGGGATCTAGTCTCCATCGGCGGCGTGGAGCAGGGGGAGGATCTTGTCCTCAAGCGACTTGCCGTTGGTCTGGATGTACTCGACGTGTCGGCGGTACGACTCGGTCTCGAACGGCGTCGGTTCCTCATCGCTGTCGAGCAGGTCGCAGATCATCTTCCAGCCCTCGGGCGTGGTGGTCAGGTGGGTCTCGATGATCATGGTGGCCGGTATCTCATCGATTGCGGCGAGATGGCGCTGGAGCGCCTCCTCGATCACGCGGTTCTTCTTGAGGCCGGTGGCTGCGACGTAGTCGTCGAGCGCAGCCTTGGTCTCCTCGGCGATGAATGCCGAGATCTGCACCTGTTTGCGTTGATAGACCATGTCTACACCTCCATAGAGAAAGTCTAAGAAAATGTAGAGATGATGTCAATTAGCCGATAAGGACCTCGCGCCTTGGTGTCTGTCCGGGTGCGCCACGCGCACTATTCGTCGCTCGCGTGGCCCGTAGCCACGGTGCCACGCGCCACGCCCACGCGCGGCGGCGCGCCAATCGGTCCCGCATCCCACGCTGGCGTCGCGCCCTCTTCGTCATAGGTCCTCACGATGCGATACAGCGTGTCGCGCTCAACGGCGACGTGTCCGGTCTCCTCAATCATGCCGACCAGGTCGTCCTTGGAGAGCGCCTCCGGCGTGGTCGCGCCAGCCATGTGGGTGATGCGCTCCTCGACCACCGTGCCGTCCAGGTCGTCAACGCCGAACGCGGTCGAGATCTGCGCGATCTTAAGGCCGAGCATGATCCAGAACGCTTTCACGTGCGGGATGTTGTCGAGCATCAGGCGCGCGATGGCGAGCGTCTTCAGGTCATCGAAGCCGGTCGTGGCCGGCAGGTCAGCGAGCTCGGTGTTGGCGGGGTGGAACGCGAGCGGGATAAAGGCGAGGAAGCCGCCGGTCTTGTCCTGCTGCTCCCGGAGGCGGATGAGGTGGTCGACGCGCTCCTCGGTGGTCTCGATGTGGCCGTAGAGCATTGTGCAGTTGGTCGCGATGCCGAGTTCGTGCGCTTCACCGTGGATGCGCAGCCAAACGTCGGCCTTGGTCTTCTTGTCCCAGGCTGCGACTCGCGTGCGGTCACTGAAGATCTCGGCGCCGCCGCCGGGCAGCGCGTCGAGGCCGGCAGCCTTGAGGTCGGTGAGCACTTCACGGGTCGACTTCTCGCTGATGATCGCCATGTGCTCAATCTCGACGGCCGTGAACGCCTGAACGATGACGTGATCCGGCACCGCGGCGCGTGTGCGCGCGACCATGTCGATGTAGAACTCGTAGCTCCAGTCAGGGTGCAGGCCGGAGACGATGTGGATCTCGTAGGCGCCGTCGGCGGCGCCCTCTGCTGAGGCCTTGGCCACCTCGTCGAGCGTCATCTCGTATGCGCCTTCTTCGCCGGCGTCGCGTGCAAACGCGCAGAACTTGCAACGGTTCCGGCAGATGTTGGTGGGGTTGATGTGGCGGTTGACCATGAAGTAGACGCGGTCGCCGTTGATGCGCTGCCGAGCAAAGTCAGCCATCTGTCCAATGCCGAGCAGGTCGTTGCTCGCGTAGAGGGTGACACCGTCTTCGCGAGTGAGGCGTGTTCCGGCGAGGACCTTCTCGGCGATGGGGGAAAGGGCGGGGTCGGTGAGATTGAAGGCGAGCATCAGACGGTCTCCCTGCATGAGGACGCGGCGTCGGACAGAACCACTACAGGGTATTCCTCACGTGGCGAGCGTGCCAGCGGTACCTGCTAGCCTACCCGGGGTGGTATCCAAGAAGGGTATATTAGAAAATGCCAGATAGCTAATAATCTGGTATAGTCCAACATACCAAATAGCCCGCTGACAAGGACGTACGAGATGTCCGACCTGCTCGAACGCCTCATTCAGGAGTCCATGAGCGCTCCGTTACCCGGAGCCATGCCCCGCGATGTCCGGCCGCTGATGCTGCCACGCAAGGCCGACGTGTTTGTGGGGATGCGCAGGTCAGGAAAGACATTCGCCATGTTTGACACGATGCAAAGGATGGCTGCCGAGGGAGTTGCCCGGGAGCGGATGCTCTATCTCAACCTCGACGACGATCGGATTGTCGCCCCGGACCTCGCGTTCCTGGGCGAAGCGCTTGAGACGTTTTACCGCCTTGCTCCTCGGGCCCGTGAGACTGGTTCGTACCTTTTCTTCGACGAGATCCAGGTCGTCGATCAGTGGGAGAGGTTTGCGCGCCGTGTTCTCGACACCGAGAATGCCCAGCTCTTTGTGGGAGGATCGTCATCAAAGCTGCTCAGCATGGAGGTTGCGACGACGTTTCGCGGTCGCGGTTTCACGACTGAGGTGCTGCCGTACGGATTCCGGGAATTCGCCCGAGCGCACGGCCGCGAGCCTCTCGGTGCGGTCTCGTACACGCGAGCGACTGAGCTGGAAGCTCTGGCTGACCGATACCTTGCAGAGGGTGGCTTTCCCGAGACAATCGATATGACGCCGATGGTTCGGGCGCAGACCCTGCAGGGCTATGTCGAGACGGTCGCCATGCGAGATGTCATCGAGCGTCATGGCGTACAGAATGTTGCGGCGCTCAGACGGCTTATCGGTGGGGTGTTCTCGGCGAACGCAGGGCAGTTCAGCGTCAGCTCCTTTGTCGGGACGTTGCGGTCGCAGGGATTCAAGACCACCAAGGTCACGCTGATGAGCTACCTCGACCATCTCGCCGACGCATTCCTCTTCTTCTTGGTGTCAATCGATTCGAGGTCCGAGAAGACGCGGATGGTCAATCCCCGCAAGGTGTACGCGGTGGACCCCGGGCTTGCGCTGGCGATGTACTCGGGGGGCTCGGTGAACCGGGGCGCTCTACTGGAGAATGCGGTCTACCTCGAGTTGCGACGCAGGCTGGGGCCGCTCGGCGGCTCATCGATCGCGTATCACCGAACCGCGAGTGGGCGTGAGATCGATTTCGTTGTTGACGCGCCGGATTCAGACGTGCGGGAGTTCTACCAGGTGTGCTGGTCTTTGGGCGAACCGGGGGCTCAGGAGCGAGAGACCGTGTCGATCGCCGAGACGCTTCAGGCAAACCCCGGCTCGTCGGCCACCATCATCACGCGACTGGAATCGGGCGAGCTGCAGACGTCGGCGGGCAATGCCCGCATCGTCCCTTTCTGGCAATGGGCGCTGGAGAAGGGCGTGACGCGCGACGCAGGTAT
>JBAXEO010000202.1:0-3480 GCA_037140395.1 Coriobacteriia bacterium
CTTCAACATAGAGCCCATCGTAGTCGGAAACGATCTTGTCTAGCGCGAATTGGGTGCGGGCACGCGTGCGGGCGGCCGCGCCGCGGCGGGCTAGTTCGGTTGGGTCGCCGGCGGCAGCGTCGATGGCGGCTGCAAGGCCGCTCGCGTCGTCATGGCCGACGATCCAGCCGGCGTCGGTGCCCACGGCGTCGGTGATGCCGCGAGTGTCGGTGCCGATGACCGGCGTGCTGCTGGCCATGGCTTCGAGGACCGAGCGGTTCAGGCCCTCGCGCTCGCTCGTGAGCAGCAGGGCGTCGCTCGCGGCGAGAACGGCCGGGATGTCTCGGCGGTAGCCGGCGAAAGAGACACGCCCGCTCAGCTGTCGTGCGACGGCTCCTGCGCGCACATCTCCTTCGAGCGGGCCGTCGCCAACCAGCGCGAGATGCACGCGCGGGTCAGTCACTCGGGCGAAGGCGTCGAGCACAAGCGCGTGACGCTTCACGGCGCCGAACTCGGCGACCATCGTGACGAGGAAGCGCTCACCGGGTTCCGCTCCGCCACCGAGCTCGGCGCGCACGCGAGCGACCTGCTCGGCGGGTAGCGAGCCGGGCGACAGGCGGTCGCAGTCCACGCCGATGCCGGGGATGTAGCGCACTCGGTCGGGCGCGATGCCGCCAAGCGCGCAGGCGGCGTCGAAGTCCTCGCGGTTGATGGTGACGAGGTAGTCGGTCCATGGGGCCGCAGTGCGCTCCATCGTGCGGTAGAGGGTGTGCGGCGCGGCGGATTGGCCCTGGTAGAAGTGGAAGCCGTGGCAGGTGTAGATGATGGCGGGGCCCCCGGCGCGGCCGCGTAGGTTGCGGAGCGCGTAGCGGGTGGTGAACGCGGCAATGGGGGTGTGCACGTGGACGATGTCGTAGCCGCCTGCAGCGACGATCTCGCGAACACGGCGCGACGTGCCGAGAAGGTTCCGCGGCGACAAGGGATTACGGCTCCATGCGACGTCAAACCGCTGGTCGAAGTGGCCGTCGAGTGCCGAGGTGGTGGTCGCGCCGTTGGCGAGGGCGTCCACGCGCCAGGCCTGCGCGCGGAAGTGGTCGGCGAAGGGGAGCAGGAACGCCTCGAGCGTGATAGGGACGGTGGTGACGAAGAGGGCCGAGGGCATCAGGAGTCGCCCCCGTCGAAGTCGCGCGGCCACGCCTTGCTCCACGAGAGCGCCTGCCGGCGGAAGATGTCCCAGCGGCTGGTGCGCACGTCGGTGAACGCAAGCTTGGCGGGAATGCGCGGTATGAGGAAGATCCCCATGAACCGACGCCACGCGTAGAAGCACCAGCTCAGGAAGCGCTTGCCGGGTGGATAGCCGCGGCCGTGGGTCTCGGCGAGGCGTCCGAGGTCGGAGTGGAGCACGTCGGCCATCGTCTCGCCCTTGCGCGCGGGCTGGTGGCGGTCGACGGCGGTGATGCGCGGGATGCGATGGAAGCGGCGGCCTTCTCGGTCGAGGCGCAGCCAGAGCTCGTAGTCCATGGCGAAGTGGTAGCTCTCGTCGAGCATCGGGTCGCTCAGGGCCGAGCGGCGGATGAAGGCCACCGGCTGGCCGATGAAGTTGACGATGCGGAGAACTCGGCGCATGAAAGGCGGCACCCAGATCATCCAGATGATGGTGCCGTCCGGCGCGATCTGGGCGCAGTGGCCGTAGACGACGTCGACATCGGGGTGTGCGACGAAGTAGGCGACGACGTCTGCGATGACGAGGCAGTCGAAGTAGGCGTCGTCGGAGTTGATCCAGCCGATGATGTCTCCGCGAGAGGCGGCGAAGGCCTTGTTGATGGCGTCGGACTGGCCGGCGTCGGGTTCGCTGCGATAGGTGATCGTGTCGCCGGCGGCTTCGAGTACGGCGATGCTGCCGTCGGTTGAGCCGCCGTCCATGACGATGTGCTCGATGTGGGGGTAGGTCTGGCAGGCGACGGAGTGCAGGTTGTCGGGCAGCCAGGTCGACTGGTTGAAGGAGGGGGTGAGGATGGAAACGAGGGGGGTGGGCTTCCGCGCCGATGGGTCTTTCGACGACACTAACTTGACCTCCGTGCAGGTGGACGACGTGTCCACGGTACCAGAGGACTGGCGGAGATAGCCTCGACAGCGAGGGGAAGGGCGGCCTGCGATAGGTGCACGGAATCCATATAGAGATCGCGTTTCGGCTGTCCGTCGGGCCCAATCAGGCTCTGGGAAATGGACAACACCGCCACTCCGAGTGGCTCGAGTTGGTCGGCCAACATGCGGTTGAAGGTTCTCGCTACTGCGTTGCGCTGAGATGGGGTGCCCCAGTACGGGTAGTCGTCGTTCGCGTCCTCGGGGCGCACGTTATCTGCGGGGATGACGCCCCATGCGCATGTCGAGAATCCCAAGGCCTGTATCTCGAGGGCAACGCCGGCATAGCGGCGGACACACTCGGCAACTACGTCATCAATCGCACGCCCTTGCGACTCGGCTTGTCGGAGAAGATGGTATCGGCAGTCGATCTCGCCAAAGCAGAGCATGACCACGCCTCTGGGGGGCACGGGCCCGTATGCAAGCGTAGCAAGTAGCTTCTCGCGACCAAGCGATGACGTTTTGAGATCAGCGAGACGAAACGCCAGCACCGGACCGAGACGGTACGCTTGGAAGCCGTCGAGGCGGTTGCGCGTGGATCTCGGCCACGCATCAACCATCGCATCCTTTCCTGAAAACATCGCAACATGCGAGTCACCGATGACGTGGATGACGTGTCGCGACTGTTCCGAGGCAGGAAGGCGGTTCTTCAGCCGTGCAAAGAACGGCGCTGGACGTGCTGCCAGCACGAGAGCGCCTCTGAGCGTCTTACCGATGATGCGGCGCATGCGGCTCCGTTTCCAAGACAACGCGCGTACCCGGTTCCGCGGTTCAGAGCTTGGTCAGCTCGAAGATTCCGCATCCATAGTTGCATCCGAAGTTGTTGGCCACCTCGGGAGCGGCCAGGGGCGCATTCTCGTGCAAAGTGGCTTTGTCGTCGATGTACGAAAACCTGCTCACCCGATAGCATTCAGTCAGGTGCGAGAGCAAGTAGTCAACTGAGAATACCCGGTGAGCGTTGAACTCGATTCTTTGCGGGCCAATTGGAACCGACAAGTAGAGGGTCCCCCCGGTCTTCAGGATTCGGTGCAGGTTCTCGAGCCCATGCAGGTGACCGTCGTAGCACACATCGTCCCCGTAGCGGCCGAGGCCGAAATGCTCCAGCGCGTGGAGGCAGGACAGTGAATCGCAATAGCCGACGAACTCGTCGGGTAGGGGCGCCATGAGGTCGACTTGCGTGAACCGCACACCGGGGATCTCGGCCGACATGGGGCGAATGTCGAACACCTCTATATCTCGAAACGACGCCACGTGGGCCACAAAGCCGTCAATGCGTGAGCCGACGTCAACGTGAAGAGTGGGTTCGCTCAGCTGGATCCTGCGTGCGACCAGGAGATCCTGGAGAAAGTAGTGCCCGGA